>DASXZC010000691.1:0-15476 GCA_036502165.1 Bryobacteraceae bacterium
CTCGGGAGTCCATGTGAGGCGGTAAGGGATCCACTCCGCGCTCGAGTTCGGCGGTTGGAATTCCGCAACCACCACGACGGGCAAAGGCTCGCCGATTTCCGAGACATGTTCGATCAGAGATTCGATCAGATCTTCCGAGCAGGACGCGAAGACCAGTTTGATTCCGGTGGCGGCTGGCACGGCTTCGGCCTAAATCAGCGCGCCCAGCGGGAGGTCGCGGCCGGACTCCCACATCGCGATCGCCTGCATACAGAATGCCGTCGAAACCGGATTCGAGAACGGAAGGAACTCGTCGCCCTTGCGTCCGAACCAGAATCCGCCATCGTCGCGGACGAACGTCGCGATGGCGTTCGCTTCTTCTTCCGCCGCGCCGAAATCGAGGAGGCCAACGCCCCGCCGAGCCGCGATCATACGCACGCGAAGCAATTGCGCGTACACATCGGAGCGCGCAAAGATCGGCGCGATTTCTCGAAGCAGTCCGGCGACTCTCGAAATTCCCGCGAATAATGCATCAGCGACAGCGGGCCGATCGGCCACGGCCAGCAGTGCTTCGAGAAAATAGCAATACGCGTGCAGTCGATCCATCACCCGTTCGGGGTTCGCGTTACCAGGCAGAAAAGAATCGTGAGTCGCCAGAGAATAAGCGAGCATGCGTTCGAAGGGCAACTCGAGCGCCTTCTCACCGGTAGCCTCCGCAAGATCGCGCCACGCTAGCGCGGACTTCAACTGATAACAACCCGGCTGACGCGACCATCGCGGTTCATAGTCGAGCGGCTGCTTGTCGGGCAGCGCCAGAATCGGATGCACCGCCGTATCTGCGAGGAAGTCGAATGCCATCGCGAGCCCCGCTTCCTTGGCCTTTTCGAGGAATTCGTTGTCGCCTGTCGCTCGCCAGACGGCCAGCAGTCCGCGAATGATGATGCCGCAATCGAAGAAATACGCGTACGCTTGCTGACCAGGCTCGACCGGCTCGAAAGGGAAAGTTGAACTCCCGGAATCCCAAGCCTCGCGGCAGAGGTAGCGTGCGGCGGCGATGGCTCGGTCAAGGTATTGCGGTTCGCCCAGCAACGTATGTAGATAGACGAACGCGCTCGCCGCATAGCCGGTGATTTCCGTAGAAATGCGGGCATTTCGGGCGTGGTCAGTGTGATGGTAGCGAGCGACGCCGCCATTCGATTCCTGAATTCCGGATTGCAAGAACCAGAGGCCTGCGCGCTGCGAAAGGGAGCTGGAAATCGCTGGCGGCAATTGAAATATAGTAGCACGGGGTAAGTCGTCGGATTCGATTTGCAGGGCGTTTCGTGCTCGAATTCGTTGGCGGAAATTTCTCTGCGCTCCCGAAACTTCGCCCCATTCAGCTGGGTTTGTCTGAATCGAACGGCGGTGCTTCTAAAGCCGCCAGTTCCTAAAAATCGAATCTGGAGGATGAATAGCATGTTTCTATGTATACGCTTGACGTGTGCCTTCGCGCTGGTCAGCGCGGCATCGATGGCTCAAACACCGATTTCCGCGCCCATTCCGGAGGTCCGCACGACCGGCATGATCGGCATTGCGGACACGCAAACCGCGCGTCTGAATCTGTTGAATCCCGGCATACAGTCGAACGCCGTGGGAGTCGTCTGCACGGCGAAAGTTTCGTTTCTCGATGGAAACGGCAATGTTTTGAAGTCCGGAACACTGGTGGTTTCGCCAGGCAAGAGTGCGGCGCTCGACTTGAGAAGCGACACGGATCTGAGTCTCGCGACCAACGAACGCAAAGAGATCCGCGCGCAAATCACGATCCCCGCGTCGACGGTGCCGCCTCCGTCAACCGCGCCCACAGCCGCGGCTGAATCATGCAAGACCGTCCCAACGCTCGAGATCTTCGACACGGTGTCGGGCCGCACGCTCGTCACGCTGGGGCACACCGTCGCCGTTCCCGCGGTCCAGTAAGCGCGCGTCTACCAAATGGTCAATTCGACTGGAGCCTGGGCGCCGCAACCAAGGATCTTGGCCGCGGAGCCCTGGCTGGTCGACACTTCTAAATATCCGGAACTGCCGACGATGACGAAGAGGCCGCCGATGTTCGAATCCTGATAATGCAACGCCAGCAGGCGCACCGTCTGGATGCCCACCAGCATCTCGAAAGGCTGCGTCGCAATCTGGGGAAATTCAGAGGAGTGGAAGTTCGTAATCAGGTTCCCGAAGTGGTCGACCTTGAGCACCGTGCCGGTCCAGACGCGTTTGCCAGAGCGTTCGGGAGTGAGACCGGTAAGCTGTATCGGATCGCTGATCAGCTTGCCGAATTGTGCGGATTTGGCCCCTTTTGCAAGGTGGGCGGCCGCCGGTGCGAAGATGTCGCGGCCATGGAAAGTCCGGCTGGGAGTCGGAAGAAAGAACTTCTCATTCGTAATCGCGCGGACTTTGTGCGGACGCTCGCGCGCATAGATCAGTGAGAAGACTCCGTTGTCAGGACCGATGAAATACTGGCCTCCGGCTTCGACCAAAATCGGGCGGCGTGAAGTTCCCACTCCGGGATCGACGACGACCACGTGGATCGTTTTCTTCGGGAAGTACGGATAGGCTTCCGCGATCGTGAACGCCCCATCAAGGATGTTGAAAGGCTCGATCAGGTGAGTGATGTCCGCGACCGGCACGCGCGGTGCGATGGAGGCGATGACGCCCTTCATGGTCCCCGTGTAATGGTCGGTAACGCCAAAGTCGGTCGTGAGGGTGATCATATTGACTCGTTCGCTAAACTATTATTGTGCGGTGTTACTTCGACCATAACGCGACGACTCCTGTTTCGCCGGAAGCGATCGAAGCGATGCTGCCGGTGCTGACGGAGTCCTACGGGAATGCGTCAAGTATCCATCATTTTGGGCAGGCGGCGAAGCAACGGCTAGAGATCGCGCGGCGTCAAGTGGCGCGTTTGTTGGGCGCGCGTAAGGCGACGGAGATCGTATTCGTCAGTGGTGGAACCGAGGCCGACAATCTCGCAATCACCGGCGCCGTCGGGGCGTCCACACGTTCCACGAAGCACGTGATCACGTCGACCATCGAGCATCCCGCGGTGTTGAATGTGTGCCGCGAACTCGAAGCCGAGGGCGTAGCTGTGACGTACGTAGGCGTCGGCGGATCGGGAGTCATCGACGTCCGCGATGTGCGGCGTGCCTTACGGCCGGATACGGTGTTGATCTCGATCATGCACGCGAATAACGAAGTCGGAACGGTGCAGCCCGTGCGCGAGATCGCGGAGTTGGCTCGCGAATCCGGAGTGCTGTTCCACTCCGACGGCGTGCAAGCCGCCGGCAAGTTGCCGCTCGAGGATACCGGCGCGGATCTCTACACCGTCTCCGGCCACAAGTTCGGCGCGCCCAAGGGAATCGGAGCTCTGTACGTCCGCGACAAAGTAAAACTGGCTCCGTTGATGCGCGGCGGCAAGCAGGAACGCGAGCGGCGCCCCGGAACTGAGAACGTGCCGGGAGCGGTCGCAATGGGGCGTGCAGCAGAGTGGATCAATTCGAATTTTGCCTCTGAAACGGCCCGAATCGCCGAGCTGCGCGATCGTCTGGAGCGCGAGATCCTCGCGTCAGTGCCGCACGCACGCGCGAACTGCGCCGCCAGCCCGCGGACTCCCAACACCTCCAACATCCTGTTCGAAGGCATCGAAGGCGAGGCAATGGTGATCGCTCTCGATCTGAAAGGATTCGCCGTCTCGAGCGGCGCCGCCTGTTCGAGCGGAGCGGTCGAACCCTCGCACGTCCTGACCGCCGTCGGACTATCGAAGGATGACGCGCGCTCGTGCATACGGTTCTCCTTGGGGCGCCAGAACGACGAGCACCAAGTCGCCGCGCTAGTCGAAGCAGTAGTCGCCTCAGCCGCGCACCTGCGGCGATTGTCGCCCGTCGCCGTCGGATGAGCGAAGGGCCGGCTCGGCTTGGTATAACTGTTATATATACCGATGCGCTTTGAGTTCGATCCGCTGAAGAGCCGCGAGGTAAAGCGCAAGCACGGCGTAAGTTTGAACGCGGCGCGGGAGATTTTCGATCAGGCTTATCTGGTCGACCAGAAAAACGATGACCCGACGCAATTCAGAGCCATCGGATGGTGCCGAGGTGGTCTTTGTTCAGTCACCTATGAGGTGAGGCACGATGCCGGCGGTGAATACTTCCATCTCATCACGGCCTGGAAAGCGACCAAGGAAGAGGTGCGAAGTTATGCGGAAAACGTCTAAGGCAACGCTATCCGCCGATGAGATCGCCGATCAGGCGTCGCGCGGACAAGATGTGTCGGCCTATTTCACGGGCAAGTTCACCGTCGTGAAGCCAATCCAGCGCGTGAACGTCGATCTCACGCAAGGCATGCTGCGGGATCTCGATCGCCGCGCTGCGCAGCTCAACGTCAGCCGGCAGGCCGTGATTAAGACATTGCTCGGACAAGCGTTGCAGGAAAAGAAGTAAGGGACTATGACATCGAATCTGACAGCAGTCGCCATGTCCGGCGGAGTCGACAGCTCCGCTGTTGCGGCCTTGCTGCATCGCGACGGCCACTCCATCGTCGGACTCACGATGCAACTGTGGAACCAGCGCCGCTTGCCCGCACTCGCGACCGACGCGCCCAGTGGACGTTGCTGCTCGATCGACGACGTCTACGACGCGCGCTATGTGGCGCAGCACCTCGGCATCCCCTACTACGTCGTCAATTTCGAAAAGCGCTTCGAGGAGCAGGTCGTGAAGCCCTTCGTCGACGACTATGTGAACGGACGCACGCCGATCCCCTGCACGCTTTGCAACAACATGATCAAGTTCGATCAGTTCCTCGAGATGGCCGAGGGCGTCGGCGCGGACCGCATCGCCACCGGCCACTACGCGCGCATCACGCGCAACGAGGCGACCGGCCGCTACGAGATGCGCCGCAGCGTCGATCAGGGCAAGGATCAGACGTATTTTTTGTTCGGATTGACGCAGCCGCAACTCGCCCGCACGATGTTCCCGCTCGGAGGAATGTTGAAGCCGCAGGTGCGCGAATTGGCTCGTGAGCTCGGACTTCCCGTGGCCGAGAAGCCCGATAGCCAGGAGATCTGTTTCGTTCCCAACGGCGATTATGCGGCCTTTATTGACGCCTATTTCGAGGAGCAGGGAATTCCCCGCGACCAGACGCGCGGCGAAATCGTCACGCCCGATGGACAGGTTCTCGGCGAGCATCAGGGCGTCCATCACTTCACCGTCGGCCAGCGCAAGGGCCTTCGCATTGCGGCTGCCGAGCCGTTATACGTCATCGCCACCGAGCCCGCTTCGCAGCGCGTGATCGTTGGCAGGAACGACGATCTGCTGCGTGGACGCATGCAGGTCCGTGAGTTCAATTGGATTTCGATTGAGCCGCCCGCGGGACCAATCCGTGGCGAGGTCAAGATCCGCAATCGGCACCTTGCCGCGAGTGCGACCATCACGCCACGCGGCGACGGATCGAACCTCGATGTGCAGTTCGATGAGCCGCAAAGAGCCGTGACTCCGGGGCAGGGGGCCGTCGTGTACCAGGGCGACCTCGTCATCGGCGGCGGATGGATCGTCTAGGCGGACGCGACAACCTTGGCGGCGTACTGGCTGGTCCGATTCATCCTGTGGACATTGGCGATCGCGCCTGACCGTGTAGTGCGCGGCCTAGCTCAATTCTACGTGGATGTGCTCGATCTGGGCGTCCCAAAGCTCCGCCGAGTGGGGATGCGGAACGTCGCCCAAATCGCCCGATTGCACGAGCCGGAACGCATCGTGGACGGCGTCTTCCAATCGATCGCGCGGTCACTCATTACGTTCTCCAGACTACCCTCGCTGAACGCCCAAAACATTTCCTCTGTAATTCGTTACGACGGTCTCGAACACTTCGAACAAGCCAAGGCGCGCGGCAAAGGCGTCCTCTTCGCGACCGCGCATATGGGCAATTGGGAACTGAGCGCATTCGCTCACGGCCTGATGACCGAGCCGATGAACGTCGTAGTTCGTCCGCTCGACAATCCTCGCATCGATGAATTTGTCGAGTCCCGCCGCCAACTGGGCGGCAATCGGATCATCTCGAAGAAGGATGCCGCACGCCAGATCCTGCGCGCGCTAAAGAATAACGAAGCAGTGGGGATCCTCATCGATCAGAATGCCGCGCTCGACGAAGGCGCCTTCATCGACTTTTTCGGAACTCCAGCCTGCGCGGGCACGGCGTTCGCGCGCCTGGCTGCGCATACGGGTGCGGCGGTGATCCCCGGATTCGCTCTATGGAACGACGCCGAGGATGGTTACGTTCTGAAGTTCTATCCGATCGTCGAAATGTCAGGCGATGCGCTCGAAGATACGCGGCGCGTACATGCGGTCATCGAGCAGGTGATCCGTGAGTTTCCCGACCAATGGCTGTGGCTGCACCGTCGCTGGAAGACGCGTCCGCCCGGCGAGAAGCCGCTGTATTAGAAATTAATGGTGTGGAACGGCTGCCTTCGATGCAGTAGCCGCCGGCGTATTGTGAGCGTGCACCGGACCACCGAGCAGCTCCTCGATTTTCGCGCGCATATACTTCTCATCCTGCATATTCGCGTCCCCTTGCGGAGGCGACATCATGCGAATCACGCCCTTGCGATCGATCAGCACTTCCTGCGGAACCACAAAGCGATCCGACACTGTGAGGCCCAGATAATTCAATACATGATCGCGGTCCGCCCAGCCGATCGGAAAGGACGGCTTGAAGTCCCTGACGAAATCGGGCACGAGCATCGACGACATTTCGTTGAACGCAACACCTACAACCTGCAAGCCGCGAGACCCGAGTTCGTTCTGCAGAATCGAGAACGTCCCCGCCGTGCGCTGGCAGTGCGGACACGTGGTGAACAGGAATTGCACCAGCACCACTTTCCCGCGGTATTTCGAGAGCAGTTGCTTCTCGCCGCTCGGGTAATTGATGACAAGTTCAGGAGATTGCTTAGGTAAATCGGCGCCGAACGAAAGGGCGGCGGAGAGGACTCCGACAAGGCTCATGATGCGCATACGTTTTTAGTGTAACCCTCCTTCGAGGCTGTATACCACATTGTCTTTTCGCCACACGCGGAACGGGCCGTAATCGCCCGTGCCGGAGAGCTCGTCGGCGGTTTCATGTTCAAGTTTGAGGTGCTTCCATTTCCCGGCGAGGATTTTCTTGTAGAGCTTCATGAAGCGCGTCGCAGTCGCCGGAGAATCCCACATCGACCCGTAGCTCAAGAGCGGCTGCCGGTTCTTGCCCTTGGTTTCGTACAGCCGAAAATCGCCGCCGCGCCACAGCGGAGCCACTGTGTCCGCCGTCTTCTCATCGATGTACTGGCTGAGCAGCGTGTGATGATCGAGTTCACCGACGCTCCCCTCGGCGACCTCGCGATACTTCTTGCGCTCCGCGATCCTGGGCAAGTCGACGTCGCTTGGCTTCGTTCCTTTCTCGTAAACATCCGGATGCAGGATCTGCTGCGTGCTCGCAGGAGGATGCACGAAAACTTCGCTGAACGACTTCTGACCGTCTCTCTTGAACAGTGCATCCTGGAACGTCAAGCCTTTGGTATAGGGGAACATCATCGACTCGCGCATATACAGCGGAGCCCCCGACAACACTGGGAACTGATCCTGCGACGAATCCGCCACCTTCGACGCCATGTCCGCCAACGCGCTGGGCACACCGGCTACCTTGCCATCGCGCGCCGCGAGGAAAGCCCACATCAGCCACGTCGCCTGACCTTCGACTACGGCTTGCCGAGCAGTGGAGGCATCATCGCTCGTGATGCCCGCGTTCATGTACTTCTTCAATGAAAATCGTTGATCGGCCAACGCATGGGCCAGTTCATGCGCGAGCGTGATGCGGCGTTCCGTTTCGTCATCCTCGGTATCGAGAACGAACAGCTTCTTGCGGTTGTAGTCGTAAAACGCGGCGGCCTGTTCAGTGACCAGGTCGACGGTCGTCTTGCGCAGATCGAAGCCTTCCGGAATGAGGCCGAACATTCGCAAGGTGAGCTGCTCGATGCGGATGTCCTCGGGCTTGACCTCCTCTTTGAGGCGGGCTTCAACGAAGTTGTGCAGCTTTTCGCGGCTGATCCATTCGGCCTGCACCTTGTGCTTCGCCTTCCAACCGGTGATCCGCTCGAGCGTATCCATGGTTGAGTCGATCTGCGTAAACAGGTCGCTCGGCGGCTTGGTCTCAGCCGCATAAAACCGGCCGATCAGCAGGACGAAGAGGACGGCGAGTCGTTTCATGAGGGTCCGGATGCTACAATTAGAGTTTCACAGCCTAATTCAGGCAAAAGCAACAGGAGTTACAAAACTTGGCAAAAGCAGAGAATACCGAGAAGCTGTTCCAGGCCGAATATCTCGGCAGCGGCACGTTCATCATCACCAAGCCGAAGCGCAAGGCGCGTAAGCTGCGGCAGTCGAAGGTGAAGTCCCCGCAACGCGGCGCCCGCAAGTCATAGCCTCCATTCCTAGTAGGGCCGATATCCCTTGATAATCAATGAACTGCATTTGCATCCGGTGGCGGTTGCCGATGGACCCCTGCGCAGTTCCTACGGTCTTCACGCGCCCTACGCGTTGCGGACGATTGTCGAACTGAAGACGACGGACGGGTTCTCAGGCATCAGCGAGACCTACGGCGGCGACAAGCAACTGGCGGTGTTCGAGCGATTGCGCCGGCGCGTCATCGGCATGGATCCCTTCGCCTTGACGTCGCTGTGGCAGGATCTCAATCGCGGCACCCTCGGCCCGGGAGATCGCTCGCAGACCTTCCTCGTTCCCGGTGAGAATCCGGCCGATGAACCGGTTCGCGCCTACGCGGCGATCGAGGTCGCCTGCCTCGACATCATCGGTAAAGCCGTCGGCAAGCCCCTGTGCGATATCGCCGGTGGACGGGCTCGCAGCGCCGCTCCGTTTTCCGCCTACCTGTTTTACAAACACGCCGGCGGTGGCGGACTCGCCGAGGACATTCGTGAGGACGAATACGGCGAGTGCCTGACTCCCCAGTCGATCGTTCGCCAATGCCATCAGATGATCGGGCGCTACGGCTTCCATGAGATCAAACTCAAGGGCGGCGTCTTCGATCCCGATCAGGAGATCGCTGCCATCCGTGCACTGCGCGCCGAATTCGGACCGAATTATCCGTTGCGCATCGATCCTAATTCCGCATGGTCAGTCGAGACCTCCGTGTGCGTCGGGCGTGAGTTGAAGGAAGAGTTGAAGGATGGCGGCTACCTCGAGGATCCCTGCGCGGGAATCGACGGGATGGCGGAAGTTCGCCGGCGCCTGCTCGCCGAAGGCATCGATACGCCGTTCGCGTCGAACGTCGCCGTGACTTCGTTCGCCGCCGTGCCGGAGGCTTGGAAGCAGGATGGCGTGCAGATCGTCCTCTCGGATCCGCACTACTGGGGCGGCATCCGCAAGCAGCAGCAACTCTCGAATTTGTGTGAAGTGCTCGGGCTCGGATTGTCGATGCACTCGAACAATCATCTCGGCGTAAGCATGATGATCATGGCGCACGCAGCTTGTTCATCGCCGCACCTCACGCATGCCTGCGATACGCATTATCCGTGGCAGACCTCGATCGATGAAGTCGTACTCGGCGGACGCGTTCCCATCGTCGATGGCGCCGTGCACATCGGCGACAAACCTGGACTCGGGGTGGAACTCGACTACGACCAGTTGGCACGCGGGCGCGAGCGCTACGACAAACTCCCCTATCGCAAGCGTGACGACGAGGCGGAGATGCGGTCGAGGATCGATCCCGACTGGCGCCGGATTCTTCCGCGCTGGTAACGAGCGCCATTCATTCGGAGCGCAACGCCGTCATCGGATCTACAGCTGCCGCACGCCGCGCCGGTAATCCCGCCGCGACCAACGTCGCAATCAGGAATACGAGGCAGCCCGCGACCGCCACCTGCGGATCCGCGGGCCGGATCCCGAACAACAGCTTCTCGAGCGCCCCCAGCGTGAAGACTGCCGCGCCAAAACCGAGCACCAGTCCGAACGCCACCAGTCCAACGGCCTCGCGCAGCACCAGTCCCACGATCTGGCCGAACCGCGCCCCGAGTGCCGCCCGGATCCCGATCTCTTTCGTGCGGCGCTCGACTGAGTAGTTCAGCAATCCAAATAGTCCGATCGCCGCCAGCACCAGACCCAGCGCACCGAGCGTTCCACCGGTCACCGCCAGCAGACGTTCTTTGAGAATCTTGCCGCGGATCAACGACTCGAGCGGATACACTTCGCCAACGCGCATGCCGGGACGCACCGCCCGCGCTTCCCGATCGATTTCAGGAACCGGCGTCGCCGCACCAGCCGAACGCACGTACAGCCAACCACTCAATCCCTTCAACGGGAAATACACGATCGGAGGCGTCGTGCCGCGCAGATCGTCGTAGTGAGTGTTCCCGGCAATCCCGACGATGACGAAGGTGGGCCTATCAGACGGATCGCGAAAGCGCTGGCCCATCGGATCGGCTCCCGCAAAATATTTCGCCGCAAAAGCCTGGTTAACGATCGCCGGCGTTTCGTCCTTCTTCTCCGCGTCCCCACGTTCGAAGTCGCGCCCGGCCATCAGCGGAGTCCCCATCGTACGGAAGTACTCATCCGTCACCGCGTAGAAGAGTTCTTGCTGCTCGCTCGGCGGCCTGCCTGGAATGATGATCTGATCGGTCATGCTCGACCCCGTGAAGATCGCGAACGCAGTGCCGGCCGTGCCAGTCACGCCAGGCAGCGCGCCCACGCGATCCCTCAGTTGCCGCGTCAGTTGATTTCCTGCACTTTCGGACAATTTCGGATCACCCAGCAGGATCGTGTACGCCGTGACCCCTTCCGGCCGGAACCCAGGATCGACGTGCACCAGGTTGCGCAGGCTGAATA
Source organism: Bryobacteraceae bacterium (assembly GCA_036502165.1). Taxonomy (GTDB): domain Bacteria; phylum Acidobacteriota; class Terriglobia; order Bryobacterales; family Bryobacteraceae; genus F-183. Next base: position 10,863 of record DASXZC010000691.1, read on the forward strand.
GAAATGCCGCCCCGAGAATCACCAGGCCGAACGCGAACGCCACTTGAACGGATACAAAGAAGCGTCCCAGCTTCAGCTTCCCGGCCTGTCCGCTCACTCCCCGCATCACTTGAATCGGCTGTGACCTCGATGCCTGCCACGCCGGAGGCAATCCGAAAAGGACTGCCGCCAACAGCGCAACTGCCGTGCTGAACAGCAGCACCGTCGAGTTCATAGGCAGCAGCAGCGCGACTTCCTGCTGCTTCGACGACAGCGCTTCAACCAGCAACGGCGCGATCGCCTTCGCCAAAATCCAGCCCAGCGCTCCGGCCACCAGCGCATAGAAAACGCTCTCGGTCAACAGTTGCCGCACCAGCCTCAACCGTCCGGCCCCGAGCGACACTCGCATCGCGACCTCGCTCGCCCGCGACGCCGCGCGTGCCAACAGCAGGCTTGCGACATTCGAGCACGCAATCGCCAGGATCGCCAATGCGACACAGAAGATCACCCACAGCGGGGTCTCATAGGCGCGGCGGAATCCTGAAACTCCGTTCGGCGCCAACCGTACGATCACTTTCGATTTCAGGAACTGCTCGCGGATCGCTTGTGGCAGCGTCGGCATCCGCTTCAACATCGCCGCGTTGTTATCGCTCCACACCGGCTGCAGCGCCGTTGCCACTCGCTCAGTCGTTGCCCCCGGCGCCAGGCGTCCGATGATTTCAAACCATGACCAGCCTGCCTCTTCGAACGCCTGCTTGTCGTATTGCATCGCGGGCCGCCACAACTGCACCATCTGTCCCGGTTCGATGCCGAAGAATCCCTTCTGCGCGACGCCGATGATTTCGTTCGGAACCGCTCCGGCGATGATCCGCCGCCCCAACACTCCCGGATCCCCATGGAATCGGCTCTGCCAGTAGTCATAACTCAGCACCACGAGCGGATGCGCGCCCGGTGTCCGGTCATCATCGGCTGTAAACAAACGCCCGAGAGCCGGGGTCACACCCAACATCTGAAACGCGTCGCCGGATACAAACTGGCTGACCGCATGTTCCGTTGGCGCGTCCGCCTCAACTCCACGAACTTCCGCGGCTCTGGGGAAATTGAACAGAGCCAGACGCGCCGCACCGGTTCCGAGTGCCGCACGAAATCCCTTGAGTTGCGGATAGCTGAACGCCAGACGCTCCGGCGAGGGATCCGCGCCTGGATCGGTAATGCCGGGCGCGGAGAGGGAAATCAACCGCTCCGGATCCGCGACCGGCAGCGGCCGCAACAACGCCGCGTCGAGGATCGAGAACACGGCCGTATTCGCCCCGATCGCGAGTCCCAGCGACACCACGATCGTCGCCGTGAATCCCGGACTCTTCACCATCAGCCGCAGCGCGTACCGCAGATCCTGAATGGTCCCATCCACAAACCGCGTCAGTCGCGCATCACGGCTCTCTTCGCGCAACTTCGAAATATTTCCGAATCGGATCCCCACGCGCCGCACGGCTTCCTCGTGTGCGACCCCGGACGCCTCCAGTTGTTGGATCCTCCGCTCGACATGGTCGCGCATCTCCTCATCGAGTTCCTGCTCGAGAGCGCCCGGACGAACCGCATTACGAAATCGCGTGAGCCACGACATAGCGGATGTTCCTCTCTCTCTCAAGCGAACTTCAAAACCCGCGCGACGCCCTTTGAAAAGTTCGTCCAACGCTCAGTCTCGGCAGCCAGGTGCTTCTTACCCGCGCGCGTAATCTCATAGATCCGCGCCCGCCGCTTGTTCTCGGTCACCGTCCACTCCGCGGAGATCCAGCCGGATTCCTCCATCCGGTGCAAGGCCGGATACAATGATCCTTCCTCGACCTTCAACGCTTCTTCGGAAAGTTCATCGATCGAGTTGGCGATGCCGTATCCGTGCAAGGGTCCTCGCTTCTCAAGAACGGTCAGGACCAAAAGATCGAGTGCGGTCTGTGCGGAATTGGGCGCTGGCAAGATGTTCACTCCGACGGCTAGGGTAGCGTGCTAGGTACAGCTAATCATGAACTTCGCGGGATGTCAAGGGTGTCGCCCGAAGTTCACGGTCAGTGACGCCGGGGCACAGCTGGTCGTTCCCGCCGCCCAATTGTTTCAGGGAAATCCGCGTGCGACGCCATGGCCTGCGGCGTGCTCCAGCAGTGATTTGATACCGGGCCTGGCCCGCAGCTTGGTACAATCAGTTGACCATTGCAGTTTAGAGCCTAATGTTGCATCGAGATCTGTTTACCAAGACATTGTTGGCCGCGGTGTGCGCGGCAGCAATCGCACAAGCCCATTCAGCGGGCACCACCCAAGCCTCAGCCGGAGTTCCGAGTGAAGGGGATTGTACCCTCTGCCATACGGTCGGCCCAATCGGCTATGGCTCCGTGACCATGACCTTCAGCGGAGGCACCACTTATCAGCCCGGCGTCGCTCAGAACGTCAGTGTAACGGTTACCGATTCCACAGCTTCACGCTGGGGTTTTCAGTTGACGGCGCGCCTCGAACAGGACATTCAATTCCAAGGCGGCACTTTCACACCCGGACCCAACGGCGACACCTGGCTGCTGTGCACGAACATCGGCGCCGTGAATTTTTCCCAGGGAACGAGTTGCCCCTATCAGCAGCCGCTCAGCTATTTGGAACAGACCCTCAACGGCACGTTCATCAATAAGAAGCTCCCCGGCTCTCAAAGCTGGAACTTCGTGTGGACCCCGCCCACTGATCCCAACGCTGGCCCGATCATCTTCTACGTCTCCGGCCTTGCATCGAACAACGATGGCCTCGTTGGCGGCGACATCACGTACGATCAGCGGTACGTCATACAACCGGCCTTTGTGCCGACGGTGCCGTTTATAACGAACGTCCTCAATCCACAGGGGACATCGACTACGTTCACGCCCGGTGAGATCGTCAGCGTCAGGGGGTCGCAACTTTCCCCAACCTCGCGATCCATATCGCCGGACGAACTGATCAATGACCAATTTCCCAACGTCGCCGACGGAGTGCAAGTCACCTTTGGCGGAGTGCCTGGGTACATCATGGCTCTCGATCCCTCGCGCATACGAGTGGTCGTTCCGAACACTAACGCCGTTGGCTTGCTGCCTGTCGTAGTCAACAATGGAACTCAGTCCACGGGTGCGTACGACATCGATGTGGAAGCCGTGGCGCCGGCATTCTTCCTCTGGAATAATGTCTACGTCCAGGCCACTCACCTCGACGGGACGATCGTCGGGCCTGTCGGATTATTCCCCGGATCCACCTCGAGCCCCGCGCAACCCGGTGAAACGATCAATATCACAGCGGTCGGATTAGGCCCTACAGACCCTTCGTTTGATCCTGGAATCGTCGTGCCTGACGGAACGTATGCTCCGCTGGTCAAGACTCCGCTGGTGCTGTTCAATGGCGTGGGCGTGCCCGCTCAGGGAGCGGCACTGATCACCGGTTTACCCGGTGTTTATAACGTCGTCGTTCAGGTCCCTGCGAACGCTCCGGATGGCGATATGCCGATCCAGCTTCAGGTCTCGGGCGTCCAATCGGACACCGGATTCCTGTTGCCGATTCAAGCGCAGCAATAGATCCTAGCGAACCAATTTCAAGGCGCGGCGGAAGAGGACTTCGAAATCCTCACTCGCCGCGCCTTCGTGTTTGGCTTTGAGTACGGCCGCCTCGCTCGAAGCGCGGTTCGATCCAAAGTTGATGAGCGCCGAGATGACATCCTCTTCGACCTGCGAAAACGCGGACTTCGGTTTCACGGGCCCAATCTGCGAGGATGCGGCCGCGGCTCCCAGCAAGTCCAGCTTGTCTTTGAGCTCGAGCACGATCCGCTCGGCCGTCTTCTTGCCGATGCCCGGAACCTTCACGAGAACTTCAATCGCGCCGCCGCGAATGGCCGCAACCAAGTCGCTCACCGGCAGTCCTGAGAGGACCGTAATCGCCAACTTCGGCCCGATTCCACTGACGCCTGTGAGCTTCTCGAACAGCAGCTTTTCATTCGATGTGAAGAATCCGAACAGCGCGAGCGCATCCTCGCGGACGTGCGTGTGGATCCTCAGGATCACTTCGCGTCCCGCCTCCGGCAACTGCGAAAACGTCGACACCGGAATCGTCACGTCGTAGCCGACGCCCTGACAATCGACGACAACCTGATTGGGATGTTTCTCGAGCAGGACTCCGCGGAGGGAAGCGATCATAGACTTTTCAGGATAGCGCGGCCTCGAAACAAGCGATCATAGAAATTCATGGCGCGACGCAGATTCTTTGTTTCAGAAGTGAGGAAGGGCGGGGCAGTCATCGAAGGTGAAGACGCACGCCATCTAACACGTGTCCTCAGAGTAGAAGCGGGCCAGCGCTACGAAATCAGCGATGGCGACCGCGCATACCTCGCCGAGATCGCAGCCGCGCGGAAGGAATTCGTTGAGTTCCGAATCATCGAAGACCTGCCTCCCGCGCCGCGGATGGTCACCGTATCACTGCTCGCATCGCTCATCAAGTTCGATCATTTCGAACTGCTGATCGAAAAGGCAACGGAGCTCGGAGTCTCAGAAATCATCCCCGTCATCGCCTCACGTACGGAAGCGGGACTCGAAAAGGCAGTACCCAAGCGCATGGAACGCTGGCAGCGGATCGCACTCGAAG
>DASXZC010000692.1:0-21730 GCA_036502165.1 Bryobacteraceae bacterium
TTCTATCTGGTCGCGATGATCTTCATCCTGCTCGACATCGAAGCGGTGTTCCTGTATCCCTGGGCCGTCGTGTACCGCAAGCTCAAGATGTTCGGCTTCGTTGAAATGCTGCTGTTCGTCGGACTCGTGCTGGTCGGCTACATTTACGTGTGGAGGAAGGGCGCGCTCGACTGGGCGATCGCGCAACGCAATCCTGCTGATAAAACCAGCACCAACGCGGAGGTCACCAAGCGTGCTGCCTGAAGCCTTGAAACAATATCCTGCCGCTGCCGCGCTGGCCGCGAAGGCCGATTCCTCGATCACCGGCGGCAAGTTCGAATTCAAAGAGCTGACGATCGATGTCGATGCCGCGCAGATCATCGCCGTGCTGAAAACTTTGAGGAACGACCTCGGATGGAACCGTCTCAGTTCCGTCACCTGTGTCGACTGGCATCCGAAGCAGACGGGCCGCTTCGAGATCGTCTACCATTTGCAGAACACGTCGACCTGGGAACGGATCCGCATCAAGGCCGCGCTCGATGGCGGCAGCCCAGAGCAACTTCCCGAAATCGATTCGGCCACCGCCGTGTGGGCCGGCGCCAATTGGTTCGAACGCGAGATCTACGACATGTTCGGCGTCGTCTTCCGTAACCATCCCGACTTGAAACGCATCCTCATGCCCATCGACTGGGTTGGACATCCCTTGCGCAAGGATTACCCGGTGCACGGCTACAAGTACAGCTACAAGAGCGAATAATCCATGAGCAAAGTTCTCCATCTCGAAGACCACCACGTAGCTTCCGAACTCGCACCGCAAGCGCCTGTCTCCGAAACCGGCGCACGCCGGATGACGGTGAACATGGGTCCGCAGCATCCGTCGACGCACGGCGTGCTCCGCATCGTGATCGATCTCGAAGGCGAGACGATCGTTCGCGCCGAGCCGGATATCGGCTACCTCCATACCGGCATCGAGAAGGAATGCGAAGAGAAGACCTGGCAGCAGGTGGTCACGCTGACTGACCGCGTCGATTATCTCGCGAACCTCAGCAACAACCTGGTTTACGCGCTCGCGGTTGAGAAGCTGCTGCAAATCGAAATTCCCGAGCGCGCCCAATGGCTGCGCGTGATGATGACGGAGTTGTCGCGCCTCAACAGCCATCTGGTCTGGTTCGGCACACACGCGCTCGATATCGGAGCGATGACCGTCTTCTTCTATTGCTTCCGCGAGCGTGAAGAGATTCTTAAAATTCTCGAGATGTTCTCGGGCCAGCGGATGATGACCAGTTACATACGCATTGGCGGCTGCGCGCTCGATGCTCCGCGCGGATGGGAGAAGGTCGTCCGCAAATTCATCGACGGCTTCCCGAGCAAGATCGATGAGTACGAGGGACTGCTCGAGACCAATCCGATTTGGCTGAAGCGGACCAAGGGTGTCGGCTTTGTGCCGCTCGACCTGATGCTCGAATGGGGCATCACGGGTCCGATGCTGCGCGCCGCGGGACTCGCGATGGACGCCCGTAAGAACACGCCCTACTCGAGCTACGAGAAGTTCGATTTCAAGGTCCCGACGCGCACCGAGAATGACGTGTACTCGCGGTATCGCGTCCGCCTCGACGAAATGCGCGAGAGCACGAAGATCATCAAGCAGGCGCTCGAAGGCATGCCGTCCGGACGCTTCCAGGCCGAGGCGCCTCACGTCGTGCTCCCCGATCGGGAAAAGATGAAGACGCAGATGGAAGCGCTCATCTATCACTTCAAGATCGTCACCGAAGGCTTCCGCGTCCCCGTCGGCGAAGTCTATCAGGTCGTCGAATCGCCGCGCGGCGAGATCGGCTATTACATCGTCAGCGACGGCACCGCAAAACCGTATCGCATCCACATGCGCACGCCGAGTTTCGCCAACATTCAGGGACTTCCGAAAATGATCGAGGGCTGCCTCATCGCCGACACCATCGCCGCACTGGGCAGCATGGACTTCGTCCTCGGAGACACCGACCGCTAGAATCGCTATGACCTTCTCACCCGCGCTCGAACAACGCTTCGCCAAAATGCTCGCCTGCTATCCGGAAGGCAAGACCCGGTCGGCAGTGGTTCCCATGCTGATTTACGCGCAGGACGAAACCGGCTCGATCACCGAGGAACTGATTCAGGAAGTTGCCAAACGCTGCGGCGTCGAGCGTCTCAAGGTCGATGAAGTCGTCGGCTATTATTCGATGCTCCACCGCAAGCCGATGGGCAAGTATCACGTGCAGGTCTGCACGAACATTTCCTGCCTGCTGGTTGGCGGGCTGGAACTCTACGATCATTGTTCGAAGAAACTCGGTCTGGGCCACAAACAGGTCGCGGCCGATGGCGTATTTTCTCTTGAGGAAGTCGAGTGCATGGGAGCCTGCTCGTGGGCTCCGGCAGTGCAGATCAACTACGACTTCCACCACCACGTGACCCCCGAGCAGATGGACGAGTTGCTCGACGGCATTCGCAAGGCGACAAAGTCCTAAGGAAAATCGAAAAACGTGCCAACTGGTCCACTGTATCCACTGACTCCACACCCGCTCGAGATCCGCGTGCTGACGCGGCGTTTCGGGACTCCGAATTCGGCTTCGATCGACACCTATCTCGCCGATGGCGGATATCAGACGTTCCTCAAGGCCCGGCAGATGACGCCCGAGGCGATCATCGACGAGTTGAAAGCGTCCGCCCTGCGCGGCCGCGGCGGCGCGGGATTTCCGACCGGCCTCAAGTGGAGCTTCGTCCCTCGCACTTCTCCGAAGCCGAAGTACATCGTCGTCAATGCGGATGAGTCCGAGCCCGGCACATGCAAAGACCGGCTGCTGATGGAATACGATCCGCATCAGTTGCTCGAAGGCATGATGATCGCCGCGCATACGATGAACTCGCACAAGGGCTACATCTACATACGCGGCGAGTATCGCTATCTGATCGAGATCATGAACACGGCGATCGATGAGGCGTACGCGAAGGGTTGGCTCGGCAAGAACATCCAGAATACCGGCTTCGATTTCGATTGTTATACGCACTCAGGCGCCGGCGCTTATGAATGCGGAGAAGAAACCGCGCTGCTCGATTCGATCGAAGGCAAGCGCGGCATTCCGCGTATGAAGCCGCCATTTCCAGCGGTCGCGGGCGCATGGGCTTCGCCGACGCTGCTCAATAATGTCGAGACGTTTTCCGCAGTGCCCGCGATCATCCGCGATGGCGGCGCGAAGTTCGCATCCTATGGAACGCCTAAGAATGGCGGCACGCGTCTGCTCTGCATCTCCGGTCACGTCAACAATCCGGGAGTCTTTGAAGTTCCGCTCGGCCTGAACATGATGAAGTTCATCAACGAAGTCGCCGGCGGAGTGTGGAAAGGCCGCAAGCTGAAGGCGGTCGTTCCCGGCGGATCCTCTTGTCCGATTCTGAAAGCCGACGAGTGCGATGTCGCGATGGATTACGATTCGGTCGCGAAGATCGGATCGATGCTCGGCTCGGGCGGAATGGTCGTTCTCGACGAGACGACGGATATGGTGCAGTTCGCGTTGCGCATCATGAAATTCTACGCTCATGAGAGCTGCGGCTGGTGCATCCCGTGCCGCGAAGGTACGACGTGGCTCAAGAAAATGCTGCAGCGCTACCACGACGGAATGGGCCAGGAATCGGACATCGACTTGATCCACGAGCTCTCGGTGAATATGCTCGGCCGCACGTTCTGCGCGCTCGGCGACGCTGCCGCCTTGCCGACGATTTCGATCGTCACCAAGTTCCGTGACGAGTTCGTCGATTACCTGAGCAAGCCCTCGATGAGGGAGTTGGTTGGAATCCACTAACATGCCAGATCCAGGAAAAGCCACAGTAAAACTCACGATTGACGGACATTCGATCGAAGCCGCTCCGGGTACACTGATCATCGACGCGGCCAAGAAGGCCGGCATCGAAATCCCCGCCTTCTGTTATTACGAAGGCTATACGCTGCAGGCCGCCTGCCGTATGTGCCTGGTCGAAGTTGAGAAGACTCCGAAGCTGCAAGTCGCCTGCACGCAGCCCGTCGCTGAAGGCATGGTCGTCCACACGGATTCGAAGCAAGTCGCGTCCGCTCGCAAGGGGACGCTCGAATTTCTTTTGACGAACCATCCGCTCGATTGTCCCGTCTGCGACAAAGGCGGCGAGTGCGAACTGCAGGACATGGTGTTCCGCTACGGCGCCGGCGAGAGCCGCTTCCTCGAGACCAAGAATCACGTCGATGAGAAGCAATGGTCGCCTGTCGTGTACTTCGACGGGCCACGGTGCATCCTCTGCTACCGCTGCGTGCGCGTCTGCAATGAAGGCATGGGCGTCGGCGCGCTCGGCATCATCAATCGCGGCGTGCTGGCGGAGATTGGACCCAATCAAGGCGACCATCTCGAGTGCGACGAATGCGGCGCCTGCATCGACATTTGCCCTGTCGGAGCGCTGACAAGCGGCATTTACCGCTATCAGACGCGGCCATGGGAAATGACGCACGTCGGAACCATTTGCACTCACTGCGGCGATGGCTGCAAGACGACGCTCGGCGTTCGCAACGACCAGATCATCCGTGGCAATAATCGCGACCGATCGGGAATCAATGATGAGTTCCTTTGCGTGAAGGGCCGTTACGGCTTCGATTTCGTCGAGCATCCGGAACGGTTGCAGTCGCCGCTGAAGAAGATCGACGGGAAGTTCGAACCGATCAGTTGGTCGGAAGCTCTCGTCGAGATCGCAGCGAAGTTCAAGGCGGTTGCGGACGCGGGCGGCAAGTCGGCCGTGATCGGCGGCACGCACACGTCGAACGAAGAGAATTATTACCTGCAAAAATTCGCCCGCACGGTGCTGGGCACGAATAACATCGACCATCGCCGCAGCGGCGACGTCGTCACGCTGCTCGATGCTTTGAGCGGCAAGACGGACGCGCTTGCGACATCCGCGGATCTATACAATACGAAGGCCGCGCTGGTGATCGGTAGCGATCTTTCGCAGCAGCATCCGTTCCTCGCGTTCCAACTCCGAGCGACCAATCGCCATCACGCGGCGCGCGTCTATACGGTGACTCAGGGACCGGTTCGCGAAGACAAGTACTCGGTGTCGCGTGTGCGAGTCGAGGCCGGCAAGGAACTCGAGGGCGTCCAGTCGCTGCGCGACAACCTGGCTTCGGAAACGAGCCTCGTCATTATCTTCGGCGACGCCATCAAGGGCGAGGGCGTCCGCAAGCTGGTCGCGTTCGGCGATTCGCTCGGCATCCCTGTCAAGTACGTCTGCCTCGTCGACGATTCGAATTCCCGCGGCGCGGTCGACATGGGCGTCACGCCCGATCTCGGCCCCGGCTATCACGCAGTCGACAAGCCGGGCCTCGGCTACCACGAGATCCTCGATGAGAGCGGACTCGACCTTTTGTGGATCGTCGGCGAGAATCCGTACGTCAATCAAGCCTTCCACGCGCCGAAGTTCATGGTCGTGCAGGATCTCTTTCTTACCGAATCGGCGAAGCTCGCCGACATCGTGCTACCATCGGCCTCCGCCTACGAAAAAACAGGAACGGTCACAAATGTTTGCGGCGAAGTGCAGCGCCTCAAGCGTGCCGCGAAGGTCATGGGAACGAAATCCGATCTCGAAATCATCGGACTGCTCGCCAAGGAAATGGGCAAGAACATCGGCATCTGGACGCCGGACAAGGTCTTCGAAGAGATCCGGTCGACCGTTCGAGGATATAATGTCCCCTTGCCGGTTCTGTCGAGCGGCGGCGCTGCCCAATCGAGTCCGGTGAACGGCCGCGTGCCCGTCACCGTTCATCCCGAGAGCATACAATCCGCGAATGATACGCTGTTCACGTCCGGATCCCTGGGCCGCCATTCGAAGCTTCTGAACTCGCTGATGGAAGCCCCCGGAGGCCTGTACAAGTAATCAATGGATTTCCTCATCCTCAGCCTCATCAAACTCGCAGTGGTCATGTTCGTATTCATGACGACCCTCGCGTATCTGCAATGGATCGAGCGCAAAGTGATCGCGCACATCCAACTGCGCGTGGGCCCCAATCGCGTCGGTCCACATGGCCTGCTGCAACCGCTCGCCGACGTGATCAAACTCATCACGAAGGAAGGCCTCGTGCCTTCGCACGTCAACCTCGTGTTCTATTGCCTCGCCCCGGTGATCGCCGTTTTCTTTGCGCTGATTGCAATTTCAGTGATCCCTTTTGGGGGCGAGTTCACGGTGCCGTTCACGAACATCCACACGTCGATGCAGCTCACCGATTTGAACATTGGCCTGCTGCTGATCCTTGGACTTTCGGGAATGGGCGTGTACGGTGTCGCGCTTGCCGGTTGGGCTTCGAACAATAAATACTCCCTCATCGGCGGACTGCGCAGTTCCGCGCAGATGATCAGTTATGAACTGCCGTTGGCGCTGTCGCTCGCGGCTCCGCTGCTGCTGGTGAATACGCTCAGCCTGCGCGAAATCGTGAACCTGCAGGATGGATTCTATTTCGGAATCCTTCCGAAGTGGAGCATTTTTGCGCTTCCCTTCCCGCAGATCCTGAGCTTCATCCTGTTCATGATTGCCGCTTTCGCCGAGACCAACCGCGTGCCGTTCGATTTGCCGGAAGCGGAAAACGAACTCGTCGCCGGATTCCACACGGAATACTCGAGCATGCAGTTCGCTTCGTTCTTCATGGCCGAATACGCCAACATGGTGACGGTCTGCTCGGTCGCGACACTGCTCTTCCTCGGCGGATGGCACCCGATCATCCCCGACATGCTCGGCGGGAACTACATCGCCTCGCTATTGTTCATTGCATCGGGCGCGATGATGATCTTCCACGGCTTGCAGCCGGCGCGCAAATGGGATAAATTCACGTTCCCGGTATTCGGCGTCGTGTTCATTCTGGTCGGTCTCGTATTCCTGATTCCGATCGTGCAGACGCTACTGATGCCGGTATTCTGGTTCTGCGCGAAGGTCCTGTTCCTGCTGTTCATCTTTATCTGGATTCGCGGAACGCTGCCGCGCTTTCGCTACGACCAGTTGATGCGCTTCGCCTGGCTGTTCATGTTCCCCGTAGCGCTCGCGAATCTGCTTGTCACCGCCTTCCTGGTGGCGCTCTTCTAGAAGGAATCAAAACATGGACGCCATTCTCTTCTTCGTCTTCGCCGCCATTGCCGTAGCTTGCGCCATCAACCTGGTGCTGCAGTCGCATCCGATCTCGAGCGCACTGTCGCTCATCGGAGTGATGGGCGCGCTTGGAGTGCTGTATTTGCTGCTCGGCGGCGAGTTTATCGCCATGGCGCAGTTGATCGTTTATGCGGGCGCCATCATGGTGCTGTTCATCTTCGTCATCATGCTGTTGAACGCGGGCGCGGAGCCGCCGGGACCGAAGGCCAAATATCTGAAGTTCCTCGGCGCGCCGCTGTTGATCGTGCTGCTGGGCTTGGTGGGATACTTCGTTCAGGATCAACTGGGCGCGACCGAACTGGTCAAATTTGGCAGCAAATCGGACTTCGGAAGTCCAGCGAGCGTGGGCATGGCGCTGTTCACGACGTACCTGCTTCCCTTCGAAGTGACGTCGGTGTTGATTCTGATCGCCATCCTTGGCGCGATCGTGCTCGCCCGCAAGGAGGTCGACTAAATGCCACCGCTTCCCTTCCCGAGCGCGGTTCCGATTTCGTATTACCTGATCCTCAGCGCGATCCTGTTCGTGATCGGCGTGGCCGGATTTATTTACCGCCGCAACATCATCACGGTCTTCATGTCAATCGAGCTGATGCTGAACGCCGTCAACCTGAGCTTCGTTGCGTTCTCCTATAAGTTCGCACGCGTCGACGGACACATCTTTTCATTCTTCGTCATGGTGGTCGCGGCCGCTGAAGCGGCTGTCGGCCTGGCGATCATCCTCACCGTATTCAAGAACCGGCAGACGCTCCAAATCGACGACGTCGATTCAATGAAACTGTAAACACACATACACCCGATGCAACTCTGGCTCATTCCGATCTTTCCCCTTATCGGCTTTCTGATCAACGCCCTGTTGGGACGCCGGCTCACGAAACCGGTCATCAATGCCGTTGCTTGCGGCTCGGTGGCGCTCTCGTTTCTGTGGGTCCTGAAGTCGATCATGGGGGCCGGTTCCCTCGAGGAACCGACTATCGAGCGGTACTTCACCTGGATCGCGAGCGGCAACTTCACGGTCGGCGCCGACTTCATGCTCGACCGGTTGAACTCCGTGATGCTGTGCATCGTCACCGGCGTCGGACTCCTCATCCACATTTACGCCGTCGGCTACATGTCGCACGAAGGCGGCTACTATCGCTTCTTTTCGTACATGAATCTGTTCATGTTCTTCATGCTGATTCTCGTGCTGGGCGCGAATTTCCTGATCCTGTTCGTGGGTTGGGAAGGAGTCGGATTGTGCAGCTACCTGCTGGTCGGCTTCTACTTCCAAGAGAAGTTCGCAGGCGACGCCGGCAAGAAGGCATTCATCGTCAACCGTGTCGGCGATTTCGGATTCTCGCTCGCGATGTTCCTCATCGCGAACAAATTCGGCACGCTCGATTTCGGTACCGTTTTCAGCAAGGCGAAGGATATGCCGGTCGAGCACTCCGCGGGAATCCTGACCGGGATCTGCCTGCTGCTGATCCTCGGTGCGACCGGGAAGTCCGCACAGATTCCTTTGTATACATGGCTGCCGGATGCGATGGCGGGCCCGACTCCGGTGTCCGCGCTGATCCACGCGGCGACGATGGTGACGGCGGGCGTCTACATGATCACGCGCTCGCAGTTGATGTTCAACAACGCACCCATTGCGCTTGAGACCATCGCCATCATCGGACTCGCCACCGCGTTCTTCGCGGCGACCATCGGCCTCTGCCAGACGGACATCAAGAAAGTCTTCGCGTACTCGACGGTCTCGCAACTCGGCTACATGTTCTTAGGCTTGGGCGTCGGCGCATATAGCGCGGGCGTCTGGCATCTGATGACGCACGCGTTCTTCAAGGCCCTTCTCTTTCTGGGCGCGGGATCGGTGATCCACGCGCTCTCAGGCGAGCAGGAGCTCTCGCAAATGGGCGGCTTGCGGACCAAGATTCCCTACACGTTCTGGACGCTGATGTGTGCCGGCGTGGCCATTGCCGGCATCCCCGGAACGTCCGGCTACTTTAGTAAGGAAGCGATCCTCGGCGCGGCGTACGCCCATGAACCATGGATGTTCTGGGTCGGCGCCTTCACTGCTGGAATGACGGCGTTCTATGTGTTCCGCGCGCTGTTCCTATGCTTCTTCGGCGAGTATCGCGGGCATCAACATCCGCACGAGTCGCCGCTGGTGATGACCGGTCCGCTGATGGTTCTGGCCGTCCTCTCGCTGGTTGGCGGATTCCTGTTCAACATCCCGCACATCCTCGAGCCCAATGCTCCCGCTGAGCCGGAAAATATGATGTTGACGGTCATCGCGGTCACGTTCGGGGTGGTTGGTATTGCGCTCGCTTACTACATGTATGTGTTGAAGCCCAACGTTGCGGTGCAGATGGCGAACACGTTCAGCGGACTCTATCGGTTGATCTACAACAAGTACTTCGTCGATGAAGCGTACGACTCCGTCATTGTGCATCCGATCGAAGAGGGCTCGCGCGTGATGCTGTGGAAAGGCATCGATGTCGGCATCATCGATCGCGTCGTCAACGATGTCGGAAGCACTTCGCGAGGGTTCGGCAAAATCCTCAGATGGGCGCAGGCAGGCAATATACGCGGTTACGCGGCCTGGGTGGCCTTTGGCGGAGTGCTGGTGCTCATCGCACTCGGCCTCGTCGGCGGAGGTTCGAAGTAAATGACACTCCTCGACCTCACAATTTTCCTGCCGCTCATTGGATTTCTGGTTCTTATCCTGATGCCGCGCGGCAATGATGAGCTGGTCAGGCGCGTGGCGATTGGCATCGCTGTGCTTGTGTTCCTGCTGTCACTCGGCTTGATCGGCCCGGTGATGAGCGCGCCCAAGGATTTTCAATTCGTCCAGAACACGCCTTGGATCGATGTGATGAAGATCAACTATCACGTCGGCATCGATGGACTGAGCATGTGGCTGGTCATTCTGACCACATTCCTCACTCCCATTGCGATGCTGGTTTCCTGGAAACATATTGACCAGCGCGTGAAGGAATTCTTCGCCTTCCTGCTGCTTCTCGAGTTCGGCATGACCGGTGTGTTCGTATCGCTCGACCTGTTCCTGTTCTATACGTTTTGGGAAGTCGGGCTCGTGCCGATGTATTTCCTGATCGGCATCTGGGGCCACGACCGGCGTATCTACGCGGCCGTGAAGTTCTTCCTGTATACGCTCGCCGGCTCGGTGCTGATGCTGGGCGCGATGATCTTCATCTACAACCGCGCGAAGACTTTCGACTACGTGGAGATCCTGAAGAACATACAGAGCGGGATGCTGACGTTCACGCACACGGAAGAGCTGCTGTTGTTCCTCGCGTTCTTCATTGCATTTGCGATCAAGGTGCCGATGTTCCCGCTCCACACATGGCTGCCCGACGCACACGTCGAAGCGCCGACCGCGGGCTCTGTGATGCTGGCCTCCGTAATGTTGAAGATGGGATGCTACGGCCTGATTCGTTTCTGTCTGCCGCTCTTCCCTGGCCCGGCGCATGATTGCGCCCCGTGGATTATGGGCCTCGGCGTCATCGGCATCGTCTACGGTGCGCTGGTAGCAATGGTGCAGCCGAACATGAAGAAGTTGGTTGCCTATTCATCCGTGAGCCATTTGGGCTTCGTGGTGCTGGGCGTGTTCACCTTTACTCAGGCTGGACTTGATGGGGCCGTGTACCAGATGCTCGCGCACGGCATTTCGACCGGGGCGCTCTTCATGCTGGTCGGCATGCTGTATGAACGTCAACACTCGCTCGAGATCAAGTCGTACGGGGGCGTTGGCACTCCTGCTCCGAATCTGACGACCGTCTTCGTGATCGCCACGCTGGCGAGTATCGGGTTGCCGCTGCTCAGCAATTTCGTTGGCGAATACCTCGTGCTGCAGGGCGCTTCGAAGGTCAATATGCTGGGCACTGTCTTCGCTGCGACGGGTCCGATTTTCGCGGCGGTGTACATGCTGTGGATGGTCCAGCGAGTCTTTTACGGTAAGACGGATGGCAACTTGCACATGTCCGATTTGACGATGCGCGAGTACATCGCGCTCGTTCCGATGATCGCGATGATGGTTTGGATGGGAGTCTACTCCCAGACGTTCCTTCCCGCCGCCAGTTCGCAGAACGCAGAGATACTCAAGATGAGTCAGGATCGCCGCACTGCTGTTGCTGACATAGCCAAACCGGGGCAGCAGGAGGTGCGCGATGCCCGCTAACTACCTTCCGACCTCCGACGAATATTTGCGGATTTTGCCCGAGATCATTCTGATCTTGACGGGCATCATCATCATGTTGATCGAAGCCTTTCGCGGGCCGAAGGACAATCCACCGTTCCATGCGGTGACGCTCGGCGGCATTGTGGCGGCGTTCGCCGGATGCTTCGCGTCCACTTCAGGCCCGGCATTTCACGACATGTTGGCGGTCGACGGATTTGCGACATTTTTCCGCGTGATCGTGCTCATTGTGGGCGCGCTCACGACGCTGATGTCCTTAAGCTATCTCGATCGCGAGAAAGCCGACAAGGGTGAGTTTTACGGCCTGCTGCTGTTCTCGCTCAGCGGCCAGACGTTGATGTGCGCGTCGAACGAACTGATCATGATCTTCATCGGCCTCGAGATTTCCTCGATCGCATCGTACATCATGGCCGGTTTCATGCGCGACGATAAGCGTAACAACGAAGCGGCTCTCAAGTACTTCCTACTCGGATCGTTTGCGACCGCGTTCATGCTCTATGGAGTCGCCTGGATTTACGGCATCACGGGCACGACGAACCTCGAGGGGATCCGGCAGGCGCTGGTCAACAATTTGCCAACGATTCCGATGCCTGCGGTCGGCGCGGCATGCGCGTTGATGTTCGTCGGATTTGCATTCAAGGTGTCGGCGGCGCCGTTCCAGGTGTGGGCTCCGGATGTGTACCAGGGCGCGCCCGCGCCGGTTTCAGCGTTCCTCTCGGCGGGTCCCAAGGCGGCTGCGTTCGCGGTGCTGCTGCGGACCTTCATGACGGCGTTCTCTCCCATCAGCAATCGATGGGAACCGATCGTGTGGGGCTGCGCGCTGCTGTCGATGTTGGTCGGTAACTTCGCGGCGCTGACGCAAACGAACATCAAGCGGATGCTCGCGTACAGTTCGATCGCGCACGCCGGCTACGTAATGATCGCCGTGGCGTCGCATTCGGAAATCGGAACGGCGGCGGCGATGTTCTACCTGGCTGCTTACGCGTTTATGAACGTCGGCGCATTCGCGATCGTCACGCAGTTCTCGCGCAAGGGCGAGCGGTACGTGAACATCAGCGATCTCGCCGGGTTAGGCAAGCGCCAACCGTTGTCGGCGGCGATGTTCTCGGTCTTCTTGCTGTCGTTGATCGGCGTGCCTTTGACCGGCGGATTCATGGGCAAATTCTACATCTTTAAAGCCGCGCTCGATTCGGATCTGATCTGGCTCACTGTGCTGGGCCTCTTGAATTCTGCTGTTGCCGCATACTACTACTTGCGCATCATGGTCGTGATGTACTTCAACGAGCCTGGAGAAGGAACTGCGTTGGCGGAGGCGCCATCGATGGGGATGACGGCGGTGCTGGTGGGGTCCGCGCTGGGGACGGTGGTATTGGGTGTGGTGCCGAACTTCATATTGAATTTGGCAACGAAGTCCGCGGCGATGTTCCGGTAGGATCTTGGGCTGTGTGGGCACTACGATGGTGAAAAAGACGCACGCCCCCATCCATCCCGGCGAAACGCTCCGTGAAGACTTCATCAAGCCTTGGGACTTACCGCGAGCGGCCTTGCTCTGGCATTGGCTGTGCCGACGACGCGCGTGCACGACATCGTTCGCGACAAACGATCAATCACCGCCGACACTGCGATCCGCCTCTCCCGCTTCTTCGGAACGACTCCGCAGTTTTGGATGAACCTGCAAACGAACTACGATCTGGAACGCATCGAGGATGCTCGAGGTACCGAGATCGCCGGACGTATCCGCCCGCACGCAGCCGCGTGAATTCGTTACCTCATCCCTACTGCGCGCCGGTTTTCCTTGAGTAAACGTTGGAACCGTGAGTCGTTCGGCTTCCACGCGACTGCTTGTTCGAACACCGCGGTGTTTGCTTGCTCCAATTGACGTGCTTGCAGCCGATTTCCTTGACGTTCAAGGATTGACGCCTGCTGTTCGAGCGCCTCCGCGGTTGCGACTCGCGCGGTGATGTCGGTGGGATGTTCCAACTCCATCTTGCGGAGGAGGTCGACTCGCGCGGTGGCGGCGGCGAGGGCGCCGCTTAGATCGCCTTGGGTCATCAGCGCGGACGCTTGGGAACGATACGCGGACGCCAGGGTGTCGCGGCCTTCGGCTGAAGCGCCTAGCGTCTGGATCGCTTGGCGCGCATGTGCGAGTTCTTGGTCCGGACGGTTCATCAAATGATCAAGCTCGGCGAGGCGGACGTACGATATGGCGAGGTCGCGCTTGTAACCGGTCTCAGCCGGATAGGTGGTTACAAGACGCTGGCGGATCTCGAGGGCCTTTTGTTGATACTGCAAGGCGCTCGCAGGGACGTTTTCGAGCAGTCCAATATGTTCATCGACGAGCGCCACTTCGGACAGTAGCTTGGGATTGTCGCCGGCTTCCGCCGCCAACTGGTCGGAGTATTTGATCGCTCTGTCGAGCAGCAGGCGCTGCGCATCAGTCGATCCGGGTAGGTCGTGGATCGCGTTCTGCAAATCGAATAGCGTCGAGCTCGCGAACTCACGAAGGCTGGCGAGGCGGGCCTCGGCGGCTAGGGTCACACGTTCGCCGCGGGCGCGTTCAGCGCGGGCGATGCTCGCCTGCCAGACGATCCCAACTGTTCCGCCGAGGATCGTCGCAGCGATCACTGAGGCCAGCATCAGAGCGTTGCGGTTGCGCTGCAGGAACTTGCCCGCGCGGTAGTGCCATGTGTCGCGCTGAGCGCTCACCGGGCGGCCGTCGAGGTAGCGGATCAGATCCGCAGTCATGGCCTCGACCGATCCATAGCGGCGTTCCGGCTCCTTACGGAGGGCCATCATGACGATCCGGTCGAGATCGCCGCGGAGGGTGTAGCGCGTCGTATGTTCGGTCACCGTCGACGACGGCGGGGGCGGATCGATCTTGCACACCAGCCGTTCCACTTCGTCAACCGGTTTGTCCTTGAGGTCGTAGGGACGCGTGCTGGTTAGCATCTCGTACAAGATCAAGCCGAGCGCATAAATGTCGCAGCTCGTCGTGATGCGTTTGCCGAGCACCTGTTCCGGACTCGCGTATTGGCGGGTCATGATCGGAATCGTCAGTTGCGTCCGCTCTTCGTTTTCGTCGATGACCTTGGCGATGCCGAAGTCGAGCAGTTTCGGCTCGCCTTCGGGAGTCACCAGAATGTTGCCGGGCTTCAAGTCGCGATGGACGATCAGATTACGATGCGCGTGCTGGACGGCCTGGCAAACCTTGATGAAGATTTTGAGCCGTTCATTGACGGGGATCTGATTTTGCTCGCAATAACGGTCAATTCGGATGCCGTCGACGTAATCCATCACGAGGTACGGACGTCCATCGACGGTCGAGCCGGCGTCGACGATGCGCACTACGCCGGGATGATCCATGGCGCCGAGGATCTCGCGTTCCTTGAAGAAACGGGCGAGGAAGAAGTCGGTGTCCATGCCACGGCGTAGCACTTTGATGGCGACCTTGCGATGATAGCCGCCCTCGCGCTCGGCGAGGTGAACGACGCCCATGCCGCCGGCTCCGATTTCCTCGATTAGGCGATAGGGTCCGATGCGCTCGGGCTCCGGCGTGGGGTCGGCGTCGGAGTAGACGGCGAGAAGGTCCTCGGCTTCGCGCAACAGTTCAGGCTCAGTCGAGCATTCGCCGGACAGGTAGTCACTGCGTTCGGTGGATGGACGTTCGAGGGCCGCTTCGACCAGATCTTTGAGGCGGCGGTGCTGATCGGGCGAGATCATGGAAGAGCTGCGGACGGACCAGCTTCCTTCAGGATCTCATTCTTGAGCCAGGCGCGGACGAACTTCCACTCGCGTTTGGCGGTGGACGCGGAGATGCCCATGAGATCGGCCGCTTCGTCGATCGAATGGCCGCCGAAGAAGCGAAGCTCCACGAGGCGGGCCTGGCGAGGGTCGAGTTCTTCGAGCTTCTCGAGCGCGTGATTGACTGTGAGCAGGATTGGATTTCTGCCCTCGGCGGCGAACTCGAGCAGGTTGTCGAGCTTCTCGATTTCGACCTTCACCATGTGGCCGCCGCGTTTTTCGGCGTGGCCTTTGCGGGCGTAGTCGACCAGGACGCGGCGCATCAGACGGGAAGCGACTCCGAAGAAATGGCTGCGATTTTCCCAGTCCACGCGTTGGCCCATGAGGCGCATGAAGACTTCGTTGACGAGCGCGGTGCGCTGCAAGGTGTGATCGGGGCGTTCGCGGCGCAGGTGGCTGGCCGCGAGCACGCGCAGTTCCTGGTAGAGGAGCGGGACGAGTCGCTCCATCTGCTTGGGGTCCTGATCTTTCCAGGCATGCAGCAGTTCAGTCAGTTCAGTGGTTGTGTTGTCGTCTGCCATGTTGGCCGTGTCGACGCAGCCGTCTTCAATGAGAATAGTGACGGAACCCTTGCGAGCGTATCATTCTAGAGTCTACAAGCTCGCGAGGCGTCCCACAAGGGCCGGCGCAATTCAAATTAAAACTCTCCCCTTGTGCTTCGACAAGAGATCATGTTACTCTCTTGTCGAAGTGGAAGGGGAACATGGCGAGTAACCGGCTTGAACTACCGCAGGGGACTTTGGACGTTCTGATTTTGAAGGCGCTTGCGCTCGGTCCGCTGCATGGCTGGGCGGTGTCGGAGCGGCTGCAGCAGATCTCAGTTGACGCTTTGCAGGTTGGGCAGGGCTCGCTTTATCCGGCATTGCATCGGCTCGAACGGCGGGGGCTGATCAGGGCCGATTGGGGCACCAGCGCGAACAACCGGCGCGCGAAATATTATCAGCTCACGCGCGCCGGCGAGAAGCATCTCGAAGCGGAGACGAAGCTCTGGTCGCGCTTGGCGGCCGTCGTCGGGCAAGTATTGGGGACGGCTTGAGATGCTCAAGGATTTACTGTTCCGGCTGCGGGCGATTTTTCAGCGTAAGTCAATCGAATCCGATTTGGACGACGAACTGCGGTCGCACCTCGAGCATCAGATCGACCGGAATCTCGAGCGCGGCCTGAGCCGTGACGAGGCCGTGCGGCGCGCTCATGTCGATCTCGGTGGCGTCGAGCAGTACAAGGAAGAATGCCGCGAGGCTTGGGGGATCCGTGTGTGGGAGACCACGCGGCAGGATGTTCGTTATGCGGTGCGTCAGCTCCGGCATCGGCCGGCGTTCACGTTCGCGGTCGTCGCTACGCTGGCGCTCGGGATTGGCGCGACGACGGCGCTGTTCACGGTTGCGAACTCGCTGTTGCTGCGTTCCCTGCCCGTACCGAATCCACAGGATCTCGTGATCATTGCGCGCAATCCGGCGCACCCGTCGCCTGTGCACAACTTCGATGATTACGTCCTGCTGAATGAGCAAAGCCGCGATGTCTTTACGGGCGTGGCCGCGTCGAACGAGGGGAACGCGGTGGGCTTCAGCCTCGTGGGACAGAGCCGCGCGGACGTTCCGGAAGTAGTCAACGCGGCGTTTGTTTCTCCTAACTATTTCGAGGTGCTGGGTGTCGGATTGTCGATTGGCCGAGTGAGCCTCGGCAGCGACGGCGTCATTGTGAGTTACGACTTCTGGCAGCGGCGCCTCGCAGGAAATCTGGGTGTGCTGGGCCAAACTGTGCGTTTGAACAAGGCTGTGTTCAGCGTTGCCGGCGTTGCGCGGCAGGGATTCGCGGGGACTCGCGCGGGCAGTGTTCCGGATGTGTACGTGCCGTTGAACTCTTATCCGTCTGTGCTGCCTCTCATGCGTAATCATTGGAAGTCGCCGCGGCGGGAGTGGCTCGTGCTCAACGCGCGGCTCAAACCCGGCGTTACGATCGCACAGGCAACTGCGCGAGTCGGGCGCTCCTTGCTGTTGCCTGGCTTGCAGGGAATTGCGACGCCGTTCTCCGCGCCGTTGCTGGTGCTGCTGGCGGCGTCCGGATTGTTGCTGTTGCTCGCTTGCGCGAATGTTGCTGGGTTGCTGCTGGCGCGCGGTATACAGAGGGAGCGCGAGATCGCAGTGCGGCTGGCGTTGGGTGCGAGCCGAATGCGACTGATTCGTCAGATGCTGACGGAGAGCGTCCTGCTGGCGGTGATCGGCGGCGTCATCGGATTGTTCGTGGGGCTGAGCGGAGCGCGCGCGCTCATCCAATTGCTGCCATCGAACGGACCCTTGCCGTTCGCGGTCGACGTCTCAGCGGACTGGCGCGTACTTGCGTTCGCGCTTGCTGTGTCCGTCCTCACGGGAGTGCTGTTCGGACTCGGGCCGGCGCTACGATCTTCACGCAGGGATGTCGCGCCGAGCCTCAAACCGACGCGACATTTAGACTTGCGGCGAGTGCTGGTGGTCGTGCAAGTGGCGCTGTCAGTAGTCCTACTGATGAGCGTCGGGTTGATGGTGCGGAGCCTCGCCAGTCTGGACGCGGTGGACTTGGGATATTCGCGGGGTGGACTCTTGTTCGTCTACGTGCAGCCCGCGGAGTTTGGATATCAGGGTCCGCGCGCGCGGCAGTTTTACGAACGCTTGCGGGAACGCGCCGCGCAGTTGCCGGGTGTTATGATGACGAGCCTCGCTGATTATGCGCCGCTCGACAACGGGAACGATTCGCACACGGTTGCGGCGCCCGCGCGTGATGGAGCTGTCGCTGCCGAGACGAATACAGTTACCGCGGATTATCTGAAGACATTGGGAATTCCTGTGTTGGCGGGCCGAGCGCTTAACGCGCTTGACGAAGTGCCTGGGGCTCCGCCGGCGGGGCTGATCAGCGAGGCACTCGCGCGGGCGTTGTTCCCGGGCGAGAATCCGATTGGACGTAGGGTATCGTACGGCGACCGGTTCGACGCGAAAGAGTCTTGGCAGGTGGTTGGCGTCGTCCGCGATGCGCGGTATTTCGGATTGCGTGGGGATCCGACACCGATGGTCTACATGCCGGCGGACGCGGCGATGAGTCGCATGGTGCTGTGTATAAGAACTGCCGGTGCGCCTGAGTTGCTGATCCCCGCAGTGCGGCGCGAGGTGGCCGAACTCGATGCGGCCGTGCCTGTGCTCGAGGCGAAGACCATGGACGAACGGGTGAACGATCAGAACGGAACCGAGCGTCTGCTGGTCACCGTGTTTGGATCCTTCGGACTGTTTGCGCTCGTGCTCGCGGCCATCGGGCTCCACGGGGTGCTGGCGTTCGGAGTCGAGTCGCGCACTCGTGAGATTGGAATCCGCACGGCTCTTGGTGCGGGACGCTGGGATGCCGTCGGACGCGTCGTCGCCGATGTTGGACTTCTGTTCGGCGTTGGCGCGGCTGTGGGTACGATTGCTGCTCTTGCCGGGACGCGGCTGCTCACGAGCTTCTTGTTTGGCGTGAAGCCGTTCGATGCGCTCGCGTTCCTCGCGGCGCTTGGGATTCTCGCGGTCGCTGCGGCTGTGGCGGGTTATTTGCCGGCGCGGCGGGCGTCGAAAGTAGATCCGATCGTCGCTCTACGACACGACTAGCGCGGATTCCGGATCGGCCAGCTTTACTTCAGGCACGATCCACTCGGCGGGCTCGAGGCCGACGAACTTCACG
This sequence comes from Bryobacteraceae bacterium, assembly GCA_036502165.1. Taxonomy (GTDB): domain Bacteria; phylum Acidobacteriota; class Terriglobia; order Bryobacterales; family Bryobacteraceae; genus F-183. The sequence continues at coordinate 18,830 of DASXZC010000692.1, forward strand.
ACGTAGAGATTCGCAGCGTCTTCCGAGATGACGTCGCCCACTTGCAGCGGATCGCAGGTGTCCTTCAACTGGTGCCAGGCCGCGTAACGGTGCGGCGCGGAGAGCTCGATTGCCTCCACATAATCCTTCTGTTTCAACTGCGCGACTCCGCTGAGGTGAGGAAGTTGGCGGAAGTGGGCGCGGAGGTTCTCTTTGAGACGGAAGACTCGGTAGGATGGCATGATCGGTTCCTCTATTTTACTCAAAAACATTTCTCATGGGAATGTTTTGCGGAGCAGATTTCGCCGCGGGCTAATGCTTCAGAAGCATCGCGCTCGCCTTGCGCGATCCAGCGGTCGATGTTGGCGCGATTCCAAACCATCGCGGCTCGGGGCGAGCCGAGATAGCCGTTCGCGCCGATCACATATTCATTGGGCGACAGGCGGCGCGAGCCTCCGCCCATGCAGTTGAGTGCGATGATTTCAGTGGCGCCGAGTTGACGGGCTTCGCGGATGGGACACGCGCGAATCAGGCCTCCGTCGACGAGGACGCGACCGTCGATTCGCTGCAGATCATAGACGAGCGGGATCGCGCAGGAGGCCGCGAGATGGCGCCACGTAATGCCCGGCGATTGGAGGATCACCGGCTTCAGCCACGGCAGGCTCAGGGCTACAGCGGCGAATGGGATCTTGGGCGAGAGCTTCTCGGTCATCTCGCGCATGATGGCGTGCACCTCATCGGGCACGAGCGATCCGCCGAGCAGTGTGCGCGGCATGCGCCAGCGGGGAGACTTGTATCGCTCGCCGGTGCGCCATTCCTTTTCGATTTCCTCGATCGGATATCCGCAGGCGATCAGGTATCCGAACATCGAGCCGATTGACGCTCCGACGATGAGGTCGGGTTCGAAGTGCCGCGACAGCACCTTCCATGCGCCCACGTGATAGGCGCCGAATAACGCGCCTCCGGAAAAGACGGCTGCTCGCATCGATTCGACTGCCAGAATAGCAGTTTGGCGAATCCGCATCAGGGAACGGCGAGTCCAACTAAAATAGGATTGGGATCCCATGGAATTCAATGTGGCCGCGTATGGCCCTGAGGTGCAGGCGATACTCACGAGCACCGGTGATGGCTTGTCACGATTGGTCGCTTCAGCGGCGCCAACGCCGAAGCTGAAAGACTCGATTTCGCTCGATTTATTCGCCAAATCCGCTCATCCGGCGGGCGCGTTGAGCGGATTGTGGCTGTATTTCGATTGCTTCGAACAAGCCCATACGGTGGCGCAAGACGACAAGTCGCGCGAGGGAAGTTTTTGGCACGCGATTGCGCACCGGCGCGAGCCGGACTATTGGAATTCGAGTTATTGGTTCCGGCAAGTGGGAAGCCATCCTTCGTATCCGGCGATCCTCGAGGCGGCCAAGCGGTTGAGTGAGGCGACGCCCGACGCGCGGCTCCTGATGGGCGAGGAATCGAAGTGGAATCCCGATGCCTTTGTCGAATTCTGCGAGGAAGCGGCGAAGACCGGGGGCGAGCAAGAGCAGTTCGCGCTGCGGATGCAGCGTGCGGAGTGGCAGATCCTGTTCGACTATTGCGCCGCTGAAAAGAGATCCGTTTGAGACGAGTGATATGGCTGATCGCGATCGTCGCGGTGGCTTTCGGAATCTGGTCGCTGATCAAATGGCGCAATCAGCCGCCGCAAGTCGAGTTCATCAAAATTGAACGGCGTAAGATTGTCGAGTCGCTGACCACCAATGGGAAGATCGAGCCCGTCGACTGGGCGGCTGCGCGCGCGGATTCCGCGGGTCCTGTGGAACAGATTCTCATTCAGAAGGGACAGCGTGTGGAGCGTGGAGCTCCGCTGGTCGAGTTGGATGCGAAGGAGGCGCGGGCTGCGCTTGAGTCCGCACAGGCGCGCGTGGCGCAGGCGAGGGCTGAGATCGAGACGTTGTCGCACGGCGGACGTTCGGCCGATCTGGCTACGCTCGACGGGCAACTGTCGGCGGCGCGGCAAGAGGCGCAGGCAGCGAAGAAGGATTTGGGAGTCCTCGAGGGGCTGGCTAAGAAGAATGCGGCGACACCGTACGAAGTCACGCAGGCGCGTGAGCGTGTGGATCGCGCGACGATCCAAATTTCCTCGTTGGAACAGCGGCGCGGGGCGCTCGTATCGACGGCGGATAAGTCGTCCGCGGAGGCGCGCTTGCGCGATGCGCAGGCCGCCGTGACGCTGGCGAATGCGCAGTTGGCTTTGACGACGGTCACTTCTCCGACCTCGGGTGTCGTCTATCAATTCGACTTGAAGCGCGGTGCGTATCTGGCGAAGGGCGACCTCGTGGCGTTGGTCGGACAACTGGGACGCGTGCGGGCTTTGATCTACGTCGACGAACCGGAGCTGGGACGCGTCGCGGAGGGCAAATCCGTCACGATCACATGGGATGCGAAGCCGGGGCGCACGTGGACGGGCGTGGTCGAGAAGATGCCGACTGAGGTGGCTCCGCTGGGGAATCGGCAGGTGGGCGAAGTGCAGTGCAGGATCGAAAATCCTGATCTCGATTTGTTGCCGGGCGCGAACGTGACGGCGTCAATTCGAGTGGCGGCGGTCGACGAGGGCGTGGCTCTTCCGAAGATCGCGTTGCGCAAGGAGAACGGGGAGTCCGGAGTCTATCTTCTGCAGGGCGACAAACTAGTTTGGCGCGCTATCAAGGTCGGAATCGCGAGTGCGAGCGACTCCCAAGTGCTGAGCGGTTTAAGCGCCGGAGATTGGGTGGCGTTGCCGCCGCAGGACCGGAGTCTGCGGGCCGACATGGCGGTAACGCCGGTTTACAAGTAGATCAAGCAGCCGCGGGCGCAACCACTTCGAGTTCGATCTTCTTCTGGATCGGATCGATCGCGGTGATCTTGAAATTGCGGACCTGGCCGGGCTTCAGC
>DASXZC010000693.1:0-23724 GCA_036502165.1 Bryobacteraceae bacterium
AAGATACACCAGCGGCCGCGGGCGACGTCGTGTCGATCATCGCAACCGGCGAGGGCGTCACCGATCCGCCGGGCGTGGACGGGCGCGTTTCGATCCACGTCTTTCCGAGGCCCGTGCAGTCGTGCACCGTTCAAATCGGTGGAGTGGCCGCGCGGGTGAACTACTGCGGCGTGGCCCCGAGCGTCGTGACGGGGCAACTCCGCGTCGATGTCCAAGTGCCTGCGGGATTGCCGACCGGCGATGCAGCGGTGGTGCTGACCATCGGATCCGCGAGCTCACAATCAGGCGTCGTGTTGCCGGTGCAATGATGACGGAACTGCGCGAAATCGGCTCGCATGAATACGCGGTGATCCTCCCGCCTGCGTTTGGACAAACCTCGAACGTTCCCTTGTGCCTCGTGCTGCAAGGCGGAGGCGGCAGCCGCCAGAGCCTCGTCGATTGCGAGAAGCACTTCGAGTCGTGGTGGGCCGATGGCGCAATTCCGCCGATGGTGCTCGCTTGCCCATCGGCCGCCATGACTTACTATCAGGGCTGGGAACCATTCGTCTTTGACGAGATCCTTCCGCACTTGCGCGAGACGTACGGGACAACGTCCACTGTGATGTTCGGCATGTCGATGGGCGGCTACGGCGCGTTGAAGTTCGCCTTCGAGCGGCCAACTGAGTTCGCGGCAGTAGCAGCTATGCAGCCGATTCTCGAACCTGGGTTTGCAGAATCAGAAGTCGGTGCGCGCAACCGGATTCACCATGTGGCGGGCGGTCCCGAGGAGTTGATCGGCCCGGCGCGTGACGCTCGAATCGTCGAGGCGAACAATCCGGCGAACCGTGCACGAGCGAATGCCGCGGCGATCCGCGAGTCGGGCCTATCGATCTATCTCGAAGCCGGGGACGACGATCTGGTCAACGCCCACGACGGCGCCGAGTTCCTACATCGCGTGCTTTGGGATTTGGATATAGCGCATGAGTATCACGTGCTGCGCGGCGCCGATCACGTGGGCGCCACAATCCTTCCCAGGATGCGTGCCGCCTATGAATGGCTCGGACGCGCGCTCGCGCCAGCTTCACATGATGCCGCGGTGCAAGGTTTACGCGCGCAGTTGCAGCCCGCGCGCGATGAAGCGATCGCGAAGGATCCGTCGACGCTGCGCCGCTACGGAATCCTCAGGACTTCTCAGTAATCGTGGTGTACTGATCGATCGGCAGGTTCGTGAACCGTTCCTTCGCACCCGACGGCTTTGGCCACGTAATCTCGAGCCACTCGAGCTTCGTCGCCGTTCCCAGTCCGAACACTTCACGCGGATCGTGTGAACTCAAATAACTGCCGCCGCCGTTCTTGAGACGCGTCCGCTTGACGCCGCCGATCGACCAGGTGAGCCGAGCTCCGATCGCATCTCGATTGCATTTGGTTCCCACCAGCTTCAATCCGACCCAATGATGATCGGGCGCCGCGTTGTTGCGCAGCAGCACCGGAGGCCCGCCGTTATTGCCGACCAGGACGTCCACACGGCCATCGTTGTTGTAATCGCCGATCGCGAGTCCACGGGCGGGAAAGCCCTTCTGAAAGACCGGACCCGCGTCCCCACTGACGTTCTTCAACTTCCCGCCCTCCTGCTCGAACAGGACGAGCGGCTCGCGATATTTGACCTGCTGCGAGTAGTTGTCGATCATGTCGTCAGGATGGCCGTTGGCAAGGATGAGATCGAGGTCGCCGTCGAGATTCCAATCGAAAAATTTCAATCCCCATCCGCTGAGCAGGCGCGTCGATTGAGCGACCGCATGCCGCTTGGCGACATCGGTGAAATTCTCATTCTTGTTGTTCTGATAGAGCGAGAACATCTCCTGGTCGACGTTGGCGACGAAGAGATCCTCCCAGCCGTCGTTGTTGAAGTCGCCGGCATCGACGCCCATGCCGCTGCGCGCCTGCCCGTTGTCACTGAATCCGACTTCGGCGGCGAGCGCGATTTCTTCCCACTTCGTCTTGCCGGAAGCATCCTTGCCGCGGTTCATGAATAGAAAATTCTGCACCGTGTCGTTAGCGACGAAGAGGTCCATGAGGCCGTCGTTATTGATGTCGGTGGCAACCACGCCAAGAGATTTCCCAAGCGCCTTTTCGATATCAGTGCCCTTGCTCACTTCCGTGAACGTCCCATCGCCGTTGTTGTGGAACAGCAGGCTCGACGTTCCTTTGAACACGCGAGGGATGCAATAGAAGTGCCGCCCGAGCTTATTGTCGCCGCAACCGAACCGCGTCTTCGCTCCGTAGTCGACGAAGCTGCACACGAATAAATCGAGCCGTCCGTCGTTGTCGAAATCGAACCAGACGGCGCTGGTCGTCCAGTGACCATCAAACGTCTTCGCGCCGAGTCCGGCCTTCTCGCTAATGTCGGTGAACGTCCCGTTGCCGTTGTTGCGATACAAATAATTTCGCCCATAGGACGTGACGAACAGATCGGTGTTGCCGTCGTTGTCGAAGTCGCCGGCAGCGACTCCCATCGCAAACGATCCGCCAGGGACGCCTGCGGCGAGCGTCACGTCGGTAAACGTTCCGTCTCGATTGTTTTTGTAGAGCGCATTGCGGATCGGCGTCTTCGGCGTGTAGAAATCCGACTGGCCGCTGTTGACGAGATAGATGTCCATCCAGCCGTCGTTGTCGTAGTCGAAAAACGCAACTCCCGGCCCCATCGTCTCGGGCAACTGGCGCTGATCGCTCATGCCGTTGTCGTGCGTCCACGTGATCTTGCTGACCTCGGGCGGGATCTCTTCGAAGATCGGGCGATTGCCGTTGGTGGTGGCAGCCGCGCGAGCCGAAGGGATGCGCAAGTTCGCCCCGAGAGTGGCCGCGTACAGCATTTGACGGCGTGTGAACTTCATGTCTCTTCTTATTATGGTGGCTGATTTACTTCTGCTGTTGAACCGCGGAATGGATCAGGTTGCGCAGCTTATTGAAGGTTTCGCGCTCGCGTGCGGCGTCCGCGGTGCGGCCCGCTTGCGTGTACGCGGACGCCAATTTCAAATGCGTCTCAGGACTGTCGGGCGCAAGCGTACGCGCCTTCTCGAGTTCGGCGATGCCGCCCTTGAGATCGCCGGAATCTACGAGCGCCTGGCCCGCCGCATCGTGTGCGACAAACGAATTCGGATCGAGCGCCACCGCCTGTCGTGCGAACGGCAGAGCCTTCGCAGGCAGGCCTTCCTTCAAATATTCGAACGCGATCTGCAGGCGTGCGGGAACGTGGCGAGGCGAAAGGGCGATCTCCTTTTGGAACTCCACGAGCGCGGCCGCGGTGTCGCCGTTGAGCAGCGCCACGCCGTGCAAATAGTGCAGTTCCGCATGCTTTGGATAACGCGCGATCAGTGCCTCATATCGCGCCTCCGCTTCTTTTTCGCGGCGTAACGATAGATCGAACAGCGCGTGCCCGACGGCATCCGCGAGTTCGAATTGTGCAGCAGGCAACTCGGTCGCGAGCACAGGAATCCGCAATCCCGCGACACCGATCGCGCGGATCAGTTCCGGCGATTCGGTGTCAGGCGCGGAGATCTCCGCGAGCCGCCCCAGTGCCGCTTCGAATTGGCCCGCTCGAGTCAGCAGCATCGCCGCGTGATACCGCGTCGCGCGCGCGAACGGATCGTCGCGAGCCTCGCCGATGAACGAGTGTTCGAGATGCCGCAGCGATTCCGGATAGTTCTTCGTTTCAAATTCACACAAGCCGAGCAGCGCCCAGGCGGCCGGTGGCGACTTCGGTTCCAACTGCACCAATTTTGCAAGCGCGTCCCGCGCAGGCACATACGAATTCTGATCGTAGAGCAACGTCCCCAGATACCACCATCCCTCGAGCCAATTCGGCTGCAAGCGGACCGCCTCGCGATAGAGTCGAACGGCGTCCTCAGGACGATTCTGCTCGCGCGCTTCTGTCGCCTGCGCCTCGATCGCGTCGACGCTCATGGGCGCCTTGACGCCCTGGGCGTAAGCGGCGAGACCGAGCAGGATCAGAGCGAGCGCGCGCATGCACTTTTCACTATAACCGGTCCTGCTTTCGAAGCGGCCAAAAAGCTCCGAAGCTATGGAAAATTAGGGTTTTCTCCGATCTTCCAGTGTGAGAACATAGAACACATGAAGGTCGTATCATCCCTGTTGATTGCAACTCTGGCGCTGCCTCTACAGGCTCAAAATCCCACACCCGCCACGGGCGATAACGTGTTTCGCACAGCGGGGCAGGAAGTGCTGCTCGATGTAGTTGTCCGCGATAAAAAAGGACACCTCATCAAGGATCTGAAGAAAGAGGATTTTCAGGTTTCAGATGACGGCGCATCGCAGAAGATTCTGACTTTCCGGCTTCGCCAGGGCGGCGAGATGTCCACGACTGAAACGGCTGCGACAGCCGCCCCGAAAACGGAATCGAAATTCGATCCCTCCAAACAAGTGCGACTGGTCACGCTCGCCTTCGACCGTCTCGGTTCTGAAGGACGTAAGCTCTCGCGCCAGGCCGCTCTCGATGTTCTGAAAGGCGCCCCCGAGCCGAATCTGTACTGGGCCGTCTTCATGATGGATCAGCGGCTGTCGATCCTGCAGCAGTACACGTCGGAGAAGGACAAGATCGAGGCTGGCGTCGACAAAGCGACTGCCGCTTCTTTCTCGCTATACACCGAGGAATCGGACCGGATCGCGAAGGAACTCGAAATCACCAGCACGGGCGCGACCGCCTCAGCCGCCGCTCCGTCGACGGGCGGCCCGCCGGCCGGTGAGGCGCAGAAGGCGATGGCCGATATGACGCTTCATATGCTGCAATTCGCCGACGCCGGCGATCGCAATCAGCAGGGGCAGGCGCAACTGTTCGGCCTCGCTGCGATGATCCGCGAGCAGAAGCGGCTCCCCGGACGCAAGACGCTCATCTATTTCACAGGCGGCCTGAACATCCCTCCCGACCGCGAGGACTTCTTCAAGGCCATGATCGCCGACGCGAACCGCGCGAACGTAACCGTCTATTGCATCGATGCCAACGGATTGGGCACGTGGAATCAAAACAGCTCCGGCAATGGGATGCTCGCGCAGGCCGCGCAAGCGGCGCGAAATTCGCAGACCGCGGGCGTGAATGCGCGCCCGGTTTCAGCCGACGACGCGCAATCCTTCGATCGCGCGCGTGATGCGACGATGGCGAATCCGCAAGTCGCACTCGAGGAACTGAGCAAGAGCACCGGCGGCATCTTCATTGCGAACTCGAACGATCTGCGCGGCCCGCTGCGCAAGGTCACCGAGGAGATCAATACCTATTACGAGATCACCTACACGCCCACCATCGACAAGTACGACGGCCATTTCCGGAAGATCGCGGTGACGCTTTCGCAGCCGGATTTGAAGGTGCAGACCCGCTCCGGCTACTATGCGCTGCCGTCGTTCCAGGGCCAGGATTTGATGCCTTACGAGATGCCGATGTTGAGCGCGCTGTCGGCGAAACCGATTCCTCGCGATATCGGATTCCGTACGGCCGTGAAGTCGTTCGTCTCGAAAAGCGGAACCGCCAAGCAAGTCGTCATCTTCGACATTCCAACGGAGAATGTCACGCTCACCAAGGACGAAGCAGCGAAAAACTTCCGGCTGCACATGTCGCTCTTGGGCCTGATCAAGGACTCGACGGGCGCGATCGTACAAAAGATCAGCCGCGACGTGAACACCACCGGCCAGCTCGAGAACTACGACGCGACCCGCGCCGGACACTTCATTTACACCCAATACATGACGCTCGCTCCCGGGCGTTACACCCTCGAATCGGCCGTGCTCGATCGCGAGGCCATGAAGGTCGGAGCGAAGAAACAGGCCGTGATCGTTGTGCCACCGTCGAAGGAACTCGCGATTAGTAGCCTGACGCTCGTGCGCAAGCTCGCGCCTCCATCGGACGGCACCGATCCGGAAGATCCGTTCGTATTCAAAGGCGGCAAGGTGACGCCGGAGCTGAATGAATCCGTGAAGGGCGGTAAAGGCGCCGCGGTCGGACTGTACTTCGTCGTGTACGCGCCGCCAGCCGAGGCCGCCACTCCGAAGCTCGATATCGAGTTCGTGCAGGACGGCAAGCTCATCGCGAAAAGCGAAATGCCCCTGCCCAAGCCGGATCAGTTCGGCCGCATTAACTATGCCGAGCAATTGCCGATCGAAGGGTTGAAAGCCGGCCAGTACGAAGTGTACGCCAAGGTATTCGAAAACGGCAAAGGCGTGCAAGAGCGGATGATGCTGAATATCGAAGAATGATCCGGAACTTCCAAAAACATGCGGAAAAGCCTGCTCGCCGGCGCCGCCGCCTACACATTCGCCGCTGTTCTTGCCCGCGCGCAAGTTCCTACTAAGCCGCCCGAGCACGTCATCGGCGCCACCACACAGGAGGTCATGCTCGATCTTGTCGTGCGCGACAAGAAAGGGCGGCTCGTCAGGAATCTGAAGCCCGGCGAGATCGAAGTGTTCGACGACGGAGCATCGCGCAAGCTCCGCAGTTTTCGCGCTATCGGGGGAACTGACCCGGCCTTGGCTTCGAACGACCAACACGCCACCGCCGCCGAGCGCGCGGTTTCCGCCGTGAAGGAAGCTTTGAATCCCATGCGCGAGCCGCGCCTGGTGACGCTCGTGTTCGACCAGTTGCTTCCCGCCCAGCGTCCTTACGCCAAGCAGGCGGCTCTCGAATTATTGAAGTCCCCCGCGCCCGATCTACTGTTCGCCGTTTTCAAAATCGATCAGAAGCTGTCGCTGCTCGAGACTTACACGAACGATCCGGAGCGCGTCAAAATCGGCATCGAACGCGCCACCAATCCGTCTTATTTCCTGAACATCGACGAAGACAGCCGCATCAGCCGGAATCTCACGACCGCCGCGCTCGCCGAGCAGTTGCTCGCGATGAAAACGGTGTCGGCCGGCAGTGGCCAACTCACGACAACCGATCAGCGTGTGACGCAGATGACGCTGAACATGCTCCAATTCGCCGATGCCGGCGAGCAAAAAGAGATGAGCCGTGCGCAGCTATTGGCGCTGTGGGCGTTGGTCCGGGAACAAAAGCAATTGCCGGGGCGAAAGACGGTCGTGTACTTTACGGGCGGCATGAACATCCCGCCTGAGGATCATGACCGCTTCAACTCAATCGTCGCCGATGCGAATCTCTCGAACGTCACTGTGTACGCCGTCAACGCCGGCGGCATGTCGACGATCACCAAGAACGTCGCAGGGAATGCTTTGCTCGAGCAGGCGGCTGCTTCATCCCATACCAACATGGTCGATCGCACGGGATTTGTCTCCGTCGATCAAGCCCAGGTTTTCGACCGCGCTGAGGAGTCGGTGCATGAAAATACCCAGAACGCCCTCGAGATCCTGACGCACGATACCGGCGGATTCTATGCGGCCGACACCAACGACTTCCATGGCCCCGCGCTCCGGATGATGGAAGAGGTGAACTTTCATTACGAGCTCACCTACTCGCCCGGCATCGACAAATACGACGGCCGCTTTCGCAAAATCATTGTGAAACTATCGCGTCCGGATGTCCGCGTGCAGACGCGTTCCGGATACTACGCGATGCCGCCGTCGCTCTCCGGACAGGACGTGCAGCCGTTCGAAGGTCCCATGCTGAGCGCCTTGTCGCACGGGCCGCGCAAAGATCCGAGCGAGATTCCGTTTCAGGCCGAGGCGAAAATTTTCGGCGCGAAAACATCGCTCGTGGTCGACGTCCCAATCGATCGCATGACGCTCGACCGCAACGAAGCGGATGGCTCATTCCGCATGCATCTCTCGGTGCTCGGACTGTTCAAGGATTCAACTGGCGACATCGTGCGCAAGCTCAGCCGCGACGTTCCTGTGAAAGGCAAGCTCGAGAATCTGGAAGCGACGCGCGCGGGCCATTTCATCTTTACCGAATACGTCGGATTGCCGCCCGGACACTATACGCTCGAAACCGCCGTGTTCGATCGCGCGAGCCTCAAGATCGGCACGCAGGCGCAGTCCATCGTCGTGCCCGAGCCCGGCGGCGATTTGTCGATGAGCAGCCTGAGCCTCGTGCGCAAGGCCGCGCCCGGAGGTGCCGCTTCCGATCGCGAAGCTCCCTATGAATTCTCCGGAACGAAGGTCACGCCGGAACTGAATCGGATCGTCAAGGGCGGCCCCGGCGTCCTGCTCGGTTTGTACCTGGTCGTGTATGGCCAGAAGAATCGCCCCGCGCAACTGACGATCGATCTTCTGCGCGACGGCGCAGTGGTGGCGCGCAGCGAGCCTCCGCTGGCGGCAGCCGGCGACGATGGGCGCATTCCGGTGTTGGCGCAAGTTCCGATCCATTCGCTACAGCCTGGACGCTACGTCGTGCACGCGCGAGTCTCGCAAGCCGGACGCGGCGTCGATGAACGCATGCCGATCGAAATTCAATAGCCGTCAGTCACATTCCCTCACGCACTGTCACTAATAGGCATGACGCGAAGACAAGCGGTGGTCATGGTCGGCTTTGGTGCGAGTTCGGCCGCTTTTGCGGGCAAATTATCCAGTGAGGGGAAAATGGAACACTTCAAAGAACTATTCGAGATGAGCCAGAAGGAAAACAAGGGGCTCACGTTTTGGATCGGCGGACAGACGGTGGGCGGCGGCGTGATCAAGTTCAACGCCGATGTCGTCGAAGTCAAAAGCCAGCAGTACCGCAGGGTCATCATCAAGATCGCCTCGATCGACGCCGTCGCGGCGATGTAAGCTGGTCTTGTCGGCGAGGACGCCGCAACTTGAGGAGGGATGGGATGAGCTTACGCTACCCGGCGGCTGCCCTGATCCTGTTCGCCGCGCAACTCAGCGCTCAACCCGGCGATTGGATGAGGGTGCAAGGAATCGCGCCCGGCGCGGACGTGCGAGTGGACGTCGCAGGCGGCCACGGGCAGGAGGTCCACGGCAATCTGCAAAGTGTAACCGCCGATTCGCTCGTCGTGAATGCCAACGGGTCCGGCCCGCAAACGTTCGCCCGCCAGGACATCACGCGAGTGTCGATTCGAAAGGCCGATCACCGCACGCGAAATGCGCTCATTGGTCTCGGCGTAGGCGCCGCTGCCGGACTCGTGATCGGCGCATCCAGCCGATGCGACAATTGCCTCTTTTCGAATGGGACCAACACGGGGCGAATCGTTGTGGGAGCCATTACCGGCGTCGGCGCACTCGTCGGAATCGTTACCGGCGCGGTAATTCCAACCGCTGGCTGGCGGGCAGTCTACAAACGCTAGCGCATCAGGGCTTCGCGGCCGGCGGCTGCCACAACTCGATCTTGTTCCCATCGGAATCATAAATCCAGGCAAAGCGGCCGTAGGATTCATTCATTCGGTTGGGGTCAATCTTGATTCCCTCTTGCTTCAGGCGGTCGAGCAAAGCATCCAAATCGTCCACGATGTAGTTGATCATGAACGGCGCGGGGCCAGGTCCGAAATAGTTCGTCGTGGCCGGAAAAACGGTCCAGACAGTGACGTGTTCCTTTTGCGGATCGTCGCGTTCGCGCCAGGGCAGCATCGCGCCGTGGCCTTTATCGGCGATCCCAAGATGCTTCGAATACCATTCGCGCATCTGATCGCGATTCGCGGATTTGAAGAACACACCGCCGATCCCGATGATGCGGCCGCGCTGCTCTGTCGCGACAGGCGGCTTCGGCTTTTCAGGTTCCTGAGATTGCAATTGCTGTCCTCCTAGTGCGCAGGCCGAGATGAGCAACAGCGAGCCAAGCGTAACTGTGCTCCAGCGTGTTCCTTGCATCTGTGGATTGTAGCAAGTCTAATTTAAAAATCTATTGCGGATTGATCTTCGGAGCCGTCGATCCACCGAGTCCGGCGTAATCGTCCCGCACTTTGTAAACCTTGTTCCCGCGGAACGTCACGAACGTGATCTTCCCCGGAGGCTCGCCGTAGATCCAGTCTTCCTGATCGTAGCCGTCCTTGGTCTCGCGCGTCTTACTGCGCGGACGGCCGAGCGCCAGCATCACCTGGTCGCGATCCATGTTCTCGACCGCTTTCTTCTGCTCGATCGCCAGCTTGATTTCCGGAGGCAGCGCTTCGACGTAATTTTCCGTGGCGCTGTGCTTGTCGAAATCGAGCACCGGCGCGAGCATCTTCTTGATCTCCGCAGCCTTCAACGGCGGAACGGATTTTCCGAAGTGCAACGCGATGTTCGTGCCGCTCGGAGCATTCGAATCGCCCTGTCCCACTGGATTTGTAGCGCCCCCCATTCCGACCTCGACGTGATCGTACCAGTGGCCGTTGCCTTTGTTGCCGTGGTTGATTTCGAAGAGAATCTTGTCCGCCTCGATGGTGATCTTGGTGACTTGCACGAGGTCGCCAACGCGGGCGGCGAGGCCGAACTGCCGGTTGTCATCCTGCCACACGGACTTGTCATACGTGCCGTCGGAGTTGAAAACAAGCGGCTTCTTCGACTTCGGCAAAACAATTCGCGCCGTCGCGTACTCGGCGGTGAGTCCGCGGGAGATTTCGATGCGATCCTCGAGCGTGAGTTTGTCGGCGGCCGAGCCTGCGGACAAAACCGATGCCGCGGCGGCGCCCAATGCGGCGACCGCCAGGAAGGGACGACTGAACCACATCATCGAAACCTCCTTACGACTAATCTTCAACACCGCGCAACAAGAGAGCCTGCTGCCGCGGCACGGGCATCCGGTAAAGCAAGTAGAACAGACCCGGCAGCAGCAACGTCAACACCAGACTTGCTTCCGGACCGTACGCTCCGCCCGCCCAACTCGTTTCGGGCGCGTTGAGGCGCAACCCGGTAACTCCCATTTTAAATCCACTCAGGTCGGCGCCGAGCAGGGGGAGGATCCAGTTCCATCCATAGTGCATCCCGACCGGCAGCCACAGTCCGTGCGACTTGAGAGCGGCATAGCCGAGCAGCAGCCCCCAGAGGATCGTATTGATGACCGACAGCGGCGTCGCTCCGACATTGTTCATGTGGACCAGCCCAAACAGGACGGCCATCGGCAGCAGCGTCGCGAACTTCCCGATCTTGGCGGCGAGCAGTTGAAAGGCGTAGCCGCGGAACATGAGCTCCTCGCCAACCGCGCCGAACAGTAACAAAACGGTAACGAAAATGAGGCTCGACCACGAGACGGGCCCGGTCGATTCGATGCGGGCGAGTCCGCACACGACGAGGACGATCACAGTCAAGGCTCCGATGCCAACGCCCATGGCGAGGCCGAGCATCAGATTGCGGCGTCCGGCGATGGTCCACTCGAGGCCGGCTTCCATCAGCGTCGATCGTTCATAGACGCGATAGGAAATTGCATTCGCGACCGAGCCAGTGGCAAAGACGGTCAGGGTCGCCCCGGCGTAATAATCGGCGAGCGGAATGAGCAGAATCGGAAACAGATTCGCCCCGACGAGCACGATCAAAACGAACAGCCCCACGCGGAGCACGAGGCTCATCATCTCGTGCTGCCACTGCGGTACGCCCGCCGGCTTGGGCTGTTTCTGAGGAGTCACGGGAAGTTCAGGCTCCGGCCGCGGTCCTGTGATTCGCAGTCGCCGCGCCGGACTTGACCTCGACGCCGCAGGGAGCAACCGCCGTATGCAGGACGCTCGCGCCCAGTTGTTCGATCGCCGCCGCCACGCGGTGCTGCGAGCCCGGCTCGACGAGGAACAGCACGCAACCGCCGCCGCCCGCGCCGCAGACCTTGCCGGCTAGCGCTCCCTTGCGCCGGGTCGCATCGACGAGCTTGTCGATGAGCGGCGTCGTGATGCCAGGAGCATTCTTCTTACGATGGGTCCACTCCTCGCGCAGCAATTGCGACACGCCAGTCCAGTCATTGGCCTCGAGCGCCGTCCGCATGCCATTGGCGATTTCCGCAATGCGATCGAAATTCCGGTGGACTTTCGAATCGCCGCCAATATGCGCCTTGGTCACTTCCCAATTGTTGATGCCGGAATTCCGCGGCTCACCCGTATATGCGAGCACGAAGCGCTGATTCAACTCGCCGAGATCGACGGGAAGTCTGATGCGATGGATCCCACTCGGAGTCAGGTGGATCGCACTCACGCCGCCGTACATCGCCGGATAATAATCCTGGCAGCCTGTGGGAACGCGGATGATCCGCGCCTCGATATTCTGGGCGATTTCGCGGATCTTCTCGATCGTATAGCGTGTCTTGCAGATCTTGTTGAAGGCGCTCGCAGTCGCAATCAGCAGCGCTGAGGATCCTGAGATGCCGGCGCCCGCGGGAGCTTCGGAATGCGTCTCCACGTTCCATCCGCACGGCTGCTCGCGCAGATGCGGAGCGAAGAAGCGGATCATTTCCTTGACCAGCTTGAATTTCGGATTCGGTGTATCGAGCAGTCCGTCGAGATTCGCGAATTCCGACGAGCAGTCGAGGTCGCGGGAACAAATCCGGTAGCCGCCATCGGCTCGCGAGGTGAGGTCGCAATATGTGTACCGGTCGACGGCGAAGTTCACAGTGACGGAGTCCTGATGGAACAGGTACAGGGGCCAGATATCGAGCGTGCCCCCCGCAAGATCGACGCGGCAGGGAGCTTTGGAAACAATCTTCATGAGCGATGGTTCAAACGAACTATGGTCGCACAAAACCAGAGCCCGCGACAGCGTTCAATCGTTGGGTTTTAGTAATAGTTCGAGGCCCTTCGCTTCGGACTTGTCCAGGCTGATCGAAGTGCCAATGCGACGGCAGGCGTCCAGGTTTTCCCAGTTGTAGAAGTCGCAAGGCGCGACGTCGAGCCATGGAATGACGATGTACTGTCCCGGTGTCAGTCCGCGGAATCCGAAGACGCCCTGGTCGCTTGAATCAGCTTCGGCGTAATTGGGGAAACGGCCCTTCGCGGGGTCGGGAATCAGCGTGACAACCGCCCCTGAGACGGGCTCATGCTTATCATTGACGACCGTTCCATAGAACGTTGCGCCGTGCATTCCGATATGAATACCGGCGGCGCCTTTCGTGAAATACGGAACGTCCAAATAGGTGTCCAACGGCTTGCGGTCGACGATGATCGTGTACTCTTCCTGCCCGTCGACCAGGGCGCCGACGACACCCGGACGATCCTTGATTTCGTGGAGCGAGATGTTGCCGCCGGGAAGTCCAGAATGCGCCTCGAGATGGAATCCGTAGGCGCGCAAATCGGCGTTCGAATCCGTGACGACATCGAACGACACAGGGAACTGCGCGAGCACCGGCTGCTGCAGCGTCAACTTCAAATTGTCGATCGGTTCGCCCGCGACTGTGAGGATCTGGCGTTCCCGCATCGGACCGTTGCAGCCGGTCGGAGCATCGCCGCTCGCCAGGATCAGGTACTGGCCGGGCGGCAAGGCATGTATGTAAAAAATCCCGCCGCTTCCGTTGATATCGGCATCGTACGGCAGAACGGGATTGTTGTTCTCGTCCATGCTGTACAACTGCACGGCCGAGCCCGGCGCGAGTTTGCCCGTGCACGAATCGGAGACCTCGATCCGCACACGCACCGCGCGAACCAATCCGAGGAAGATATCGATGCCCGTCAGTTCCCGGCCCGATTCGAGGCGGATCGGAACCGCGTCAGCCAGCCGCTGCGCGCTCGCGAAGAACGTCGTCGCATAGCTCCACTCGGTGCCATCGGCACGCGCCTCACCGTTAATAGCTGTCGAAGGAACCGGCTTGTTATAAATGGCGGAAATGATGTAGGCGCCGGGTGCGAGCGCCGGGATGCGATACTCGCCGCGGTCGTTCGTACGCGAGGAGCCCATCGGCAGATACCGCAGCCGTCCACGCGAATATTCTTTGCGATAAACGACCACAAGGACGCCGTACGCCGCTTCACCATCCTCGAAGCGGATCTTCCCTTCGATCGCGCCCCATGGCTCCAGGCGGAACGTGAGATCCCGTATGTCGTCGCCCGCATTGATGTGGAAGATCCGGGGCATGCGGTTCGTTCCCAGGCGTCCGGAGTACGCGGTGAGATAACGATCACGCCGCGCTTCAATCGCATAGTCGCCGGGCACGATGCCTTCGATCGAGAACTTGCCCGCGGCATCCGTCTCGCCGCTTTTCATTTGGCCCGCGCCTTTCGGCGTGAGTATGACGTACCCGCGCTTCAAAGGCCGCGAATAACGGTCGTCGAGCAGGACTCCCTCGATCCGCGCAGGCGTCGTTAAGTCGGACGCGGTTGGTTGTGGAGGAACGACAGCCGGCGCGGATGTAGGTGCGGCAGGAGCCGGGGCTTGACCGGCAGCGCAGAGGACGTACGCGGCATAACCCGTGAGCGTGAGCCGTTTGATCATCTACATCAATATTGACGTATCCTAATCTAAAACCGTGCAACGCTAGAAGGACCGCTCCCGTCACCCGGAGTGTGACTGCGGTTTTGCGATATATGAGCGAATGGCGCAGTTACATCCGTCCGACGGACCTGGGTTGGGTCATTCTATTTGCCAGTCTTGCGTTTTTTGGGCCGGAACGCATCGTTCCGATGCAGGCGACGCTCATCGCAATGGCCGCCTTCCAATTACTTGAGCCTCGCATCGCCGCATTATCGGAAGGGCGAGGCCGCATTGTATCGATCCTGATTAAGCTCGGGTTGTGTTACATACTGATCGGCTACACCGGTCACGAATCGGGTGGCGACTGGTCGCAGGCGTTCAACAGCCCATACCAGTTCATCCTGTTGCTTCCCGTCATTTCAGCGGCGACGTCGCTAGGCGCCTGGGGAACCGCGCTCTTCACTGTGCTCGCTTGCCTCGAGTACGCGTCGTTCTATTTTTTCATCGATCAGAAAAAATACGTGATCCCCGCGGACGAATGGCCCGAGGTCGTGCTGCGCATCGTGATGCTGCCTTTGCTGGCATTTCTCACGTTTTTCCTCGCTGAAGAAAATCGCAAGAAGGCCAGCGATGCGCAGGCGGCCGCGGCGCAATTGGCCGAAGCGAACCGCAATCTGCAAGCCGCCGAAGATGCCGTACGCCGGGCCGATCGCCTTGCCGCGCTCGGGCAAATGACTGCCGGACTGGCGCACGAACTGCGCAATCCTCTGAGCACGATCAAGAGTTCATCGGAGATTCTGTTGAACAGCCTGCCAGCGGGAAACGAAGTCGCGCACGAAGTGGCCGGATTTATTTCCACCGAAGTCGACCGGACGAATTCGCTCATCACCCGCTTCCTCGACTTCGCGCGACCCTTGCAGTTGCGGCCGCAGACCGCGGATGTGACACAGATCGTTGACGAGGCGATCGAGCGGCTGAATCGGCGTTCGCCTCCGTTCGATGTGACCATCCACAAAAATTATTCGCCCGATGTGCCGCCGCTCGAGGTGGATCCGGAATTGATGGGGCTCGTGTTCTACAACCTGCTGCTGAACGCCGCGCAGGCATCCCCCGCCGGCGCTCCGATTACAATCAAGACGCGGCTGTGCGGCTCGGCCCCGGCGCACACGAAGGCCGAGATCGCCGTCATCGATCGAGGATCGGGAGTGAGCGCGGACAATTTGAAAAACATCTTCAATCCATTTTTCACGACGAAATCCGATGGCGTCGGCCTTGGCCTCGCGATCGTTGCGAAGATTGTTGGGGAGCACAAAGGAAAAATCACGGTCGACAGCCGGTCGAAGGAAGGCAGCGTCTTTCACGTCGTCCTGCCGGTGCCCGGGCGGGCGGCCTAAATTCCTATGAAACGTACCGTTCTGGTGGTCGAAGACGAAGACAAGCTCCGCCGCGTATTGGAATTGCAACTAACCAGCGCCGGCTTCGATGTTCTGAAGGCGGGCAGTGCCGAAGACGGACTGCGGTTGGCCGGCGAGGCCGATGTAATTCTGACCGACCTGCTGCTGCCGAACATGACGGGGATCGAAATGATCCAAGCCCTGCGCCGCCAAAATTCGCAGACACCTGTGATCGTGATGACCGCGGTTGGCACCGTCGAGAACGCCGTCGAAGCCATGCGCGCAGGCGCGACCGATTTCCTTCCGAAGCCGTTTTCGCTCGATCATCTGATGACCGTCGTCGGCAAGGCGCTCGAAGTCGCCGCTCTGCGCCATGAGAATCGCGAGCTCAAGGAAGCCCTCGGCCACAAGTACGATGTCGGCAACATGATCGGCCGCAGCGGTGTAATGCAGGAAATCTTCGGCACCGTGCTCCGCGTCGCGCCTACGCGTGCGACAGTGCTGCTGGCGGGCGAAAGCGGAACGGGCAAGGACATGATCGCGCGCGCGATCCACCAGAACTCGCCGCGCCGCGACCGGCCGTTCGTGAAGATCAACTGCACCGCACTCCCTGAGAATCTAATGGAGAGCGAATTGTTCGGCTATGAGAAAGGTGCGTTCACCGGCGCCAATGTTTCTAAGCCGGGCAAGTTCGAGCAGGCAGATACAGGCACGGTGTTCCTTGATGAAATTGGCGACGTCCCCGCGCCGATTCAAGTGAAACTGTTGCGCGTGCTACAGGAGCGCGAATTCGAACGCCTCGGCAGCAACAAGGTCCGCACGATCGACGTCCGCGTAGTGGCGGCGACGAACGTAGACTTACGCGAGGCGCTCGAGCAGGGAACCTTCCGTGAGGATCTCTACTACCGGCTGAACGTGATGCCGATCAACATTCCTCCGTTACGCGAGAGGCGCGAGGACATCCCGTTCCTAGCTGAATTCTTCGTGAAGAAGCTTGCGCCCGAGATGGGGAGTCCGGTAGAAAAGATCAGCGACGACGCAATGGTGAAGCTCGTGAACTACCACTGGCCCGGCAACGTTCGCGAACTCCAGAACGTAATCGAGCGCAGCCTTGTTCTCGCGACCGAGCGGCAACTCGAGGCGTCCGACATCAAGATCGAGATGATGCCCCGATCGAAGGCGGCGGCGAGCGGATCGTCCAGCGGCGCCGGAGATTTTCTTCCCGAAGGCGAGACGCTCGATGAGCACGAGCAGCGGCTGATCCGCGAGGCGCTACGCCGCGCGCAAGGGAACAAGAGCCAGGCTGCGCGATTGTTGGGATTGACGCGCAATGCGTTGCGATACCGTTTAGCGCAGATGGGCATTGAGTAGGCTATTCCAGACTGCCGACCGCATGTTGGATACGTGCGACCCAGGCAGGAACCGCCTGGTACTGCCAAATGATGGCGCCATTCTTAAGCCGCAGCATCTCCGCCGGCTCGAGGCCGGAGTTGTCGAAGACAATTCCAGAGTCAGCGATCTTGAGCGCTTTAGGAGCATTGTTGAGGCTTCGGCCATATCGGCGTCGAATGTCTTCGGGCGGAACGGAGTGGCCACCCTGGGAAGCTCGAAGTCGTACACGCTCGAGGTGAAGTTCAACCCGGCTCAGTGCGACATAGACTACTGCCAAGTGAAATCCGGCTTGCCTCGCCTCTTGAAGCAGCATCAATTGGCCGTTGCGGCGAGAGTCGTCTCAACGGAAAAGCTCACTCGGTGTAGTAGAAAGCGCCTCGCGAGCAGAATCGCTTCCCTTCCTGCGGCAAGAGCCGATCGCGCCGGATCCGCGGGATTCATCGCCCGCGCAATCGCATCGGATCGATCAAATTAGAATTGCCGCCCAACAATCCTGAGGTAGCGATGGTGCTTTTTCCCGAGCCATTTGGCCCGGCAATCATCATCAGGCTTGGCATTACTCCAGGGAGTGAGGCAGTTCGCGCACGCGCTCAACCTGAGACTCCGCCGGCATCCCGGGCAAAAAGCGCACCTCGAACTTGCGCCCGTCTGGCAGTTCTTGCACATAGCATCCGCAGGGATCGAGATAGACGACCGCGTGGCCACCCGCCAAAGCCTCGCGGCGAGCCCGGCGCGCCGCTTCGCGAACGCCCTTTGCGAACTCGGGACTGAGAATATCCACCGCCATCCTCCTTCAGTATCCTCCAGCGCTGGACTCCCAACAAGGCAGATTATGATGTAGCTATGGCTTTATGCCGGTTCGCCGGATTTTTGGGTGTTCTCGCTAGTGTGATCGTAAGTCCCAGCCAGGCGCAGGTAATTGAGTTTGAATCGAACGGTCTGACGTATCAGACCTTGACCCGGGGCGAGCTGACGATCATGTACGCGCTATTGCCGACGCACATCAAAAATTACGCGATCATCCAGGTCGCCATCGCCAACGGATCCCCAGTCAGTTGGACTCTCCGCCCTGAGGATTTTTCATATGAACGCGCCGACGGCGAAGTCATCGAAGGCTCCCCAGCGCGCAACGTCGTAACGAAGCTCATGCAGTCCGGCGGCCGCAGCGACGTGATTAAGCTAGTCCAGACATACGAGATCAGTATTTACGGATTGTCGCGCTACAACTCGACCAACGGATACGAGCAGCGGCGGCAGGCGGCGTTCGGATCGGTCGCGTCGACGAAGTTGAAAGCAGCGGCGGCGGCCTCCGCTGTGGCGTTTACCATTACGAAGCTGGGGCCCGGAAAATCGACCGACGGCGCGATCTTCTTCGAGCACTCGGGGAAGGGATTGGGACCGGGACGCTTGATCGTGAAAGCGGGCGGGGAGCTCTTCCGCTTCGATGTCCGCGACGATCATACCCAACAGCGCCACACTCCGTGATCGATCTACACAGTCACACCAATGCGTCCGACGGAACGGATGCTCCCGATCGCCTCATCGCGCTTGCCCTCGAGCGCGGCATCGAAGTACTCGCCATCACTGATCATGATACTTTCGCTGGCTTCGATGAAGCGTCGCCCGCGGCCCGCGCCGGCAGACTTGATCTGATCTGCGGTGTCGAATTGTCGTGCAAATTCGAAGGGAAAAGCCCGCATTTGCTCGCGTACTTTCCGCATGGATCTGCTGATGCTTCATTTCGCGCATGGGTCACCGGGATCCTCGAATCGCGGCGCGAACGCAATCGGGCGCTGGTTGCGCAGTTGCAGAACTTAGGCGTGAAAATCGAACTCGCCGATGTCGAGGCCGTCGGACGGACCGTCACTGGACGTCCTCATTTCGCGCGTGTATTGATCGATCGAGGCTACGCGACCGACCGTCAGGATGCCTTCGACCGCTTCCTCGGGGAGGCGGGCACTGCCTTTGTCGAGCGCCACGGGCCGACCCTCGAGGAGGCCCTTACGAAGATCCATGCGAGTGGCGGAATCTCCTCGCTCGCTCACCCTGTGCGCCTCGGACTGTCGAGCAATCCCGAGAAGGAAGCTACGCTCTTCGACCGCTTACGCGAGATCGGCCTGGATGCGCTGGAGGTCTGGCATAGCGACCACAAACCGGCTCTTATTAAGCGATACGGAAACTACGCGGAGAGCCACGGAATGCTGATGACAGGCGGGTCAGACTATCACGGCGACAACAAACCAAACGCACGCCTTGGCGGAGTGATGGCGCCGCTCGAGTTGGTTACCGCGATGCGGCGGCGACCGTGACAGCGTGCGCTTCGTTCCAATGCAATTCGAAGCCAGGCCGCGCGGCATCGGTTCTCACATAAGCCATCGCAACGACCTTATTCAGAGCCGGTGAAAAGGCCGCAGACATGATCTCGGCGAGATCCTTGCCGTCCGCACGCGTGAGTTTTGTGCCCGCCGCGGGGACGTTCTCCGTTTCGATTTGGACCGGCAGCAAATGGCGATGGACCTGCCCGCGCGAGCGCACACGCTCGACGATTTCCTGGCCGAGATAGCAGCCCTTGCTGAAACTCACCGCGCGCATTTGACCCGTCTCCTGCAAGAGGAAACGTTCGGTAATCTCTTCGCCGTAACGCGCCCGGCCATTCTCGATTCGCACCAGACGCGCAGCCTCGGCCTCGGCTTGAGGAAGATCGCCGAGAGATTCGACGAACGCCTGCTTGTCTGATATAGGAACGAAAACAAACCAACCTACGCCGCCTGTCGAGGACGCGCGAACAACAATCCGCCCATTCCAATTCTGCGAGGACTGTTCGGCTTCCGGAACAGGCGCGCCGAGTTTCTCAAGCATCGCCGCGGCCTGCGGACCTTCGATCGCGATCGTCGCCATCGCGTCCGTCACATCCTCGAGCGTGACATCGTCGGCAATGATGAATTGGTCGAGGTGCTGATAGAGGCTCGCGCGCGTTTCGGGCTCAGTGTCGAGCAGCAGCGAGTCCGCTTCACAAATGACGTTCGCATCGCCGAGAATCCGTCCTTGCGCACTCAAGAAGAACGTGTAGCATCCGCCGCCCGGCTTCAACTGCTCGATCTGATTCGTCGTCATCGCGTGCAGCAGCCGCGCGCGATCTTCGCCGGTCATGCGGATCTTTCCGCGCGTGCTAAGGTCGATCCACGCGGCGTTCTCGCGAAGTGCGTTGTATCCAGTCATTGATTGATCGACATCCAACGCAGCACCGCCGAGAGGATCACGACGACCGTGCCCGACATCGCAATTCCTTTGGATAATCGCACTTTTTTCGCGTCCGGCATCTCCTGAATCGCCATCATGAAATGGACCGCGAGGATGTGCAGTACGAACAGAATCTTGATTCCGAACCAGATGTGATAACCCGGCGGCGTATGCGTCTTGGTCATCAGATTGTATCCGCCGGAGATGATAACGAAGCCGCACGCCGCGAGAATTGCGCCCTTCATTCCCTTGGCAATCGGAGTGTTGCTCAGCCACGAATGGTACGCCGAGCCGACGAGCAGAATCACACACAGGATGTGCGTGGCCCGCATCACCACGGCAAACAGCGCTTCTATGTCCATAATTAAAGTATAGGGTTTCCGCGAGAAAACATACACATGATCCACGAGATTCTGCCCGTCGGAATGCTGCAATGCAACTGTTCGATCTTCGGCGACGAGACGGCGGGCGAAGCGATTGTCGTCGATCCCGGCGACGACATCACATCGATCGTCGAGATCCTCGAACGGCGCAAATTCAAGGTGAAAGCGATCATCATCACCCACGCGCACATCGACCACATCGGCGGCGCAGCGAAGCTGAAGGCACTCACCGGAGCCCCCGTTTACATGAATGCTCGCGATCAAGGCCTGTACGACGACCTCGAAACGCAGGCCGGATGGTTGGGCATCGAAACTCCCGAGCAAACGACGATCGACACGGAAGCGCGCGAAGGCGACAAGCTGCAACTAGGCGGCGCGGACTTCCACATTCTTCACACGCCGGGCCACACGCAAGGCAGCATCTCGATCTGGATTCCCGCCGAAAATACGCTAGTCGCCGGCGACACTTTATTCCGCGACAGCATCGGACGCACTGACCTTCCCGGCGGCGACGGGCGCCAGATTCTGCGGTCGATTCAGACCAAGCTGTTGAAGCTGCCAGAGGACGCCGTAGTCGTTCCTGGCCACGGCCAGATCACGACGATCGGGCGCGAGAAGAAGAGGAATCCGTTCTTGCGGGGTTTGTAACCCGGTTTGAGCAAGCAATGGTACGCAGTTTAGGCGGTAGACTGAGGCTATGGGTATGGAACCCTCCAACGATATTGACGAACCCAGACTCGACCGCACAAAGTTTTCTGTCGCTCGCTTGACTGACCCCGATAATACTTTGGAATATTGGTTGTCGCGGCCGGTCGAAGAGCGGCTGCAAGCGATCGAGCATCTCCGTAGGACCTTTTATGGCGATAGCGCTCGCGGGAGACTTCAAAGAGTTCTTGAAGTCGCTCAACTCGTACGGCGTTGAGTATCTGCTGATCGGCGGCTACGCGGTCGGTCTCTATGGCCACGTTCGCGCTACAAACGACCTGGATGTCTGGGTCGGAACAAGCCGGGAAAACGCCGCCAGCATCGTCCGCTCTCTCCGTGAATTCGGGTTTCGAGTTGCCGGACTGACGCCGGAACTCTTTCTCGTGGAGAATAACATTATTCGGATGGGAGTTCCACCGCTCCGCATAGAGATTCTCACCTCAATTTCCGGTGTTGACTTTGAAACCTGTTACGCCGAACGGGAAACAATCGAGATTGAAGAAATCAAGGTGCCTGTGATCAGTCTGATCCGGCTGCGCGAGAACAAAGCGGCGTCAGGGAGGACCAAAGACTTGGCCGATCTGGAGGCCCTTCCACAGCTTCCATTGAATACTTAGCCTCGCCCTTCTCCAGCCGCCTTCTTCCTCGCCAACTCCTCCATCACGCTCGCTACCAGTTCCTTCGCCCCTCCCACGCACTGCAAAATGATCTGGATATCCATCGCCGGCTTCCCCGCTTGCCGCGCGCTTTGGCAATACACGCCGTGCTGACCCACCAGCACCAGCGCGTCAGTCAGCAAATCGAGCGTCACCGCCAGCCGCCCGCGTTCGAGCCCCATCATGAATTCGAAACGCTCCAGATCTTCAGCACGGTCTTGATACACGGACATCCCCACAGAGTAACGCGCGCGCGGGAACTTCCACATTGGCTTCGGTGTCTACACAGGAAATCAGTGGACAACCCTTCCGCCGATCGCACCTTAAAGAATTGGATCCCCGCCGGCGCCGGCTTTCTCGCGGCCGCCATCGTGATCGCATGGTTGAGTCCCGGCCCGCCTCGAGCGGTCTCGCTCAAAGCCGTGCTGTTCATCTACGCACTCGCATTGGCGTACACGCTATTGATCCTCGGCGTAACTGCAGCGGCGGCCTTCCTCGCGTGGCTCGCGATCCATCTCGTCCACACGAAACATCCGCCGCCGCGGATCACCTGGAGAATCGCCAGCCGCGCCGTCTGGTTCCTCCCTCTCTATCTGTTTGCCGCCGCGAAATCAGGATGGGCGATCGTCGCCGCCGTGCTGTTGACGCTCGGTATCGTACACGTCCTGCGCAACCTGCAGCCGGCCTCGCAACGGCGCACGGCACTCTCATCGGGATGGAAGATTTTCTCCTGCGTCGTTGCTGGAGCGGCGATCGAAGGTGCGATTGTTGCCACGGGCATCGAACGCATCCGCCCCGCCATTCCTATCGTGGCCGCCGCAACGCTCATCGTCGCCTGGCATGCCACCAAGAGCGGACGCTCCGGCCATCCCTCGCGCGGACTCGTGACCCTCTTCGCCGCACTCGTCCTCACCTGCGGAGCCCTCGTCCGCCGCGTCGGCATCGCGCCTGGTGACGGATTGTTTGGAAATCCAGTCGATCCCGCGATCTCCGCTTCGCTGTACGCTTTGCAAAAATCCTTTGGAGGCGGCCCCGCGACGCCGTTCGCTCCGAACAAAATGGAAGCGTCCGATCGAAAGGGCGACGAAAACGTGAACGTCCCCGGCATGCCGCATCGCGGCATCATTCTCTGGCCCGACGTCAAGAAGGAAACTACGCTCGTGCCGCCGCTGCTGACTCTCGGCCGCAAGGCTCTCAAGAATCGCAAGCAGACGCTCACGATCCCTTTCTACGGAGCGTACTGGTTCTACCGCCCGCCCTACCTGCAGCCTCCCTTCGACTCCCTGGTGTTGCACGGCTCGCCCGCCATTCACAGTTTCCTCAGCAATGATGGATCTCCGCTCACCGAAGAAGCCCATCAGGATCTGCAAACCAATCTCGACTTGAGCTGGTGCAGCCGCATCGAACTCGATGTCCAAAACGCCGACCACCGCCCTGAGCTTCTCGATATTGAATTGCTGATCGTCGACCGCACGCACTGGAAAGATACACAATCCCTCGGACGTATGCCGCTCGCGTCACGTCCGAGAGAGACCGCCGTTCCGGAGACTATCCTCTATCCGATGTCGCCCACCGCGCGAGCGAAGAACATCGTCGAGTTCATCGTCCGCTTCCATCTGCTGCCGCCGCGTGGACAGGAGAGCGCGCAAGTCGAGCTCGAGCGATTCCGTTTGGTTCCAAAAGCCGGACGCTGAGATACAATCACCGTTGCGAATGTTTATGCGTGTG
>DASXZC010000694.1:0-8946 GCA_036502165.1 Bryobacteraceae bacterium
CGCGGCCGGTGGCCGGCGCGACACCCGCACGCCGATTCTCGCGGCCGGCATGGCGCTCGCATTCCTGGCGCTGGCCGTGCCGATCCAATTCACCGGATATCGCGTAGCCATTGCGTGGGCGATACAAGCGGCTGCTCTCGGATTCATCGCGTCGAGAATGCCATCATGGAAAGCCCTGATCGGCGCGGCAGTTGTGGCCGTTCTCGCGCTCGGCGATTTGCCGGTCGGCATCGAGTACGCGCCCGCCGGTTACCGGCCATTGCTCAATCCGGATTTCGTGACGTTCAGCGTCGTCGCGCTGAGCTTGTGGCTGCTGGCTTATTTCGTAACCAAGACTCCGGGAGTGCCGGAATGGTGCGCCGGGCCGCCTTACGTGATCGGCCATTTCGTATTTCTCACCGGGCTCCACTACGAGATTTTCCAATATCTTGATTGGACCAAGCACGACTGGAATTCGAAGCTTCTCGCCAGCACGCTGCTGTTGGCCGTTTACGGAATTTGCCTGCTCATGATCGGCATCCGCTCCCGCACTGTGATCAACCGCGTGATGGGTCTGGTTCTGTTTGCGGTCGTAATCTTAAAACTCTATTTGTCCGATGTATGGATGTTCGACGTGGTCTTCAAGATGATCGCCTTCCTGGTGCTCGGCGGATTGTTGCTCGCAGGATCCTATCTGTATTCGCGCTATCGGAGTCGAATTGAAACTTTGTGGAAGAAGGACAATGCTCCAGCTCAGGCGTGAGAATCGACTTCTAGCGTGCGTGCTGGGCCTCGCCGCGTTGGCCTTTGCGGACTTCGCCGCGTCCGCGTGGCAATACCGCAAATTGATCAAGACCGACGCGCGGCCCGCGAACTCAGTCCTCATCGGGAAGGATATCTACTTCATCGCGCGTGAGGATCTGGCGGATCTTCGAATCGTTCATGGTACCGAAGAAGTCCCGTACCTGATCGTCACCGCTTCCCCTGAGACTAAGGAACAGGACGTCCCCGCGACCATGGAAGATCGCGTCGTGACCGCCACCGGAGTCGAAGCCGTCATGGCCTTCGACCATCCTCTGCATCACAACCGCCTCACCATAGATTCCCGCATTTCGAATTTCCGGCACAAGGTGCAGCTCTATTCATCCGAGAACGGCCGAACGTGGGATTTGCTCAAGAAGGACGCCTACATCTTCGACTTCACCGCCGACGAACATCACGCGTCGCTGTTGACCATCGACTATCCAACTTCCACGCGTCTGTTCCTTAAGGTAGTGATTGAAGGCGCCAAAGATCCTGCGATTTTGAGCGGCGCGACCGTTCACTTGCGCGAAGAGCGTCCAGCGACCTGGCAGGAGATTGCGAAGTTCGATGATCCGCGCCCGGTTGAGGACGAGAAGCGCCACACGACGTCCTACGACCTCGACTTCGGTGCGCCCGGTGCTCCGCGCGATCGTCTGAGCCTTTCGATCACCGACCCCGCGTTCCATCGCAGCGTGAGTGTCGAGTGGAGCGACGACGGCAAAGACTGGGCTGCCGATACGTTCTCGACTGTCTATCGTACGGAAGGTGTCGAATCGCTCGTGGTCCCGGTCGGAACTCGCCGCTCGCGCTACCTGCGCGTGACGTTGTTCCACGGCGATGACAAGCCGCTGAAGCTGACATCGGTATTAGCCGAGGCGATCGCGCGCAACATCGTCTTCCCATCCGCTTCGGGAGGCGATTATTACTTGTACTTCGGAAATCCCGACGCCCGCCAGCCGAGCTACGACATCGCAATGGTGTTAGGCGCGGCGACGCTCGATCACGCCGTAACCGTGAGTGCGGAACCACGCGAAGCGAATCCCGCGTACAAGGCTCCTGAGCCGCCGGTGAAGCCTTTATCGGAACGCTATCCCGGGCTGCTCTACGGCGTCCTCGGCATTGCAGTTGTCGCACTCGGATACTTCACGCTGCGCTTCATGAAGAGCGTCAAGGATTCAAGCGGCAACGCGTGAAGTTGGTATGCTGATTTCCAATGTCCGATAAAATTCTGATCGTTACTGGCGACGCTGGTGAAAGCTACGAAGCGCTCTACGCCGTGCATCGGCTCGAAGAATCCGGCTACACCGCCGTGGTCGCCGCGCCTTCGAAGCGCCGTTTACATCTGGTGATCCACGACTTCGAACCCGGTTGGGATACCTACGTCGAGCGCCAGCCCGGCTATGGACTCGAAGCGAACACGACGTTCGAGAAAGTGAAAGTGAAGGACTACGCCGCGATCCTTCTCTTAGGCGGCCGCGCGCCCGAATATTTGCGGAACGACGCGAAGCTATTGAAGATCGTTCGCGGATTCGACGAGTCCGAGAAGTGGATCTTCTCGATCTGCCACGGCATCCAGATCCTGGTCGCCGCGGGCATAACGAAGGGCAAACGCGTCACGTGCTATGAGCATGTGAAGTACGAAGTTGAATCGACTGGTGGCACGTGGATCGGGAAGCAAGCGGTCCGTGATGGACGAATCGTCACCGGGCAGACGTGGCAGTCTCATCCGGATTTCTACCGGCTCGTGATGGAGTGCCTCAGCGGGCCGCCTACCTCTTAACAAGCCGGATCTCGAACAGCTTCGGCCACCACTTACCTGTTACGAAGAGCCTGTCCCCCTTCGCATCGTACGCGATTCCATTGAGTACATCGATCCCCTCCCGATCCTGGACCGGAAGAATCCCACTCAGGTCGATCCACGCGACCACCTGGCCGGTCGATAGGGAAATGCGCGCGATGCGATCCTCCTGCCAGATGTTCGCGAGAACGTCACCTTTGTAATACTCGAGTTCGTTCAGATTCTCGACCGGCTTCGTACCCGCCTTCACCTGCAGCTTGCCTATCTCCTTCTGCGTCGATGGATCGAGGAACCGCAGGAACGCCGAGCCATCGCTCATGATCAACCGGTGCGAATCGTGCGTGATCCCCCAGCCTTCGCCCGGATATCCGAAGCTCTTCAGCAACTGGAACGTAGCGCGATCCCATACGAAGCCGGTCTTCGTCTGCCAGGTGATCTCGATCAGTTCCGAGCCCCAATCGGTCAAGCCCTCGCCGAAGAACTGGGGCGCGATGTCCTTCTGTTGAACCACTCGCCCGCTCGTGAGTTCGACCTTGCGGATCGACGACTGTCCCTTCATTCCCGTGCCTTCATAGAGGAATCCGTCGAGGTAAATCAAGCCTTGCGTGAACGCTCCGTGATCGTGCGGATAAACGTGGACGACCTCATAGCCGTAGACCGGAATGTTGCCGCCGCCGCCCTGGGCGCTCGCGACGCAGGTGATTGTGAGTGCGAGCATAAATAAGCTCGCGGTGGGATGCATGATTCTAGGATAATCAGAAACGATGAAACCCGCGATCGTCATCCTCGGCAGCCTCAATATGGACTTCGTAGTCCGCGTGCCGCACCTCCCCATCCCTGGGGAAACCGTCCTCGGGCACGGCTTTGAGACGCTTCCCGGAGGCAAGGGCGCGAACCAGGCCTGCGCCGCCGGACGTGCGGGAGCTGACAATGTCGCAGTCAAAATGCTGGGCCGCGTCGGTTATGACGTCTTCGGCGATCAGTTGAAGGCCAGCCTCGCCGCATCTGGAGTCGACGTCAGCGGAGTCCACGCGACGCAGGAGCAGCCCACGGGAGTCGCACTCATCTGGGTCGACAAAGCCGGCCAGAATTCCATCGTCGTCGCCTCCGGAGCCAACCACGCGATGCGTCCCGAGGACACTGGCGCCATGCGATCCGCGTTGCAAGGAGCCGCCTACGCTTTGTTCCAACTGGAGACTCCGCTCGCTGTAGTCGAAGGAGCGTTACGCATCGCCCGCGAGCTAGGCGTGCGGACGATCCTCGATCCCGCGCCAGCCCAACCTTTGACTCGTGAACTGCTCAGCCAGGTGGACATCCTGACTCCAAATGAGTCGGAGGCGCTCACGCTGCTCGGCCGCGCCCCCGAGCGCGTCGATCCCGATCAGGCGCCTGTACTAGCCGAGGCATTACTGGCTCTCGGACCCAAAGCCGTCGTCCTCAAGCTCGGCGATCAGGGATCCTTTTATTGGGATGGACACGCCGCCATCCGCCAGGCAGCCTTTCACGTGGACGCCGTCGATTCAACCGCTGCCGGCGACACATTCAACGGCGCGCTGGCGGTCGCACTGGCTAGAAATCCCGAGATCGGGCCCGCTCTCGAATTCGCCAGTGCCGCTGCGGCGATCTCCGTTACGAGGGCCGGAGCCCAAGCTTCCATCCCTACACTGCGCGAGATAGAGTACTTTGTATCGCGAACCTTCTAGGGTATGATGGGTCTGGAGGCCAAGGTCATTTCTTGCGCTCACCCGAGCAAACTCTCCCAAAACTGATCGCAATTCTTTGTGTTATGTTTGGAAAGAGCGCTTCCCGCGGGCGTCAAGGGTTACAAACCACATGAAAAAAAGTAGTCTACTCGGAGTGTGCGCGCTATTCGTCTGTCTCGTGCCAGGCGTTCCGGTGTTCTCGCAAACAACCTCTTCCAATCCCTTCAATCAGCTCCCCACGCGGATCATCGGGCAACCCAGAATTACCCCTGTTACCAACGGAAATCCCAATTACGTGCAGGGCGCGGAGATGTTCGAACCCCTTTCGGTTGCGGTCGACACGTCTGTGTCGCCGGCGATCGTATATGTCGCCGACTCGCTGAATAATCGCGTGTTGGCGTATAAGAATCCCACCTCCGCCGTGTTGGGCGGTCCAGCCGACTTGGTCATCGGCCAACAGGACCCCTTCTCGACGATTCCCCAAGGGCCCACCCAGAACTCCTCGGTGGCTTTGAGCGAAGGATTCACGCTTCCTACGTCCGTTCTCGTCGACCCGCAAGGGAACTTGTATGTCACGGATTCCGGGAACAACCGCGTGATCCGGTATCCTCCGCCATTCCAGCAGTTGAGCCCGGTTTTGCAGGCCGATCTCGTCATTGGACAGACGTCGCTCGTCAACGGCACGTCAGTCAATCAGGGCTTCGCGGTCGCGAGCAATATGTCGCTCAATCTGAACGGATTCCATAGCGGACTGGCGATGACGCCGACCGGCGATCTGTGGGTTTCGGATCCGGGCAACAATCGCGTCTTGCGCTTCCCCGCCAGTCAACTGCTGCCATACACGATGAGCCCCACCGCGGACGTCGTGCTCGGCCAGAATGATTTCGCCACCAGCACGCTGAATCAAGGCACCAATACGACTCAATTGAATAAGTCGGTACTGTCACAGCCCTCCGGCATCGCGTTCGATGCGGCCGGCCGCCTGTACGTCTGCGACAATCTGGCGCGCGTATCTGTCTTTGTGCCGCCGTTCACTCAGTTCGGCAACACGGCCACCCGCGTGCTTGGCGCGCAGGTGCTGACGAATGAACCGGTGAGCGCGACTAAGTTGGGCGGTACAGCATCCTCGAATTATGCTCCCGCCGAGGGCGTGTTTACGATTGGAAATAACGTCTTTGTGCTCGATACCGCGAATAACCGGATCGTGCGCTACGATCCGTATGAAACCTGGGCCGCGGAGTCGCTCACGGCTCCTTCCCCGGCGGCGACGCTCGTCGTGGGCCAGCCCGATTTCACCTCTTCACTTCCCAACCGCGGATCCCTCACCGACGCGTCGGCAGGCTCCTTGTCTTCTCCGAGCGCGGCCGTGGTCGCCGGTAACGAAGTCTACGTGGCGGACACCGGCAACAACCGCGTCCTCGGATTTCCGCTCACTGGCGGCAACACGTTCTCGACCGCTGACCAACTCCTCGGTCAGACCGCGTTCTATCAACTCGGGATCAATCACGTCGGACCGAACGGGTTCTTCTTCTCGGCGATTAGCTCGACTCTCGGTGGAAACGTCGCCGTGGATTACAATTCGAATCCGCCGCGTCTGTACCTCGCCGATCCCGGCAACAATCGCGTCCTTGGATATCCGGATGCGCGCAACGTGAACGCCGGCGATCCCGCGGCGATCGTCATCGGGCAGATCGACTTTCAACATCAGGTTCCGAACTATCCGACCGGCAACTTCCTGCAAATGGATGACACCGGATTGAACCAGCCCGCCGGAGTTGCTGTCGACGCGCAAGGCAACCTGTGGGTCGCCGACACCGGTAATGGCCGCGTGCTGCGCTTCCCGAGTCCTTTCACTCAAGACGGTCAACAGCGCGCCAACCTCGCGCTGGGACAGGTCTCACTCTTCGGACAACCGCAGATTCAGCAGGCGACTTCGAACCAGATGAAGAACCCCTGGGGAATCGCGTTCGTGTTCGATGGCAGCGTGTTTGTTTCCGACCCTGGCAACAATCGCGTGCTCTTGTTCCGCAAGCCCGCGGGTGGTGATTTCTCGACCGGCCAAGCCGCTGCGAGCGTCTATGGCCAGACGAACTTCAACACCAACACTGCGGGAACGACGCTCGATAAATTGGCCGGTCCGCGCTTCATTTCGACCGATACTGACGATCGTCTGTACGTCGCCGATGCCGGCAACAACAGGATCGCGATCTATCGCCAGCAGTCCACGCAGCAACCATCCGGCTTCGCCGCCACCGCTACCATTGACAATCTTTCCGGTCCGATCGGCGTGACGGTGAGTCCGCTCACTGGCGCTATCTGGGTTGCGAGCACGAACGCCAACGCGGCGCTGCAGTATCCGCAGTTCACCGACTATCAGCTCAATCCGACGGCTCCTCCGAATAGCCTGGTGGCAGTCAATCCGATTGCCGTCGCGCTCGATCCGCAGGATAATCCGATCGTGACTGAAGCGATCAACCGGGTTTCGCTGTACTATCCGTACTTCACGTTCCAGAGCGCCGCGAGTCAGGAAAATCGTTCGCTCGCTCCTGGGATGATCGCCACTCTGCTGCTGCCCTACGGGGCGTTCGCGCAGCAGGAGACCAAGAACACCGATATGCCTTGGCCCACCACTCTCGGAGATCTGGAAGTGGATGTCGCCGGCGTAGCCGCGCCGATCAACGACGTTCAGCCGAACCAGATTACGTTCCAGGTTCCGCAGACCGTTCCTCTCGGCCAAGCGGATTTGGTCGTTCGTCATACGTCGAGCGGCCAAGTCGTGGCGTCCGCAACCTTGATCACGGACGTTGCCGCACCCGGCTTCTACGTGGTCGGTGGTGGACCCGCCGGCCAGATCGTTGCGACCAATCCCGATGGAACGGCGAATGGTCCCAGCAATCCGGTGAAGCGCGGCGACACCATTAAGCTGTTCGGAACCGGTCTCGGACTGGTGCCGAATATGCCTCCCGATGGCACCGCTCCAACGGATCAAACACCGGCCGCGGGATCGATCCAGACGCTCATTTTCACCAACCTGATTCCGCAGAGCCAGCTTGGAAGTACCGTGAAGTACTTCGGCCTCGCTCCCGGACAGGTCGGCAACTTTGAGTTGGATCTGGTCGTTCCTTCGAACGCGGTTCCGTTCGCGGCGAATCCAGTCGTGTTCACGTACATGGATCTCCGCAGCAACCTGGGTGCAAACGGCACGACGGTTTCGACGACCGTCTACGTCCAGTAACATCCAAAGGCACACACGCAAAAACAAACGCTCTATCCGCGAGGATGGAGCGTTTGGCTTTTGTGGAAGGTTCGCTTATTTTACGACGGCAGCAGGATTCTTCAACTCGCCGAACTCCGCGACGCGGATGCTGACGACGTCGCCTTCGGCAAGCGCCGCTTCCTGGGTGACGATGATCCCCGTGCCCGTCATCAGGATCGATCCCGCCGGCACTTGATTCGCCCGCATCAGATACTCGATCAGGGTCTCGATCTTGCGGTTCAGCTTCGAGGTGGAAGTGGAACCGGAGAACGTCGTCTCATTCCCGCGCGTAATCGTGCACGTCATCTCGAGCGCCCGCGGGTCGGGAATCTCGTCAGCCG
The DNA here is from genome assembly GCA_036502165.1 of Bryobacteraceae bacterium. GTDB lineage: Bacteria > Acidobacteriota > Terriglobia > Bryobacterales > Bryobacteraceae > F-183. The sequence continues at coordinate 7,882 of DASXZC010000694.1, forward strand.
TCACGATCACCGGACCTAGCGCACAGCACGCCGTATACGTCTTCGACTGCGGCAGATACAGCGGATTCTCGCGTTCGATATCCCAGGCCGAAACGTCGTTGGCGAGCGTGTACCCGAGGATCTTCCCATTCGAACCCAATAACACTGCCAACTCCGGTTCCGGCGCCGTGAACTTCGAGTCCACACGGATGCCGATCGGCTCCGTCGGACCGACACAAACGCGCGCCGTTCCCTTGAAAAAGACTTCCGGACGGTCGCCCTTATAGACGGCCGCATAGAAGCCTTCGCGCGTGTTGTGCTCCGCATCGCGGAAGCTGGCGCTCATTTCGTACGTGCATCCACAGGCCCAGACTTCCTTGGGCTTGATGGGGATGACGGGACTACACCGCTCGACGTGCGGACTGGCGCGCGCGATCGCGAGCGAAGTAAGGCTGACGTTTTCCTTCTCCGCCCGGATCACCAGATCGTACAGTGTGTGGCCGGGAATCGGGCGTGCGCCCTCCGCGGTGAACACGGCCGCGGTGAGAGTCTTGTTCCAGTTGATTTGTCCGAGTTTCATCGTGGTCGGTCAGTATTTGAGATAGACGGTCTTGAAATCGCTGTAAAAATCGAAAGCCGTTGGACCCTGCTCTTTGGGGCCGAAGCTCGATTCCTTGGTGCCGCCGAACGGGAGCTGATACTCGACACCCGCGCTCGGCAGGTTGACGGTCAGGAGCCCGGCTTCCATCCGGTAGATATATTCGAACACACGCGAGACGTTCTGCGTTTGGATCGAGGCCGAGAGTCCGAAGGGGATGTTGTTAGCGATGCGCATGGCGTCCTCGAAATCCTTCGCGCGCATGACCGCGAGCACCGGGCCGAAGATCTCTTCGCGCGCAATGGTCATCGATTCGCTGACGTTGGCGAAGATAGTCGGCTCGACGAAGAAGCCCTTGTCGTAGCCCGGCCCAGTGAGCCGATTGCCGCCACACAACGGCTCGCCGGCTTCCTTGCGTCCGATGTCGATGTACTTCAGGTCGGTATCGAGCTGACCCTGATCGACTGCCGGTCCGATGTCGATGCCCG
>DASXZC010000695.1:0-2848 GCA_036502165.1 Bryobacteraceae bacterium
CGCCGCGCCGTCGGCCTCGTTGCCTTCGGCGCCGTCGACGGCTTCCCTGGCGGGCACCTGGAGCGTCAGCCTGCAACTCGACGCGATCACAGCCAATCCGACGTTGACGCTCAAACAGGATGGCGACAAGCTCACAGGCGAGTACACGAGCGAGCAGTACGGGACGTTCCCTGTGACGGGATCGGTGAGTGGCAGCGATGTCACGGTGTCGTTCCCGATGAGCATCGAGGGCAACACGATCAGCGTCACCTATAAAGGCACGCTTGCCTCCGACGGGACGCTCAAGGGCACCGCCAACTACGGCGACGTGATGAATGGAACGTTCACGGCGACGAAGAAGGCTTAAGGCTCACGGCTCACGCGGCTTAAACCCTAAGCCATAAGCCCTGAGCCCTTTAATACTTCCAGCTCTTGAGATCGGTGCCAGCCGGCGCATACGTGTCGATCTGCTTGGTCATCTTCTGCAGCAGCTCCTGCGCTCGCGGACCCCAGCAGTGCGGGGCGCGGCGCTGGAAGAGGATCTCTCCGGTCCATTTCGGATTGTCCGTCGATGACAAGAACCCGCGGAGGCTCTCAACGGCGTCGTTGAGATAGTACGAGTCCATATCCCCGACATAGACGTTGATCTTGTGCGCGACTTTGGGCCCGAGCGTCGCCCAATTCGTCTTCAGGATGTTCAGCAGATCGTACTTCTTCCACCGCTGCGCAACGGCGTGATCGATGTCGCCCGTCTGCTTGTTCCAGATCCGCTGCGGATAGCCGTCGGGACCGACCGGTGAGTACGTCGCTTCCCAGATGTCCCACTGTCCGCCCGAGCGCGAGTGATCCCCGACGGTAAGTTCGTAATGATTTTCGTCTTTCATGACCGAAATGATGCTGCCGTCCGGCCGGCGTTCGTCCGGACGATCGACCTTGTTCCAGCCGTCGTCGACGAAATACGCGTTCGGGTCCTTATAGACGTTGACGATCTGGTGATAATCGAAATCGACGGAGTCCGGGCAGCTCGAGAACGTTCCGCCGTAGAAATCGGGATAGAAGATCTGGTGCGCGAGCGAGATCCAGCCGCCGGTCGATCCGCCCGAGAGCATCCGCGCCCAGGGCTGGCGGATCACGCGGAAGCGCGTTTCCACGGCCGGAATGAGCTCCTGGATGATTGCGTCGCCGAACGGACCGTTGTTCTCTGAATTCACGCCGTAGGAGTCGTCGTAGTACGGCGACGGATGCTGCAGCGTCACGTAGATGAACCGGGCCGTATCGTCCGCCATCCACAACTTATCGAAGTCGCCGCCGCGGCCGAATCCGCCCGGTGCGCCGAGCGAGAAGTGCCCCTCGATGTAGTTCACTGGGTAGTGGACGTCCGGATGCGTGTCGTAATCTTTCGGCAGCAGCACGGTCGCGCCGAGATAAATCGGATGTCCCCACCACTTCGTGAGAATCTGGCTCTGAATCTTGATCCGTTTCACCATGTCTGTATCGGGCGGAGGTGTAATCGGCGCAATCACCTTGTCCGCCACGAGGTGAATTGGAGCCGACGATGAGGGGTCGATATGGATACGGACCGGATCGCCGTACAGATTGCCAGGTGACCGCTTCCAGTTCTGTCCCTCCCACTGGTCCATGTGCATCCAGACGGTGTGGCCGTCCGCGCGCGCGAATTTCGTGTACACGTTGACGAACGGCTGCGCCCAGTAGTCACCGGCGGGTATGGCGCGCAGGCTGCCGACGGGATGCCCGCGATCGGAGGCATCGAGCGTGACCGTCCCGCCAGGCGCGAGATTCTCGACGTACCTGGAAAAGAGCGGCACGCCGTTCGTGTCGGTCTCCTGGATCGGGGCGCGCTGGCTATCGCGGCTCAGCGCCAGATAGACCATGCCTGTGAGCGGCTCCGAACGCGCCGCAGCGGCGAACGAGATGTCCACGCGCGGACCGGGATTGGGTTGCGCGGCGACGCGGACGCCAATCACGGCGAGCGCGGCAGCCGCCGCCGTCGCGCGCATGCCGCGGATCAGCGAGCGCCGCTCCGAAGAAACAGCCATACGCGAGTAGCTCATGGTGCAGGTATGCTAACAGGAATGCGCGTGCTGGCTGCGCTTGTGATGCTGATGGGAACGATTGGATTCCTGCGCGTGCCGGGGCGAGCCGCGCCCGTCCCGACGTATGGCTACGAGGTCGTGCGATCGTACCCGCACGACCACGACGCATTCACGCAGGGCCTGATTTATCGCGACGGCTTTCTCTACGAGGGCACCGGCCTCAACGGGCGATCGAGCGTCCGGAAGGTGAAGCTCGAGAGCGGAGAGGTCGTCCAGATCAAGGCGCTGCCGCAGCAGTATTTTGGAGAAGGCATCACCGACTGGAAGGGCTCGATTCTCGAGCTCACGTGGCAGTCGGAGATCGGCTTCATCTACAACCTGTCGACGTTTGAACAGACCGGCACGTTCGCCTATACGGGTGAGGGCTGGGGTATCACCCATGACCCCACGCGGCTCATCATGAGCGACGGCAGCGCGCAGCTCCGCTTCATCGATCCCTCGACCATGAAGGAGACAGGGCGAATTACCGTGCACGATTCGAACGGGCCCGTGAAGGAACTGAACGAGCTGGAGTACGTCAAAGGCGAGATCTTCGCGAACGTCTGGCAGACCGATCGAATAGCGCGAATCTTGCCGGCCGATGGCCACGTGACGGGCTGGATCGATTTGTCGGGGCTGCTGCCACCGGCGGAGCGGGCCGGCACGGACGTCATGAACGGCATCGCCTATGATGCGGCCCACGATCGCCTGTTCGTGACCGGAAAGCTGTGGCCGCGCCTGTATGAGATCAAACTGATCGCGAAGTAGGGCTAGCG
>DASXZC010000696.1:0-41013 GCA_036502165.1 Bryobacteraceae bacterium
TCTGCCTCAGTTGATCGATCCGCAGACGGGCCGCGTGCATACGACTTTCAATCAGACCGGTGCGGCCACCGGACGCCTGTCGAGCTCGAATCCGAATCTGCAGAACATCCCCATCCGCACGGAGCTTGGCCGTCAGATCCGCACGGCATTCGTGCCACGAGACGGATGGAAGCTGATCGTCGCCGACTACTCACAAATCGAGCTGCGTCTGCTGGCGCACATGTCGAAGGACAAGGTGCTGGTCGAAGCCTTCCGCAACGGCGAGGACATCCACACACGCACAGCGGCCGAAGTGTTCGGCACGCCTCCATTGATGGTGACGCGCGAGATGCGGAACAACGCGAAGGCCGTGAATTTCGGCATCGTCTACGGGCAGACGGCGTTCGGTTTGGCACAGTCCTTAGGGATCGATCGGCGCGAAGCGGACGTTTATATAAAGGCGTATTTTGAACGTTATGCAGGTGTGCGGAAGTTCATCGACGCGACGATCGCCGAAGTGCGCAAGACAGGTGTGGCCGTCACCCTCTCCGGCCGGCAGCGTCCGATTCCGGATATGAATACCAAGAATCCGAACGCCCGCGGATTCGCCGAGCGCACAGCCGTGAACACGCCGCTGCAGGGCACGGCGGCCGACATCATCAAGCTCGCCATGATTCGGATCGACAAGAAGCTCGAAGGGTTCGAGGCGAAAATGCTGCTGCAGGTCCACGACGAACTGGTGCTCGAGGCTCCCCCGGATGAAGTCGACGAAGTGAGGCGCATAGTGAAATCCGAAATGGAGTCAGTCTATCCGCTGAACGTTCCGCTGCTGGTCGACACAGGCGTCGGCGAAAACTGGCGCGACGCGAAGTAACTGTGGACGGAGTATCCTGGCATCTATGCCCACCAGACGGGAAATGATGCAGATCGCCGCCCTCGCGGCAGCCGCGGCGGGAACTTCTTCGAAGGCCGCTACCGATTCCAACAACATCAAGAAATACGTTCGATTCGAGAAGAACGGACGCACCGCTTTTGGCCTGCTCGAAGGCGAGACCATACACGTGCTGCCGGGCAACTTCGTCCATTCGATCAAGCCGACGCGCGAGACGGTGCCGCTCAAATCCGTCACGCTGCTCGCGCCGTGTGATCCCTTGAAAGTCCTCGCCGTCGGACTCAATTATAAGAGCCACATCGGCACGCGCACGCCTCCGAGTGCGCCCGAGATGTTCTACAAGCCGATCACCTGCCTCACGCGGCATGAGGGCGAAATCGTCATTCCGAAGGATTCGAAGAACACGCACTACGAAGGCGAACTCGTAATCGTCATGGGCAAGGGCGCCCACAACGCCTCACGTGAGGAAGCTGCGGCCGCGATCTTTGGAGTGACGTGCGGCAACGATGTGAGCGAACGCGATTGGCAAGGTGGTCCGCAGAAGGATCTGCAGTGGTGGCGCGCGAAGGGCGCGGACACATTCGGTCCGGTGGGTCCTTGGGTCGTGACCGGGCTCGACTACGGCAATCTGCTGGTGCAGACGAAGCTGAACGGCGAAGTCGTGCAAAAACAGAACACCAACGATTTGTTGTTTGACTGTCCGGCCATTGTCTCGTACACGAGCCGCTATGTGACGCTGACTCCGGGCGATGTCATCTTCACGGGTACTCCCGGTGCGACGAGAAAAATGAAATCCGGCGACATCATCGAAGTGGACATCGAGGGAATCGGCGTCCTGAGGAACAAAGTCGTCGCATGAAACTGACAGCAGCTTTTATCCTCGCGGCCTTGTGCGCAGCGGCCGCCACGAAGTCCGCTGTTCATTGCGCCAAACTGCTCGATGTGAAGACCGGCGCGCTGCGCTCGAATGTCTTCGTTTCGATTGAGGACGGCAAGATTGTGGACATCGGCTCCTCCGCACCCACGGGAGTCACACCGATCGATCTCGGCAGCAACGCCACTTGCATGCCCGGTTTGATTGACGTTCACGATCATTTGACGAGCGATCCAACGGATTCCGGGTATCAATCGCTCGGCGTCTCGGTGCCGAGAGAGACAGTGAAGGGCGTCAGAAATGCGCGCGTGACTTTGCTCGCGGGCTTCACGACGATCCGCAATGTGGGCGCCGGCGGATATTCGGATGTCGCGCTCAGGGACGGCATTGAAGCCGGCGATGTGGACGGTCCGCATCTGTTCGTGTCGGGTCCTCCGCTGGGTATTACTGGAGGTCACTGCGATGAGAATCTGCTCGCGCCCGAGTTCCACTTCAAATCCGAAGGAGTCGCGGACGGACCTTGGGCGGCTCGTACGAAAGTCCGCGAGAACATCAAGTATGGCGTCGACCTGATCAAGATCTGCGCCTCTGGCGGAGTGTTGTCGAAGGGCGATTCTCCCGGAGCGCCGCAATACACGTTCGAAGAAATGCAGGCCATCGCCGAAGAGGCGCACAAGCTGGGCCGCAAGGTGGCGGCGCACGCCCACGGCACGCAATCGATCAAAGACGCCATCCGCGCGGGCATCGACTCGATCGAACATGCAAGCCTGATCGACGACGAAGGCATCCGGCTTGCGAAAGAGAGAGGTACCTTCCTGGTCTTCGACATTTATAACGACGACTACATTCTCCAAGAGGGCGCGAAGGTCGGCATGCTTCCGGAGTCGATCGAGAAAGAGAAAGCAATCGGCAAGCTGCAACGTCAAAACTTCCGCCGCGCCTATTTGGCAGGCGCGCGTATGGCGTTCGGAACCGACGGCGGCGTCTATCCGCACGGCGACAACTGGCGCCAATTTCCGGTGATGGTGGAATACGGGATGAAGCCCATCGAGGCGATCCGCAGCGCGACCGTCGATGCCGCCGAACTGGTCGGCGTGGCCGGCAAGGCCGGAGTTCTCGAGAAGGACGCCTGGGCGGATTTGATCGCGATCGACGGCAATCCTTTGACCGACATTCGGGCGATGGAGAAGGTCCGGTTCGTGATGAAGGAAGGCAAGGTTTACCGCAACGATTGGGCCGGCATGAAGTGACGTCCGCTATTGCGGAATAGGGCGTCCCATCGATTTGTAGATGCCTTCGATCAAGCTGATATTGTCCTGGGCCTTCTTGTTGGTCTTGTCGTAGACGAGCACCTTCCGGTACTCGCGCAACGCCGTCGTGTAACGGATATGCGGCGACACCTGATCGTTGTACATGAAGGCATCCGCTTTCGCCATGTGCGCCTGCGTGAGCGCTTTGATAATGGGCGGCTGCTTCTGATCGGCCTTCTCGAGCTGTGAGATGGCTTCGTCGTACTTGCCTTCTTTGATCAGCTTCTGCGAGTCTTCGACGGGACCGGCCAAGGCGACTGACAGCATCAGAGTTCCGGCTGCGGCAGCCAGGAACTGGAATCGGAATATTCGAGTCATCTTATTTGAATGATAACTTCTGACGAAGTACTCGCTCAGTGTCAGGCAGTTTCAGCGCATGGCCCAGGAAGCGGACGCGGTCGGCCAACGCGGTGATGTCATCGACGTCGTGGCCGGTGTCGTACCACTTCAGTTCCTTCGGTCCTCTCGCCGCATTGAAGAAGTCCTGAGCGTCTTTGTGCGGAACTCCAGGATCGTATCGCGCGGACTGAAACAGTTTCGGAATCGCAGGGGCGTGACCGATGTAGTGCATGTCGTCCACGACCGACAGTACCTCGAGATAATGGGGCAGCTTGTCGCCAAGAGCCTTTCGAATGCCCGCGGCCCAAGGATGCGGACTGGTGCCGATGTGTATGCTCATGCCGAGTAACCCGACCTCGAAAAACGGCGGCTCGAAAACGGCTGTCGATGCTCGCCGCGACCGCGCTCATCATCGCGCCGTAGCTGTGGCCCACAATTGCCAGCCGCGCAGGGTCGATGTCATCCCGCGCTGCGAGCAGATCCGCCGCGCGCCGCATGGCGATTACATCCGCAACATAGGAATCTCTGGTTCGTTCCGGCGATTCTTCGGTCTTCGATTCCGATTCAAGCAGCAGCGAAACGGCTCCGGAGCGAGCCATCAGAATGGCGTCTCCTAGGAACGCGAGCGCGCCGCTCGAATGCATCCAGAGGATCGCGGGTTTCCTCCCCGGCGAATCCGGTGTGACCAGATATCCGGACCGGCGGCCGCTCGTGGGAGAGTCGAACTGGATCGAACACAATTTGTATCCAGCGCGGCTGTCCATCTGCGTTTCATGAGCGTTCAGCGGAGCCGACTTGTCGTATTGAAAGAGCTTCGACAGTTCATCGAAGGTCTGGGCTTGCAGGCCGGCGGAAGCAAGAATGCACGAGGCGATCACGATGGCTTGCCGCATTTTTGTGATCATAGCAGCGGTCGCGATACACTGAATATTACTCGCATTTTTGATCGCACAATCCCAAGCATGAGCAAGGTAGTGGTAGTCGCCATCGACGGCCCGGCCGGGGCCGGCAAGAGTACAGTTGCGCACACAGTCGCGAAGAAGCTCGGCTACGTCTATATCAATTCCGGAGCGATGTATCGGGCGGTGGCGTTGTGGGCATTGCGTCTTTCGATCGACTTGAACGATCATCTGAAACTTGTCGGACTCGCTGAAGAGGCGCGCATCGAATTCGAGCCGGGTTCGACGCGCGTGTTTCTGAACGGAGAAGACATCACTCAGGAGATCTCTGATCCAGCGGTTTCCGAAGCGGCGTCAGTCGTCTCGGCAGTTCCAGGAGTGCGGCGGGCTTTGGTTTCCGAGCAACGGCGCATCGCCCAGGGAACTTCGGTAGTGATGGAAGGCCGCGATATTGGAACGGTCGTATTTCCTGACGCGGCAGTCAAAATTTTCCTCGATGCCCACGTGCAAGTGCGAGCGGAACGCCGAAGCAAGGAACTCGAGACGCGCGGCCTCGCCTCGGACGTGAACGAGATTGCAGCCCAGATCGCTGAGCGTGACAAGCGCGACTCGACTCGCACCGAGGCTCCGATGGTGCAGGCTCCGGACGCTGTGTACGTCGACTCGACTGGACTCGATGCCGAAGAAGTCGGCGAGGCGATCCTGCGTGTGGTGCGGTCGAAGGTATCAAACGGGAAGGACGTGGGAAGGCATTGAAGAATTTGCTGGTCATGAAATTCGGCGGCACGAGCATGGGATCCGCCGCGCGTATGCAAGTGGCGGCGGGGATTTGCTCGGAGCAGGCGAAGACGCGCCCGGTGGTTTGCGTCGTTTCCGCCATGTCGAAGATCACCGATCTGCTACTCGATTCCTTGCGCAAAGCCGAGGCCGGCGATCGAGCGGACCTCGATACGAATTTGAAGTCCTTACGCGATCGGCACACCGCGGCGTGTACGGAGCTGTTGCCGGACGGAGACGCGCGGGCGGCTGTGCTGAGCGACATGGAGACGTTGCTGAGCGAGTTCGGGCGGATTGCGAATGGCGTCCTGATGTTGGGGGAACGTCCTCCGCGTTCGATCGACGAGGCGATCGCGATCGGTGAGCGGCTCTCGGCTCTGCTGTTGGCTGCCTACCTCGAATCGCAAGGCGTACGTGCGACTGCCATCAACGCATCGAAAATCATCGTCACAGACGCCGTCTTCGGGAATGCGTCACCGTTGATGGATTTGACGCGGGAGCGTTGCGCGGCGATCGTGCGTCCTCTGCTCGATGAAGGAATCATGCCGATCGTCACCGGGTTCAATGGCGCGACCGCCGATGGCCGGCCCACCACCCTCGGCCGCGGAGGATCCGATTTTTCCGCATCGATCCTGGCGTCCGCACTCGACGCCGCGGAGTTGTGGATCTGGACCGACGTTGACGGCATCATGAGCACCGATCCGCGTGTCGTCGCGAAGGCCAGAGTGCTCGATGAGGTGACGTACAACGAAGCGGCGGAACTCGCCTATAACGGAGCGAAGGTCTTACATCCGAGAACGCTCGCTCCGCTCGAAGAAAAAAAGATCCCGGTATGGAGTAAGAACAGTTTCAATCTTCCGGCTCCGGGGACGAAAATCGTGCCGCGGCTCAGCACTGAACCGCAGGGCGCGCGTGCTGTGACGTCGATGAAGAACGTCGCGCTGATCGCAATCGAGCCCGCGGCGGGAGGATTGAGCGGCACCCGTTTAATGGCGCGTGCCATGGGAGCGCTGGCGCGGGCGAACGCCGAGATCCTGGCGATCACGAGTTCGAGTTACCGGCAGGCATTTTGTTTTCTGGTCCGGCAGGACGAACTCCGGATGGTGCTCGATCATTTGGAAGAGGGATTGTCGCTCGAACTGACGCACGGGTATTCCCGACCGATCCAAGTCGACGAGGATGTTGCGTTGATCGCTGTAGTCGGCGAAGGCATGCGAGGCGCGCAGGGTATGGCAGGCCGGATCTTCACCGCGATTTCAAACGCAGGCGTCAACATCATGGCGATCGCGCAGGGCTCGAGCGAGATCACGATCGCCGCTGTTGTCCGCAAGTCGGGTGTCGATCAGGCGGTGCGCGCGATCCACGACGAGTGCGGGATGAGCGAATGAAGCGCCGGCGCGCGTGCGATAATCAGGACTGATGGAAGCCGAAAATCCGCAGTTCCAGATCAGCCAGCCCCCCGAGTTATTCGATCGTGTGGATCGCAGCGAAGACGATCTATATAAAGACACCGTGGTTACTACGTCGATCGGTTGGGCGATCAATTGGGCGCGGAAAAATTCGATCTGGCCAATGAGCTTCGGCTTGGCCTGCTGCGCGATCGAGATGATGTCGATGATTGCCTCGCGCTACGACATCTCACGGTTCGGAGCCGAAGTCATGCGCGGCTCACCCCGCCAGTCCGACCTGATGATCATCGCCGGACGCGTTTCGAACAAAATGGCGCCCGTCATCCGCAGGCTGTATGAACAGATGCCGGAGCCGAAATGGGTCATCTCGATGGGCGCTTGCGCGACCTCGACCGGCGTGTTCAGCAACTATGCGCTGATTCCCGTCAACCAGGTGATTCCGGTTGATGTGTACGTGCCCGGTTGTCCTCCTCGTCCGGAGCAACTGATCTACGCGATTACGCTCCTGCAAAAAAAGATCGAGAAAGACAAGGGCGTAATCCAGAAGGTTTTGAACATCGGGTAGGTTCTGACTGTGGTCGAACTTCCGGCACCGGCCATTCACGAGCTGCTCTGGGAAGCGATCGAGCAGAAGCGGATCATCCAGTTTCGGTATAAGGGCAAGCCACGAATCGTCGAGCCGCACGATTATGGCATTCATCAAGGCTCCGTTAAACTTTTCGGTTTCCAAGTAGGTGGCTTGAGCAGCGAGCCGCTGCCGAACTGGAGATGGGCGTTTGTGAACCTGGTTTCTGATCTCGCCCTGACCGAGCGCACCTTTCCTGGACGGCGCCCGAGTGAATCGGGTAAACATCACCAGTGGGATCTTATCTTCATCCGCATGGGGCCGCCGGAAGAAGATCCTGAGTGATAGCCTCCGATAGCATCGCCGAACGGGCGAAAGCATCAGCTATGGCCAACTCGCAAGGGCTCACAGCTGCGGAGCACCGACATCACTGCCGGATTGGGGTCCGCTCAATCGCAAGTAAGTAAGTTACGGTCTTCGCGCTGCGCGACCGCTGGCCAGCCGCGGGTTGGACCAACAGTTGATCTTGAGTCTCGCTCAAATACTCCTGCAGCCGCTCCAGCACGTGCCGCGAGCCGCGGCTCCGCTGTTCGGACTCCGTTCATTCACTTGCACCATCGGGCAAGCTGTTCCTGTTGCCCTCGCATGTCGCCATTCCAACTTGGCCTCGTGCAGACTCTCGGAGTGGCCCCAGTTGGCAAAACCGCATGGAGATCAAACCGAGTTCGCTACTGAAACCCTGCGCATGGCACACGGCTCGATGCTTTCGAAGGGCGTCATCATGCGTGGGAGTCAGCGAGAGGATCTAGCTGAACGCTGCCTACTCGATTCAAGTCGGTGCTTCTTGGTGTTTGTCGGATTTCTGACGCATCCGGCATTTCAGTGGGGGGGCGCTGGACAATGGCTGAATGCAGGACAAGGATCTGTTCGCGCAGATACTGGGCACTAGCCAGCCCTGGCAAGTGGATCCCGTTGAGTTGGACCCGAATGAGGTCAACGTGCACTTGGCGCACGGCTCAGGGGCGAAGTGGCCCTGTGCGGAATGCGGAGACCTGTGCGCTGTACGACCATCGGGAAGTGCGCCGCTGGCGCAGTCTGGACACGTGTCAGTTGCGAGCGATTCTCCATGCCGCGCCCCCCGCGGACGAACTGGCGGGAGCACGGCGTCCGCAACGTGAAACTGCCCTGGGCCGAGCCCGGAAGCCGCTTTACGCCGATGTTCGAGCGGTCACCATCGACTGGATGTTGGCCACCAGCCAGAAAGCTGTCGGCGAGCAACTGCATCTGAGCTGGACGTGGATGCCATCCAGGAAGTAGCCGTGAAGCGAGGCTTGGAGCGCCGCAAAAGCCGAACCGGTCGGCTACTTGGGCGTAGATGAGAAGTCGTTCACTCGCGGCCACCACTACTTCACGCTGGTAGACGACCTGGTTCGCGGACGGGTTCTGTTCGTGGGCGGGCATCGCACGACTGAGACGATGGACCAGTTCTGGAAATCGTTGAACGAGGAGCAAATCCAGGCAGTGGACGCCATCGCGATGTGAACTCGACGCGCGCACATCTGCCCGAAGCCGAAAGGAAGATCGTATTCGATCAATTCCACATCGCCAAACATCTGTCCGAAGCGATCGATCAAGTGCGGCGTAAGGAGAACAAACAGTTACGAGCGACGCCAAGTCGGATGCCAAGGATCAAAACGAGTTCGTCGCTTTACGCGACGACAGCAAGTTGAAAACGGCGCGAGCTTGGGCCTTGAAGGAGTCGATGATGGCGTTCTGCTTCTATTGGTATGAGCGACCCACCCGCAAGCACTATCGCTGGTGGCACAACTGCTCGATCCGCAGCCGGCTGAAGCCGAGGATCGAGAAGGCGCACATGATCCATCGCGGTTTTGAAAACATCGTGACGTTCATCAACCATCGGATCACCAATGCCGCCAGTGAATCCATGCCCTCCAACGTGCAGTGGGTCAAAACAGCTTCGTCACCGCTATCTATTTCCACAGCGGCGGCCTCGATCTCATGCCCGCTACCCACTGAGATCCCGGAATGCCCGTATTTCTTGGCAGAACTTCATTGTGACTGATCGGATAAAGCCTGCTTGGTTCAACGTATCGCGGCGTCTTGCCGTTCCAACCGTATGAACTCATAGGTGTCGCGAATCTCGCGGTTGAAGTACTGACCTGTCGATTCGGCTTCCAATAACTCGTTGTGAACAACCGAAGGAACATCCAGATACTGATAGATCATGTCCGATTGGAATTCGATTTCCAGTATCCGATTCACCTGATCGTTATCCAACCGAACGCATTGCCGTAGATTCCACTACTGGCCGTTTCCTCACTGACCGGCATGCCAAAGATTGCTCAGCTTCGCGCGCTGCCATTTAGACAAGAGTGCGCCAGTATCCGGTGCCTCTCGCCGCGCGTCAAATGGGGTTCACTATAGACTGCACGATACTCACCCCTGCCTCCCGGGGTGCGATTTTTTCCTAATACAACACTGGCCGTCACCGATGAGAGATACCAGCGGGGCCTATGCTCCGCTAAGGAGCGCGATATGGACGTCGCATCGATTCAAAATCCGACGGATCGAACGGATGTGACGGCCCAAGTCCAGACACCCCCGCCAGCAGAGGTGGCTCAGCGGCGTGAACTGGTGAAGGCCGTGCAGGCGTTGAACCAAGCCGAGCTGTTTGGCTCTAACAATCAGGTTACGTTCGCGATCGACCGTGATTCAAAACGGTTGGTAACGAAGGTCGTCGACAGGAATACGGGAGAAGTCGTGGACCAGATTCCGGCTGAATATGTGCTGAAATTGGCCGAAGAGAACAAACAGAACGCATGACAAACTACTTGATGGCGCGCGACGAATACTTGGAGAGTGAAGTTTTCGCTGCGGGTCCTGTGCGGCGCGTGCAATTGCTCTACGTCGGAGCGATCGAAGCCGTCGCCAAGGCGCGCGTGTTGTTAGCAGCCAAGGACATCCGCGGGCGGTCGGCGCAGGTCAACAAGTCGATTGCCATTCTGTCGGAATTGATTTTTTCGCTGGATCATACGGCCGGGTTCCTCATGACAAAAGAGTTAAGGGAGCTCTACGACTACTGTCAGAAGCGCCTGCTCACCGCGAACGCCACTCAAACAGATGAGCCACTTGGCGAAGTGGAAGCCCTGCTCAGGACTTTGCTCGAGGCCTGGAACAGGGTCCCGGAAGTCGAGACATCAACCGCGGGGTCGCCGGGGAGTTACATGTCCGCTGATTATGGAGCGGGCGACAGCTTTGGCATCCGGGGCATAAACTCCGGCCTCGACCAACTCGGCTAACTTTGCGAGCCTTTCGGCGCGCTCGTCGTCCGCGGGATCACGTTGGCAGACCTCGGATGGTTGCTCGGCATCGCGTTCTCGAGGCCCTTCGAGACCAGCTTTGCCAGTCCAAGTCCTCCGTTGGACGCCATGAGCTGAGCCATCTGCTGCTCTGCCATGTCGATCGCCACGTCTCCGGACTGATCCGATGTTCCCCATCCGCCTCCAAAGCTTGATTCTCTCACGGATTTGAGCATCTGTCCGATGAGGAGGGCCTCGAAGTCCTGTGCTGCCTTTTGGATCTTCTCAGGCGTATCGTGCGGATTCGGGCCAGACGGGATAGCTGTAATGGGCGGTAGACCTCCGATAGTCAACTTAGATCACCTCGATTTCTGCGTCCAACGATCCGGCGACCTTGAGATTCTGCAGGATCGCGATGATGTCACGTGCCGTCGAGCCGATCGCCTGTAAAGCCTTCACCAGTTCTTCTACGGTCGCACCCTGTTTTAGCGTGATTGCCTTGGCCTTTTCCTCCTTAGTCGTGACCTTAGTTTGAGGAGTGACCACAGTCTGTCCACCGGATAGAGGAGCCGGCTGCGACACGTGGGGCTGAATCTCGATTTCGACTGTGAGACCGCCCTGCATGATGGAGACCGGCTGCAACTGTACATTCCGCCCCATGACGATTGTCCCGGTGCGCTCATTAATGACGATCTTCGAGACGTGGTCCGCTTCGAGCGTGATGGATTCAAGCTGCGCCATGAACTCGACGGTCCGGTCCCGATACTCCGCGGGAATCGACACGGTGACCCGGGCAGCATTTTCCGCCCGCGCCGCCGGTGGCTTCGAGAATTTCCGGTTTACAGCCTCGGCGATGCGGGCGGCCGTAGTGAAGTCGGTTTTGCGTAATTCCAGGTGGATCTTGCCCTCGTCGACGGCAGCCGACGGAGCGGATTTCTCAACCAGCGCGCCGGCAACAATGCGTCCGACGGTCGGATGGTTGACCGTCTGCGAATTCCCGCCGCCTCCGCGTCCCGCAATGAATCCACCCGTAACAACCGGGCCTTGAGCGACTGCAAAAACCTGGCCGTCCGGACCCTGCAACGGTGTCAGGATCAGCAATCCTCCTTGCAGACTGGCGGCATCCCCAATGGCCGCGACTGTAACGTCGATTCGAGTGCCGGTTTGCGCATAGGGTGGCAACGTTGCCGTGATCAAGACCGCCGCGGTATTCCGAACTTGAAAGCTGGTCGCGGGTACGGAAGTACCCATTCGTTCGAGCAGATTCGATAAGCTCTGGGTGGAGAACACGGTCTGACGTTTATCTCCAGTGCCATTGAGGCCGACGGCGAGTCCGTAACCAACCAGTTGGTTGTCGCGGACGCCCTCGACCGACACGAGTTCCTTTAAGCGGACGAGATCCTCGGCATAAAGGGAGT
This sequence comes from Bryobacteraceae bacterium, assembly GCA_036502165.1. Taxonomy (GTDB): domain Bacteria; phylum Acidobacteriota; class Terriglobia; order Bryobacterales; family Bryobacteraceae; genus F-183. The sequence goes on from DASXZC010000696.1 coordinate 11,783, forward strand.
TCGCGGCCCAAGCAATCAACACCACGCAGATCGGGAAGATTCGCATGTGGTTTTAAAACGGCAGCATCCCGTTCAGAATGCGATAGAGGAGGTTCGGCCGCTTGATGTAGTCGTTCACGACGCCCTTGCCGTTGACCTTGAGTTCCATGTCGGCCACCTGATCGGAATTGACCGTATTCGCCGGAGTTAGATCCCGGGCGCGGATGACTCCCCGGATCGACACCCATTGATGTTCGGAGTTGACGTCGATTTGTTTCATGCCCTCTACAACCATCGTTCCGCCGGGCAGGACGTGCGTCACACGGACAGTCAAGGAGGCCGTCAGCGTACTATTCCTGAGTGTTGTACCTTGTCCCTGCAGTTGGTTGTTCCCGGTCAAGGTCGTCGATAATCCGTTGCCAAGGGTCTGGCCGAGCGGGAATTGAAAGGTTGCTGTAGAACTCGATTTGCGCTGCGTATTGGTTGTGCCATTGGTCACCGCCGAGGTGTTGTCTGATACGAGCACGGTTACCAGATCATTGACGTCCTCAGCACGGAACTCGCGTGTGAAGTTTGCGAGCGGCGCTCTCGACGAGTACAGCGATCCAGGAGATGGCTTCGGGATTTCCCGTTTCTCCCGTTCCGCCTCATGGATCATCTGGTCGATTGGCGAGGGAGGGGGGAGCTTCGCCTTCTTAAGGCTCGGACCTCCGGCACTGAGCAGAGGTACCGCAATCAGAAACGCGAAGAGTGTCTGCCGGATCATTTTAGGTGCACCTCCACTGAATCGGTTCCGACAACCTGCGCCTCGATTCGTTTGCCTGTCGCGGGATTGGTCACCATGACATGTTCGCCCGTGTGAGCCGATCCAATTGGTGTTGCCGCGAATCGGAGCCGGGTACCTCCGCTGACGACTCTGAGTTCTACGGGCCGGCCTGGCTCGACATCCGGTTTTCGGACGAGCAGTGATGGATAGAGGAGTTCGCCTGTGGACAAATGCCGTGCCGCGGTCGTACGGTTTAGGGCGGTGGAGTCCCGAACCGGGGCTGGCGCAAACGGTGAATACCTCCGCGTGGATTGGACACAGTCGGACTCCTTCAATTCCGCGCCCCTCGCCACATCTCCAGCCAAAATGCAGACGGCGCCCTCCACCCATAGCCGTATTCGTGCCCAAACAGGCATGCTGCGGCCCTCCGAATAAAGCAACTTTCCTCGCCACAGAATCGGATCCTCCGCGCGCGCGCCTCCGCCAAGGACGGGAGGGGGTAGGTTCCTCACCAGAAATTCAAGCTTTCCTGAAGGAAGCGGCGAATGATCGTAATCCACTAATTCGAAGCCAATCGCGGATTCCCCAGTGCGCTCTGGCCGGTCCTGTCCGGCTACGAGGAGAACCTGATCAATCGCCGCCCAATACTCTTCTCTCGTAAGCGGCCGTAGCTGGCGCTCGACGCAGAATGGGCTCTCACTTGTCAAGCCCTCAGGATCGGACGAACCACCCGGCAACGTGGCTGGATTCACCAGTCGCCGCGCCCCTGGGAAAGGTGCGCGAATCAGGCGCAGATTGGGATCGGAGCCAGCGAAGCGGTCGAGCCGCTTTGCCACATCGCCAGCCGTAACCCACTCTCCGTCGACTGCGACACATTGGCCCCAGGCGGATGGGAGCAGCATGATCACAAGAAGGGCTAGAGTAATCATTGAACTAAGTTGTTAACCTGCTGGTACATTTCATCTGCAGTTTTGACCACCTTCGAGTTGGCTTCATAAGTGCGCTGCGCGACAATCATGTTGACGAATTCGTCGACAATGCTGACGTTGGACTGCTCCAGATAGCCCTGCAGAAGCGTCCCCGCACCTTCCTGGCCACCTGGGGGCGCCACTGTCGGGGCGCCACTCGAGTCAGTCTGGGTAAATAAGCTGCTGCCAACGCTGCTGAGCCCTCCAGGATTCGGAAACGTAGCGATGAGAATCTGTCCCGCTTTCTGAGCAGCGGTCTGCCCTGGAACCGTGTAACTGACGGTTCCGTCAAGCGCGATGTTGATGTCTTGCGCTTGAGGAGGAATCGTGATTTGCGGCAACAGCGGATTCCCATCGGAGGTTACGATATTGCCGTCGCGATCCAGGCTGAAATTTCCGGCGCGGGTATAGTTGATATCACCAGTGGGCATCTGGATTTGAAAGAACCCTTTCCCTTGAATGACAAGGTCGAGAGGATTGTCGGTCGATGCGAAACTGCCCTGAGTGAACACAACTTCATTCGAAGATGGGCGTACTCCCAATCCCACCTCCAATCCCGTGGGCACCGTCGTCTGGCTGCCGGCCGCCGTGCCGGGCTGGACGATATGTTGATACAGCAGGTCTTGGAACTGAGTCCGGCTCTCTTTGAAACCTGTTGTGTTCGAGTTGGCCAGGTTATGAGCGATGTTGTCGACGTTCAACTGCTGGGCGTTCATGCCACTGGCAGCACTGAAAAGAGCTCGAATCATTTTTGGTCTCCAGTCGCGACGTGTCTCATAGGTATCATTCCGTTAACTCCCAATGCGGCCCACTTCCTGAATCGACTGCTTGTTCATATCCGATCCCAAATTCGTCGCTTTTTGAAGCATTTCAAATTGACGCATGACACTCACCAGCCGAACGGCGGAATCTGCGACATTCGTGTTAGCGGTCTCGACGAAGGCCTGGTGGATTTCCGCCCCCGTGGCGACCGCCGGCGGAGGAGAGGTGTCCAGCATAAAGTAGCTATTCCCCACCTTTTCCAGTTGCGTTGAGGGCTTTCCCGGTAGGGATAAAGGAATCGTCCCGAGAAATTGACCGTCCTGAGTGATCTCGCCGTTGCTGCCCACGGCGAAGGCCTTGTTGGAGTCTAGGACGAAGTCGCGGCCCGGGGGAGGAATCACGTTAAGAGTGTCGCCATCGAGAGTTTCGAGCTTGCCTGTGACGCCAATTCGGAAAGTTCCGTTGCGAGTCCACCTCTTGCCTCCAGCGGTCAGGATTTCGAAAAATCCCTGGCCGGAAATGGCGAGATCCAGCGGATTACCAGTACCTGTCAAACTCCCCTGTGAGTAGTCGGTCCAATGATGTTCTATCTCCGGCAGATCAGTTGGAAGAGGACGCCCAGGCTCGTCAGTTGCCTCGCGAGCCTCTGCTGATAAATAAAGTCCATAGAACTCACGGTCCGCCTTGAACCCGGCGGTATTTGAATTGGCTATATTGTTGGCAAGCAAATCGAGCGTCTCGAGACGGGCCCGAGTTCCAGCCGCGGCAGCTATGGTGAGCGGATCCATTCGGAAAAAGCATTGCAGATGCTCTGCCAAACGCGTAAGTCTCTGAAGACGTATTCGATGAGATGACACGAACTTGTCAAAGAAAGTCTTAGTGACAAATATTTGGCGCCAAAAGAGCGTCTGAAGTCGATCTGCAGCGACCTCCCAGGGACGTTACTTACAATAGATTGCTCGACGTACACACTTTCGACTGAAAACCGCGTTTGGTCCGACAACTGCTTAACGCTCCTCGTGATCATTCCCGTGACCGTTCCTGTCACTCCAACCAATTCGGTACCTCGGGCGGCAACCCTCCTCGCCGGATGGGGACGGTCGATGGCTCAAGTGGGGCGCCAGGCACCAGTCTCATTCGCGTCGGCTTTGACATCGGCTCAGAAGCAGCCTCAAGTGCAGCGAACCACAAGCTCGGAGGGGAGCCTCGCCGCGCGGCCGTCAGACGCAAGCGGTGCGCTAGCAGGCACCCCGGTTTACGAGGGAGGTCAATTGATGGAAGAGACAGAGTCGCTCCCATTTCATGATCCGACCGCTAACGGCGCGCCCTCGAGAATGCTTAAATCAAGACTCTTCACCTCAACGTTGGGAACGCGTCGAGAGCTAATTCAAAAGAAAACTGAAAAGGGGCAACCCGGCGTTGTGACGATCCCGTTACCGCAATTTGGAATCCTTCCGAACCCTAGCGCTGTCCTGGGCGCTGCGGCTTCCACCGCCGCGTCTCCTTCCAATAGCGTCGATGTAAACGCGCGAGGCGCTGACTCGCGGACTCCGGCGATCCGGGGTTCGAGATCATCGAACGACGCAAGTCGCCAAGGCACTGTCGGCGAAAATCCGCCGCCTGCGGCCGGCGAATCCGCTGAAGAGACCGAGAAACCGAGCTACCTGTCGTTCCTGGTGAACCTGGGGGAGAAACTCGGCGACGACGAGCGAAACGGCCAAGCGAATCCGAACGAGGAGATCGCCGATCCGATCGGGTTGACACCAACCCCATCGTTGTCCAACTCAGCCGAGGCTCCTGACTTGATTGGAACATCCGCTAGTGGCCGAGTCACGGATACAGCCGAGCCGCGGTCTGAACTCGTCGGAAGCCCCATCGTGCGGTCGAAGACTACAAATCTAAATCCGAGGTCGGCAATCAACTTGCTTCGATCGAACCATGACCAGGAATCCGTGGCGTCTCGAACGCGCGCCGCGATTTCGTCCACGGAGGATTACGAACGTCACGGCGAGAACTCCACTTCGAGTGAAACACAAACGCTCGACCCAGCGCATACACCAGCATTAAGACGCATTATATTCGCCGATTCCCAAACGCCGCACACCGGTAAGCCAGAAACGAACGAGAATTCCGAATCACAACTGGATTTTCCTGGTACGACCGTGGATATGGCGTTCGCCGCGGCGGGTCGAGCATCGGACCCGACGCTCATAAAGTCCCCGTCCGATAACGAGAGCTCACAGGCACGCGAAGAACAGACCCCACCTATGCCTCCAATGCCCAGTCTTCCCAGAGCACTTCAACTTGGTTCAACCTCACAGATCGCTATTCGTCTCGATTCAGATGACAGCGCGGGGCAGGTAGAACTCAGGATTCGTGAGCGCGCTGGAGAGGTACAGATCGCGGTACGTTCGACCGACCCCAGTCTGGCCGGCTCGCTCAGGCAGGATTTGGGAGATCTTGTGAAAAGGCTCGACCCGCACTCGGCGGCATCGGATGCCACGCTCCCACAAGCCAGCAACTTCGAAGAGACCTCCCGGCCAGAATCTCGTCACGGGCTGCGGGGCTATTCGCCGAACGGCTATTCCGTGCCGGATGGTGAGCAACAGCGCCAACGCCAGCAGCAACAACACCAACACAACCAGCGGCAAAACTCGCCAACTGCAACGAACAGATCCGACTTCGATGGTCTCGAAGACCTGTCCGACATCATTAATCAGCTCAGAAATGGAGTTTCCTTATCATGATCGATTCCGTCAACTCGCCTTCGCCATCATCCGGGGCTCAGGCGCCATCCACCGGAAGCGGCACCGGCGCATCCAATGATCCGCTCGCTCAAAAGGAGGTATTTCTCCAATTGCTCGTGGCCCAGCTACAAAATCAAGACCCGACACAGCCACAGGATGGAATTCAGTTCGTGACCCAACTGGCGCAGTTCAGCCAGCTCGAGCAATCGACTCAGCAAACCTCGGACCTCGATGCGATCAAGGCGTCGCTTTCCTCATTGTCGACGGCTTCGGGCACGCCCGCGGCCTTAAACGGAGGCAACTAAATGTTGACTTCTTTTTCGACGGCACTTTCCGCCTTGACTGCGGACTCGACCGCGATTGATGTTGTCGGCAACAATCTTGCCAACCTCAACACTCCGGGATTTAAAGCAAGCGCGGTGTCGTTCTATGACTTGGTGACGCAATCAATGGGGGCGGGATTCGGCGTCACGCAGGTCGGCTTCGGTGTGGGTCGCCCGATCACCCTGCAGCAGTTCACCCAAGGCGCCCTGCAGACGACTGGCGCTCCGCTCGACGTGGCAATTCAAGGAAGCGGTTTTTTCATCGCGCAGGATTCGCAGGGCAATACCGTCTACACCCGCGGTGGGAATATGCAGGTCGACTTGAATGGCGTATTGACGACCTCAACGGGAGAAAAAGTACAGGGATGGTCCACGCTTAACACGGATGGCACCTTGAATACCAATACTCCGGTGGGCGAGATCATTGTTCCGACGGGAACGTTAAAGGCCCCTACGCCAACGCAGAATGTCTCGGTGTCGTTGAACTTAAACGCAGCCGCCACTTCTGGAGGCTCAGACGGAACCTTTTCGAGTTCGGTCGAGGTGTACGACTCGCTCGGTAACTCGCACGTGCTCACCTTTAGCTTTACGAAGGACCCCACCAATAACTCCTGGACGTACTCTGCGACCGTCCCGTCGGCCGACACAACGTCGCCGCCTACGCCCCTTACTGGCACATTGACCTTCGATTCGAATGGAAACCTGACTAGTCCCGCTGCGACTGATCCATCTCCCCAAATCGCCATTACCGGCCTTACCGACGGTGCCTCCGATATGACCATCAACTGGGCCCTGTATACGGGCAATACCCAGAACATTACGCAGTTCAGCCAGGCATCGGCTGTCTCCGCAAATTCGCAGGACGGGTCGGCGACGGCAAGCCTGACGCAAGTTGCCATCGGCGCTGGAGGAACGATCCTGGCCCAATACTCCGATGGGAAGCAGATTGTCGTCGGACAGATGGCGATGGCCACCATACGGAATCCTATTTCGCTTGTGGCGTCGGGTGACAACAACTACATGCTGGGCGCCAACAGTGCCCTGCCGGCCGTCGGACTCCCCGGGTTGGGAGGACGAGGAACCGTTCTTGGCGGTTCGATCGAATCATCGACAGTCGACATCGCCACGGAGTTCACGAACCTGATCGTCTATCAGAGGGCCTATCAAGCCAATGCCAAGGTGATTACCACCGTGGACCAGATCAGCCAGGAAACAATCAACTTGAAGCAGTAAGGAATCGGATTGTCAGCCCACCTAGGGAAACGAGGAGATGATGGCGCACGAGAGCGACGATGATCGCGCACCCATGGACCAGGTTGGTCATCTCGGCGACGTCGCAATTGAAGTCGAAGTGGAATTGGACCGCAAGCCACTTACCGTTCGGGAACTGCTGGAACTCGAGGCCGGAAGCGTGCTCAAAATGACGCGCTCCGCCGGCGAGAACATCGACGTTCTCATCGGGGGATCGCTGGTCGGCTTCGGCGAGATCGTGCTGGTCGAGGACACGATCGCTGTCCGAATCACCGACTTCAACATCGAGGAAGAGTAAAGAACTCACCCACTCATGGAACTCTCTCAGGAACTCATCGCGATTGCAATCGTCCTCGGCCTGCTATGGATAACTCTCAAAGTCGCACATCGCCGCGGCCGACTTAGGCTTCATCTTCCACTGCGAACAAGCGCGGAGAAGAACCTCGAATTGATCGATCGACTGGCCTTGACGGCCCAACACAGCATCCACTCGATTCGCTTTGGCGAGCGCGTCCTGTTGATTGCGACGTATCCAGGGGGAGTCGAGTGGCTGAATGTCAATAAGAAGTCCAAATCTTCGGAGCCGAGCCTGGCCGCTGCCGCGACAGCCGGTTCCGACTCTCACCGCGGACACTTCAGGGAAAAGCAATGAGAGGCCTCGCTCCCACGCCCGCGCTGGTCGCCGGGCTGCTTCTGTGCGGACCAGCGCTGCTCAACGCGTCACCATTGCCGGTCGGCGACTTAGCGAAGGGACAGTCGCGAATCCTGGGAAGTCCCCTTGACGTAGTGGTGCTGCTCACCGCGCTGACTTTGCTGCCGGCGGTGTTTGTCTCTGTGACCCCCTTCTTGCGAATCGTCGTCGTACTGCATTTCCTGCGACAAGCCCTGGGCACGCAAGGAACTCCGTCGAATCAGGTGTTGATCGGGCTCGGGATGTTCATCTCGCTCCTCGTGATGCAGCCGGTTGCCAAGGATGTTTACGAGCACGCCTGGAAGCCGTACGAAGCCGGAACGGCCACCGCTGAACAAGCTTGGGACGTCGGTAGTCAACCAGTCAAGACATTCCTGATGCGGTTTGCCCGTGAAAAAGACCTCAATTTGTTCGTCGAAATTTCGAAATCGCCACCACCGAAATCTCCATCCGATCTGAGTCTGATGGTGATTGTGCCTGCCTATATTCTCTCCGAGCTGAAGGCGAGCTTCCAAATCGGTGCTGTCCTCTATTTGCCATTTTTGGTGGTGGATCTGGTGGTTGCCTCGGTCACTCTTTCGGTAGGAATGGTGCAACTGCCGCCTGTCATGGTCTCCGCGCCTTTCAAGATTCTCCTGTTCGTCCTGATCGACGGTTGGAATCTGCTGATCGGATCACTTGTCCGGAGCTTCTATCAATGAACACCACCTTCGCGGCTGAACTGATTCGTGAGGCTCTGATGACAGCGTTTTGGATCAGCCTGCCACTCCTGGCCATCGGGTTTGTGGCTGGGATCGTGATGAGCGTAATCCAGATCGTGACCTCCATACAGGATTCGAGTTTCGGATCCGTACCTCGGTTGGCGGCCTTTCTCCTGGCGTTCATCACTTTGCTGCCTTGGATGGTGAATAAGTGGATGACTTATGCGTCCGCCCTCATGGGGGACTTGGGCAGATATGTTCGATGAGAACGGCTTGACAAGCCTGGCTGTCGGATTCCTGCTCGTTCTGGCGCGCATCGCCGGTTTCTTTGCGTTTGTTCCAATACCGGGTTCGAAGGCCTTTGTCGATACCCCGAAGGCGGTTTTGACGATCGTCGTCTCACTGATGCTGGCGCGTTTCTGGCCGGCCCCTCCGGCTGGCGGAGGTTGGCTCATGTCGGATATCGTGGGCGCGATCAGTGCCGAAGCGGCGCTCGGAATCGCATTGGGTACAGGCGTGGCGTTGTTAATTGAAGCGATGCAATTGGCAGGTCAGTTCCTGGCGCTCCAGGCGGGATTTTCTTACGCCTCGACGATCGATCCGAATAGCGAGGTCGATTCCGGAATTTTGTTGATCCTGTACCAACTACTGACCTCTCTCATTATTTTCGGCATAGGTTTGGATCGCGAGATGCTCTCCGCCTTGGCCCGTAGTTTTGAACGGATTCCGGTCGGGAGCTATCACCTAACACCTGGCGGGGTGATGGGGGTCGTGACGGTCGGTTCTCAGATGTTTCAGATTGGACTGCGCTTGTCACTGCCAGTCATCGCCGTATTACTGGTTGCGGAGTTTGCTCTTGTGCTGCTGGGGAAAATTGAACAACATTTGCAGTTGTCTCAGCTCATGTTCTCGCTGAAAACGTTGGTGGCGGTTGCCATCCTGGCCGCACTTCTGTCGAGTTCCGCGCGTTTGATCGAGCAGTGGCTCGCGAGTGGCTGGCGGGCGGTCCAACTGGCGGTGGGTTTGTAAGAAGATGGCGGACGAACAACGCAACGAACAACCGACAAAGAAGCGCCTGGAAAAATCCCGGAAAGATGGCCGCTTCCCGGTCAGCCGTGACTTGGTGCAGGCTGCGCAGTTGCTTGCTTTCACGTTTCTGACAGCGAACTGGGGCGCGCAGTGGATCGACGTTGCGGCCCGGGCAACACGACATATTCTGACGGCTGGCTTGTCGGGGGACTTGAGCATGAATGGATTCATGACGCTCCTGACCCGACATCTGTTCGGACAATTGAGTCCGACTCTCATGGCCGGATTCATGCTGACAGGCGTTGCTCTGGCCGTGCAATTAGCCTCTACCCAACTAGGTGTTTCGATCTCGCGCCTGCGCCCGGACTTTTCGCGTTTAAATCCGGTATCCAGACTGACGTCTCTACCGGCCCAGAATCTGGCGCAGGCGGTAAAGGCGATCATCCTCTTGCCTTTGCTCATCCTGGCCGTCTGGTTCGCCGTGCGGCAGAACCTGGAGGGATTTCTCGCGCTCCCGTGGCTCTCGGTGCGGCCCGGCGTCGCCGAAGTCGGCGCGGCGTTGCGAAGACTGCTATGGTACGCCTCAACACTCTTGATGATTTCCGGGATCGTCGACTGGACTTGGCAAAAGCGGCAGCTGAACAAGACGCTTCGGATGTCAAAACAGGAAGTCCGCGATGAACATAAGGAGACCGAAGGCAATCCACAAACGAAGGGTCGTCTGCGGCGGCTCCAGCGAGACATGGCCCGGCGCAACATGATGAAGGAGGTTCAAAAGGCAACCGCCGTAATCGTCAATCCGACACACTTTGCAGTTGCGATTCATTATCAACTCGAAGCGGCGGCGGCGCCGCGGGTGGTGGCGAAAGGTCAGGACTATCTCGCGCTCCGCATACGCCAGCGCGCGATCGACCACGGAGTTCCGATTGTTGAAAACCGGCCGCTCGCACAGGCGCTCTACAAGTCCGTCGAGGTCGGCCAGGAGATCCCGCAACATCTATACCGCGCGGTCGCTGAGATCCTGGCCTATATTTACCGCCTCATGAATGGAAAGCTGCCCGGATGACTAGAAAACCCTCGGCGACGACACACGTCTCGCGATCGCGGCGGACTTCGAAAGGCGTGCGTAACCGCTCATGAGTCCTTCACCCGTGACCGCGTCAAGCGGTAAGCCTACGGCCATCAGGCCATTACCGGCGAAGCACGCGGCTCTCACCGGAAAGCCCAAGGGAGTAGCCGCCACGGTCGCGGGCAAGATCTCGCTTTCCGAGATTGCCGTTCCGCTGGCCGTGCTCGCGATCGTCATGGCCATGATTACGCCGCTGCCGGCGTTCCTGCTCGACCTGCTGATCAGCGCCAACATCACCCTCGGAGTGATCGTACTCATGGTTTCGATGTACATCACCCGCCCGGTGGAGTTCAGCGTCTTTCCCACCGCGCTGTTGTTGCTGACTCTGTTCCGCTTGGCCTTAAACATCTCGTCGAGCCGATTGATTCTGCTCGAAGGTAACTCCGGAACCAGTGCGGCGGGTGACGTGATCGAGGCCTTCGGTAACTTCGTAGTCGGTGGGAATTACGTAATCGGAGTAGTCATCTTCCTGGTACTGATCGCGATCCAATACGTGGTCATCAACCACGGCGCGGTGCGCATTTCGGAGGTCTCGGCCCGCTTCACATTGGATGCCCTCCCAGGTAAGCAAATGTCGATTGATTCGGACTTGAACTCTGGATTGATCGACGAATCCGAGGCGCGGGCGCGACGCAAGTCGCTCGCGGCCGAGGCGGAATTCTACGGCGCCATGGATGGCGCTTCGCGGTTCACCCAGCGCGATGCCGTTGCGAGCATCCTCATCACGACGATCAACATCCTCGCGGGCTTCCTAATTGGAGTCATTCAGCATGGCATGGACTTCCAGCGGGCTCTCCAGACCTACACCGTGCTAACCATCGGCGATGGACTGGTCACCGTCATTCCAGCACTGATGATTTCGGTCTCCGGAGGCCTGGTCGTAACCAGGGGTGGATCGGATTCAAAACTCGGCGCGGATGTCGCTGCCCAGATTTTCTCGCGTCCTCAGCCGTTGATGCTCGCCGGCGGCGTGTTGGCGGTGCTCGCCGCGTTTCCGGGACTACCCAAAATTCCCTTTCTAATCCTCGCTGCTGGAGTGGGATACTCTGGCTGGCGTCTCCGCCAAAAAACTGTCACCGACGAGAAATTGTCGTTGCCGGCGCCGGCAGTCGTTCAGCAGCAACAAAAGGAGAGCCTCGAGACGTTACTGAAGGTTGAGCCCTTGGCGGTCGAAGTCGGCCTCGGTTTGGTGAAGTTCGTCGACGGCGGCCAAAACTCGCCGTTATTGCGGCGCATTGGCGCGATTCGCAGACAGTTGGCCTCTGATTTAGGGTTCCTCCTCCCGCCCGTGCGGGTGACCGACAACCTCGGATTGAAGGTGCAAGAGTATCTCATCCTGCTCAAAGGGGTGGAGATCGCCCGCTACGAGATGGTGCAGAACAGTGAGCTCGCGATTCAATCAGCGCGCGATGTGGCGCCGATCGAAGGCATGAAGACTCGCGATCCGGCGTTTGGCATGCCCGCCGTCTGGGTTCCATCGGCACGCGCGGAAATTGCCAAGTCAGCAGGATACACGGTCGTCGATCCAGTCAGCGTCCTCGGGACGCATCTTGCTGAAGTGATTCGGCGAAGTGCCCATGAGCTGTTCTCGCGCCAGGACACCAAAAAATTGCTCGATCGCGTCTCAGAGGAGAATGCGAAAGTCATTGAGGATTTGGTTCCCAAATTGCTCACCATGGCCGCAGTGCAAAGAGTGTTGCAGAATCTACTGCGAGAGCGAGTGTCGATCCGGGACGGAGTCACGATCCTGGAGGCGTTGGGTGAGGCCGCTGGGCTGACCAAAAATCCGGTGTTGCTGACAGAATTTGTGAGGCAGTCCATCCGGAGGAGCGTGGTTCGGCCGTATTTGAATCCATCCGGTGATTTGCCGGCCTTCCTGCTGGATCCAGCCCTCGAGCAAGCGATCGAAGGCGCAGTTGAACACGGTGAGCAGGCGAGCCACCTGAATCTCCCGCCGGCAAAGATCCGCGAGATTCTGGATCGAATCGGAAAGAAGATCACGGTCACCGACAGTCCAGTCGTCCTGCTGGCAGGATCCGGATGCCGTCACTTCCTGAAGCAAATCGTGGAAGCGAGTTATAGCAATGTCGCCGTTCTCTCTCACAACGAGGTACCGGCTGGTGTGCGAGTCCAATCGCTAGGCTTGATGCACTGAATAGTGCGACGATTCGGCGACCAGCGGAACAGACAAGAAGAGACGCGTACGGGAGAGTTGAATCAATCGCATTGTTGGATCCGAGTAAAACATGAGACTGAAGACCTATTTCGCGTCCGGTGTTGAAGCCGCCATGGTGTTGGCGCTCGAACAACTCGGCCCCGAGGCGATGATCGTCAATTCCCGTAAAACGGCGCCCGAAAACCGGCACCTCGGTGAGTACGAAGTCGTATTCGCTCTCGCCGAGGAAGCAGCCGAGGAAGGAAACCCCGAGAGTCCAGCGGGGTCCAAACCAGGCAAGCCGGCGCCACGCGAGACCGATGGAGAACCTGTCCGGAGATTGTACAGCGAAGTGTCGCGGCTGGCCTCGGAGATCGAGTCTCTAGGGCGCGTCATGAAACGCACGGAACTCAAACAGAAGATCGCTAGCTTCGACGGCGAAGGCGCCGACGTGGCGCACTGTCTGAACGAGGCGGGCTTTAGCGAGGAATTCATTCTGGAGTCCATTTCCGCGGCCGGCGAGGACGGCGGGTCACTGCGATTCCGCGTCTTGCATCATCTGGTCGAGTGTTTGAAGACGGCTGCGTCACTCGGAAAGACGGGGTTTGGCCGGAAGGTCGTCGCATTAGTAGGTCCGGCGGGTGTGGGGAAGAGCGCGCTCATCGCGAAACTCGCGACGCGCTTCGGTGTCGCGGCTCGCCGGCCCTGTCAGATCCTATCGCTCGACTCTGATCGAATCGGCGCGGCCGAGCCCTTGCGGTTGGTCGCCGGAATTCTAGGCGTCGGTTTTCGCGTGATCGACGACTTTTCGCTGCTCGCCTCGACGCTCGATTTGTTGCGCGACCGTGACTTGGTTCTCATCGACACTCCGGGATTTGCACGGGATGACGGCGAAGCCGCCGCCCGCCTGGCTGCATCGATCTCCGGACGTGCCGAAGTCGACGTTCATCTCGTCCTGCCAGCGACCATGAAATCGCGCGATTTGGAGCGGACGATCCAGTTTTACCGGATGTTCAAGCCTGACCGGCTAATGTTCACGCGGCTCGATGAAACTGAACAGATTGGAACGGCAATTGAAGCGGCTTTGCTCATGGGATTGCCGATTTCATTTCTGAGCGGTGGTCCCCGAGTTCCAGAGGACCTCGAGTCAGCCAATTCCGGACAGCTGGCGCGGCGGGTATTCTTGCCTTCGCCCGGTGGACTTTTCCGGAGGGCCGCAGCCTGAAGGCTCACCTTCACAGGCGATAACAATCATGCAAATGGGCGCACAAACTTACCAGGCTCGCGAATCGGCCGACGCCGAACGGGAGCGGCTGATTCTCGATCACCTGCCGCAGGTTCGTCTGATCGCCAGGAGGATTCATGAACGTCTTCCGGATAGCGTCAGTCTGGAGGATCTGATTTCGACCGGAATCGTGGGGTTGATTTCCGCGATTGACCGCTTCGACCCCTCTCACAATGTCAAATTGAAGACTTACGCCGAATACAAAATCCGTGGAGCAATCCTCGACAGCTTGCGCGGCCTCGACTGGGCGCCGCGTCAGCAGCGGAAACGTTCGAAGCAAATCGAGAGTGCCATTCAGACTCTGGAGCAAAAGCTCCACCGGTCACCCGTTGAGGAGGAGATCGCCGCACAATTGGAACTGTCGATGGCGGAATACCACGAGTGGCTCGTGGACGTGCGAGGGGTGAACCTGGGGCGCCTCGAATCGGCCAGCAATGACGAGGACGGCCGCGATCTGCTCAAGTACATCTCAGACGGAGAAGAACTCTGGCCGAGCAGGTTGCTCGAGCGAAGCGAGCTCGAGTCCCTGTTGGCCGAAGCCATCGGCAAGATCCCGCAAGTCGAACGCACCGTTTTGAGTTTGTACTTTCATGAGGAGCTGACTCTCCGGGAGATCTCTGGAATTTTGCATCTCCACGAGTCTCGGATCTCTCAGTTGAAGAGTCAGGCAATCCTGCGGCTGCGCAGCTACATCGAGAAGCGCTGGCCCTGCGAACGAGGTATCTAGACGATGGCCGACGGCGCGGAGCGGAGTGAGATCCTTCAATGGATCGTCAGGACCCTGAGCGATCAGCTCTCGCAGGTGTTCGACACCATGGCGGGGGAGTCGCCATTGATCGAAGCCGAATCACTCGCGTCGGCTCCCGTACTAAGTGACTCGCTCGTCTGGGAGGTGCCAGTCAGCCTCGTTCCTTTTGCGCCGGTTTGGCTGCAGGCCTCTCGAGACAGTTGGTATAGCCTCGGGAATCGCGTGCTCGCCGCGGCAGGGCTCGACGGCAGCGACGACCAAACTATCCAGGATACGTTCAAAGAGGCGATGGATCAGGCCTTCGCCGGGCTCACCCGGGAGATGACCAACAAGGCTGGGCGGGAAGTGACTGCAACGTCCAGCAAGCTGACGATCTCGTCGCCTCCTGTAAGAGCGGCGTGGAGCCGGCTTGAACTGATTTTCGGCGACAACAAATCCGCCCCTGTGATTTTCGGATTCAACGAAGAGATGATCGAGAAACTCGGGGAGAAGTCGACGCCGGTCATACCGGTCCAACCGAAGGCCAACGCCGCGGTCGCTGCCAGTGCTGGCCCCCGGATCGCCAGCAGTCAGCCGGAGAGCCGGACGCTTGATCTGTTACTCGACGTCGAACTGCCCATCAGCGTGTCCTTCGGTCGTGCCCACCTGCCCTTGAAGGAAGTCATGAAACTGACGACCGGTTCGATTGTCGAGTTAAACCGCACGATCAGCGAGCCGGTCGATATTATCGTCAACAATTGCGTGATTGCGCGCGGCGAGGTGGTGGTTGTCGAAGGAAATTTCGGTGTGCGCATACAGGAAGTGATCAGCCGGCAGGAGCGCTTGCGCACGCTCTATTGAGCGCGGACGCGAACGAAACACCATGGCGTTCTTCACCATTTTCGTTATATTTCTGCTCTTGTTGGCGATCCTCGGGTTAGGGTCTTGGATCGGCCTCGCTCTCCATCGGCGGCTTTCCATTGTCGAATCCGAAAATCGCCGCATGCGCCTCGCCGCCATCGAGGATGCTCAGCAGTCGGAGAGCCTGATCGACGACTTGAAAACGCGGATCGAGGCCGCAGAGCGTCGCGCTTCGGATTCGCTGCAGCGGCCGTTACAGAGCATCAACTATTCGCAAAGAAGCCAAATGCTCCGGATGATTCGACGAGGAGACTCGGCCGATCAAATCGCCTCCGCCTTGGAAGTCTCACTGAGCCAAGTGCGGCTGTTAATGAAGCTACCGGGAGTCGCTCCAGAGTCGATCCGCGCGCCCGCCGTAGGTCGAGCGAAAGCACAGGCAGCAGGAGAATGAGGGAATCCAGGCGTTTTGATCGCCGCGTCAACTTCTGGATTGCAGACACCGTACCGAGTGACGCGCACGGTGCGGCCGCTAAATGGAGTTGGAGGGAGGCCGGCCCACGGTAGGATCTGAGCGCTAACCGCGGCCTGGGCGAACGCCCGCGCGACGCGCATCGTACTGAGGACCGCACACTATTGGCTGTTGGAGGAACTTGCCAGCGTCGCTCCAGAATCGACCATGGAACGGCGAAGGGGAACGCGCACAACCAGACCGTTTGCTTACGCGACACCGTAGCGACCGACCGCACGCCGCGATTGCAATCTTTGAATCGGACGCTACGCGACAACTTCGCGAATCGCGGCCACCGCCGCTTCGCACGCCTCACGACCCGCATCATAATGAGTCACCGCACGAATCAACGATCCGCCAATGCCATTCATAAGAACTCCACGCTCCTTCAACTTCGCACTGAATTCCGTCGCCGCAAGATCAGTCCCAGCGATATCGAAGATCACGATGTTCGTGGCAATCTTCCCCGGATCGATTGACAGCCCCTTAGTCTGGGCCAACTCTTGCGCCAGATATTGGGCATTCGCATGGTCCTCCGCGAGCCGCGCCGGCATTTCTTCGAGCGCGATCAATCCGGCGGCGGCCAGCACTCCGGCCTGCCGCATTCCGCCGCCGAGGCGTTTGCGATACATCCTCCCTCGCGCGATCTGGTCCCGGGCGCCCACGAGAATCGAGCCGACAGGCGCACCCAATCCTTTCGACAGGCAGAAGTCCACCGTGTCGACGTTTTCCGCGATACGTGCGACCGGCAACCCGGAGGCGACCGCCGCATTGAAGATGCGCGCGCCATCCAGGTGGACTTTCAATCCTGATGCATGGGCATTCTCGCAAATGTCGTCGATCACCGCCTGCGGATAGACGGTCCCTCCGGCCATATTATGCGTATTCTCGATTTCGACCAAAGTTGTAGGGGCGCAATTAGGCCCGTGCGGCCGGAGATACCGCTTAATCAAATCCCAAGTCAGAATTCCATGCGGAGTCGCGATCGTCCGCAGCAAACATCCTGAGAACCAGGCTGTCATCGACAGTTCCCAATCGAGCAGGTGTGAGCGAGCGTCGCAAATCACTTCCTCCCCGTGATTCGTGTGGAGCTTCACCGCGATCGTATTGCCCATGGTGCCGGTGGGAACAAACAACCCAGCTTCTTTGCCGAAGATCGCCGCCGCGCGCTCTTCGAGGCGGTTCAGCGTCGGATCTTCCCGATATACGTCATCGCCGACTTCGGCTTCCGCCATGGCCTTGCGCATAGCCGCGGTCGGCCTGGTTACCGTATCACTTCTGAGGTCAATCATCAATGTATCCGTTTCAACTCGCGTGGAATCACGACACGAACTCCGCGAAGACTTCGTTCGAGAGCATTACACCCTGCTTCGTGAGCCGTAACATGCGCCCGTCAAATTCGAGCAATCCCTCGCCGATGAACCGCTTTATCGGCTCCTCGAACCGCTCCCATTCGTTCGCAGCCGGTTGGATTCCCTCCATCAAACGCAGTCCAATGAAAAACCGTTCTTCGAGATAGTTCGACTCGACTCGTTCCGCGACGGCACTCCCACGCTCGTTCATCGCACGCACATAGCCGGACGCGCTCTCGACGTTCTGCGATCGCAGGCTCCCATCGAACGAATGAGCGTCCGCGCCAAAACCGGCGTAATCCGCCAGTTTCCAGTACTTCATGTTGTGAAGCGACTCGCAGCCCGCGCGCGCGAAATTCGAGATCTCATACCGGTGAATGCCCATCCCCGCGAGACGTTCCGTCGCGTGTTCGTAAAATTCAGCAATCAGCTCGTCAGTAGGAACATCGTGGGCGCCATACTTTCCACCGCCGCGCAGGATCTCCCGGCCGAGATTGCTATCCTCGTCGACTTCGAGCATGTAGACGGAAACGTGCGCCGGATTCAGCAGCTCGATCCAATCGAGCGACTTCGTCCAACTGGCATGAGTCTGTCCGGGAAGCCCGGCAATGAGATCCAAATTAATATTGTCGATGCCCGCGTCGCGCAACGAAGCGACTTCGGACGTGACCGTTTCGGCGGTGTGCCGTCTGCCGGTACGGCGCAACTCCTCATTCACGAACGATTGCACGCCGAGACTCACGCGATTGATGCCGCTCTTGCGCCACGCGCTAGCCCGTTCCACAGTGATCGTTCCAGGAGCCGCCTCGATCGTGGCTTCCTTCCACGGCCGCCAGGGAATCGCGCTTAATAACGAATCGAGGCTCGCGGCGTCCAACAGGCTTGGCGTTCCACCACCGAGGTAAACAGTTTCAGGAGTCCAGCGCCAGTGATGCCGGGCGATCTCGGTGTGCAAGGATTCCAGGTACTCACGCTCGAGCGGCTTCGGCATGACTCCGGAAGCGAAGTTGCAGTACGTGCATTTCTGCGAGCAGAAAGGAAATGAGATGTAGACTCCGGGCATGACCGCCTTATGTTCTCCGGGAGGCGGCGTGCCGATGGCACCGCCCGGGTTCGAATGAACAAACGGGGTTCTGCGTGGATGGCCGCACTAGAATTCGACCTTCTCGCCGAGTTGCGTGCTAATCACTTCGGCGATCAATTCATTGAGTGTCTGGCCCGTCGCACCGAGCGCGAACGCCTGGCGCGATTCGTTCCAGTCGAGCTTGAAACTCTTGGTCAGCGCGGACACCCAGATCTGATGGACGGGACGATTGGGACTGACTACGAACTTCGCCGGCGGATCTTCGAATTCGATTTTGAGCGCACCATCGTTGAGGTCGGCTTCGAATCCGTAATCATCGCCGGCGGTCGCGAGTTTACGATTCAGTGACGAGAGGGCTTCATCGGAATGACGCTGGAAGGAAATATCGTCCATGTGGGGGAAGCGAGGCTTCTCACTAGGATAGCCGATCGAAGATCGCGCAAGCTGAGACATTTCGCTTGAAACTTTCGGAATGCAGACATCATCTGGTAGGGTTGAGATTGACATCAATGGACGGCGCTTGTATCCGACACACGGAACTCCCCGGCACTTCGCGATTGTTCGCGGATTATCTTTATTCATTCGATCGCGTGGCAGAATACTATCGCCACTCGCCCCAGGCGCTGGATGCGCTGCCGTCCGTGGCATCCGCGATCGACTATCCTGACGGGCGGCGTGCGGCGATGGTCGCGGCCCTCAAGGCGCAAAATGGCGGGGGCCCGAACCTCGATCGATTGGCTCAACCGGGCACGGTCGCGGTCGTCACGGGCCAGCAGGTGGGACTCTTTTCCGGCCCCGCATATACAATCTATAAAGCCTTGAGCGCCGTCCGCATGGCGCGAGAATTGACGGCGCAGGGCACCCCCGCGGTTCCGGTATTCTGGCTCGCGACGGAGGATCATGACTTCGCCGAGATCAGCAAAGTCTGGATGTTCAACGCGGCCGAAGAGACGATCAGCATGTCGGTCGAATCTCCCGGCGCTTCGGATGGCCCGGTCGGTCCCGTCGTTCCGGCGCACTATCCGATCGAAGAGCTGTGCGCCGCGTTTCGTGGATTCGAATTTTCGGACGAAGTGACGGCGATGGTCAAGCAGGCGTACCGTCCCGGACAGTCGTTCGGCGGCGCATTTCGGGAACTGTTACAAGCGCTGCTCAGGCGATTCGACCTGCTTTATCTCGATCCTCTTGATCCAGCGATCCGGGCCATCGCGGCGCCCTTTCTGAAACAGGCGCTCGAGGATGGCGACGAACTCTATCCCGCGTTGATCGAGCGCGGAAAATCGCTCGAGCGCGCGAAGTATCACGCGCAGGTTCACATCGACGGGCAGACGTCGCTGTTCTTCCTGCTCGATGGCGGACGAAGGATTCCACTGCGGCGCCAGGGCGACCGGTACCTCGGACGCGATCGATCCTATTCGCTCGCCGAATTGACCGCCCAAGCCGAGCGGATCTCTCCTAACGCCTTGCTGCGTCCGGTCATGCAGGACTATTTGCTGCCGACCGTCGCCTACGTCGGAGGTC
The DNA here is from genome assembly GCA_036502165.1 of Bryobacteraceae bacterium. Lineage (GTDB taxonomy): Bacteria > Acidobacteriota > Terriglobia > Bryobacterales > Bryobacteraceae > F-183. Next base: position 31,622 of record DASXZC010000696.1, read on the forward strand.
CCGCGGAACTCGCGTATTTTGCGCAGTCCGAAGTACTCTACATGCGACTCTTAGGACGCATGCCAATGATGCTTCCAAGAAATGGATTCACTCTCGTCGACTCGCGCTCAGCGAAGTTGATGGAGCGTTACCGATTCCAGTTGCCGTCATTGTTCGCCGGTGAGGACTCGGTTCGGGAATCCATCGCGCAGCAGTTGCTGCCGGATGGTGTGAGATCCGCGATCGCTCAAACGAAGGCCGACGCCGGTGCCTCGCTCGACAGCCTGGTTGCCCAGTTGAACGGCTTCGATTCGTCGCTTGCGAAGTCGCTCGCGAAGAGCCGCGCGAAGATCGAATACCAGTTGGAGAAGATCGAACGGAAGACCGCCCGTGAATCACTGAAGCGAGATGAGCGAGCCACGCGGGACGCAGCGCATCTCATGCACCTGCTCTATCCGCACAAACATTTGCAGGAACGTTTGTATTCGATCCTGCCTTTCGTAGCGAAGCATGGCTTCGAGCTCATCGACCGAATCGAAGAGCACACCTGTATCGATTGCGTGGATCACCACGTCATGGCAATTTGAGCTATCCGAAGACTCGCTTGCCCCCAATCCACGTGTCGAGCACTTCGAGCCGCCCCTCATGCATCCGGAAGCGGACGAAATCCGCGCGCTCGCCCGGAGCGAATCCGCGTTGGCGTCCACCAATTCGTCCAGAACGGGCCGCGTTCGTGGTAGCGAGCGTCACCGCCTGACGCAAATTGATTCCCGTCATCCTCATCGCATTCGCGATCGCATCATGCATGCTCAGCGCCGATCCCGCGAGGCGAGTACCGCCGCGCAACACGACTCGATCGCCGGGCGGAAGAAGTTCGACTTCCACTTCTCCTAACATGTACGGCCCCGGTGAACACTGGGCCGGCATCACCGCGTCAGTGATCAGCACCGCATGATCGAGGCCCTTGGCGCGCAATGCGACTTTCAAAAATGACTCTCCGATGTGGATGCCGTCGACGATGAAACTCGCGGTGAGCCGATCCTCAGCGAGTTGATCCCACAGATAATTGGGATGCCGCGGCAATACCGAATGCGCACCGTTGCCGAGATGTGTGGACATCGTCGCGCCCGCCGATACACAATTGCGAATCTGCTCGCCCGAAGCCGCTGTGTGGCCAATGCTAATCACGACACCTTCGCCCGTGACGTGCTCGATGTACCGTGGCGCCTCCGGCCATTCGGCGGCAATGGTGATGAGGCGGACGTGTCCTTCGGCAGCATCCTGCCAACGCTTGAACTCCTCAATATCCGGCTTGCGGACTTGCGCGAGTGGGTGAGCTCCACGAGGTCCATCGACGGGCGAAATGTGCGGACCCTCGACGTGGAAACCTTCGATTGCGCTCCCCTCAGGAAGAATCTGTTTTGCTCTCAACAGCATCCGCAAAGAGCCTGTGATGCGCTCCTCCGACCCCGTGATCACGGTCGCATACAGCCGTGTGACGCCCGTCGCAAATTGCGCGTGCAGCGAGTGAGCGATCGACTCGAGCGATGTCTCAGGAGAGTTGTAATCCGCGCCGGCGAACCCGTTGATCTGCAGATCGATGAACCCGGGAGCGATGTAGACTCCGGACGCTCCCCCGCGCGTGTCGATGAGATCATCGACCGATGTAATCAGTTCACCGAACTCGATCTCGATCGGATCGCCAGTGAACACATTGAGCCCGGTACATTTCATAGCGCTTCTGCTTTATCCGAAAATTTCCACAGGTTATTCACACGCACCCCACCGCAAACTGCTGCAAATGCATCAAAAAGAAGTAGTGAATATCGGTACGAATGCGCGCAATTTCGCTTGGTTCCGTACGATGTTTGCTGGTACAAAAGATGACAGATCAGAGCAGGGGAATCTGTCTGATGGACGATCTCGGGGGAGGTGGCCATCGCAGGTTTCCCTGTTCCTGTCTAGTACATCCTCCTACGCAACACCTTTACGCCGCGGCGACGGCGGCCGGAACTGGCGTGAGCCATCCGAACTCATCCGCCGCGGCGCCTTCAACGATCGCGAAGAATCGTGTTTGGATCATCTCGGTGATCGGCCCGCGTTTGCCGGCGCCGATCTGAATTTTGTCGACCGAGCGGATCGGCGTCACTTCGACCGCCGTACCCGAGAAGAAGATCTCATCGGCGATATACAAAGCCTCGCGCGGAATGAGCGACTCGACCACTGGGATGCCGAGCGATCCGGCGATCTTGATGATGGAGTCTCGCGTAATGCCGGGCAGCACCGACGCGCCGAGCGGTGGCGTGATGATCTTGCCGTCGCGAACGACGAAAATATTCTCGCCGGATCCTTCACTGACGTAACCGGTCGAATCGAGCGCGATGCCTTCGGCGTAGCCATTCGCGTCCGCTTCCATCCGGATCAATTGCGAGTTCATGTAGTTCGCGCCGGCCTTGGCCAATGCGGGCAGCGTGTTGGGCGCGAGGCGCGTCCAGCTCGAAACGCAAACATCCACGCCGCGCTCGAGAGCTTCTGGACCCAGATACTTGCCCCACTCCCAGCAAGCAACGTACGTCTCGATCGGGACGTGTTTCGGAAGCACGCCAACGTCACCATAACCGCGCAGAACGATCGGACGAATGTAGCAGGAACGAAGGTTGTTGACGCTTACGAGTTCCACGAATACATTCGTGAGGTCATCGACCGAGTATGGGAGCTCGATGCGATAAATCTTGGCGGAGTCAACTAAGCGGCGGGCGTGTTCACGGGCGCGGAAAATCGCCGGACCCTGGGCCGTTTCATAACAACGAACCCCTTCAAACACGCTGCTGCCATAGCTGACGACGTGGGAAAGGACGTGAATTTTCGCGTCTTCCCATTTGATGAACTTGCCGTTATGCCATATTTTTTCGGTGGGCGTCAACATGCAAACATTATAGCTTGTGATGTTGCGGCTGCCGATTGATGAACATGTGCCCGCGGTTGTGGAGGCGATCCGGAGAGGCTCGAACGTGGTGGTCGAAGCGGCTCCCGGAGCGGGCAAAACGACACGCGTCCCACCAGCATTGATGTCGGCGTGCGATGGCGAAGTGGTCGTTCTCGAGCCTCGGCGCATCGCGGCCCGGATGGCCGCTCGGCGCGTGGCGGAAGAGATGGGCGTGCCGTTGGGTTCGGAGGTCGGATATCAAGTGCGCTTCGAGGATGTCGGGTCGAAGTCCACGCGGCTGCGGTTCGTGACTGAGGGCTTGCTGACGCGCCGGTTGGTTTCCGATCCGATGCTGCGAGGCGTATCGATCGTGGTGCTCGATGAGTTCCACGAACGTCATCTCGATACGGATCTGTCGCTCGCGTTGTTGCGACGTTTGCAGGCGGCGCGGACCGACTTGCGCTTGGTGGTCATGTCAGCGACGCTCGATGCGGATCCGGTCGCGCGATTCTTGGGTGACGCGCCGCGTGTGCGCAGCGAGGGGCGCTTGCATCCGATCGAGATCGAGTACGCGCCGTCGACGAATGCTCCGCTCGAAGATCAAGTCGGATGGGCCGTTCAGAAGCTCGCCGATTCGTCACCCGGCGACGTGCTTGTGTTCCTTCCAGGCGCCTTTGAGATTCAGCGAGCGAGGCGTGCGCTAGAGCCGATCGCCCGCAAGGCCGGATGGCTGGTGACGCCGCTCTACGGGGATTTGTCGACTGCCGAACAGGACCTCGCCGTGCAACCTGCCGCGCAGCGGAAGATCATTTTGTCGACCAACATCGCGGAGAGTTCGATCACGATCGACGGGGTGGCAGCGGTCGTCGACAGCGGCCTCGCGCGTGTCGCCTCCGATTCGCCGTGGACTGGATTGCCGTCACTGCATGTCGCAAAAATCAGCCGCGCGTCCGCCGAGCAACGTGCCGGGCGCGCGGGAAGAACCGCTCCTGGACGCGTGATTCGTTTGTACACGCGAGAGGATTTCGCACGCCGCCCCGAGTTCGATGTTCCCGAAATCCGGCGTCGCGAGTTGTCGCAGATCGTGCTCGATTTGCGAGCGATGGGCGTCCAGGAGATGGACTGGTTCGAGTCCCTGCCCAGTGAAGCCTGGGATGCGGCCGTGCGCCTTCTCGAGCGATTGGGCGCCGACGGCGAGACTGCGCGCGCGATGGCGCGATTGCCCCTGCATCCTCGATTGGCGCGGTTAGTCGTCGAAGCGGAACGTCGTGGAGCCGGCGACCAAGGCTGCGCCGCGGCGGCCGTCTTGAGTGCGGGCGAGCGCCTCGAAGGGCGCACGCGGCACGACTCGCCATCGGACATCCTCTTGTTGATCGAGAGCGAGTGGCAGCCGAATACACGGCGCGTATACGACCAATTGAGACGTCACATCAAGGGCCGCGGACGTGTCTCCGATGAAGCGCTAGGACTCGCTGTGCTGGCCGCATTTCCTGACCGATTGGCGCGGCGGCGTCAGGGCAGGGAACTGGTGCTCGCCGGCGGCGGAGGATCCGCGACGCTCGCCGAGGGAAGTGCTTGCCGCGCGCCGTTGCTGGTCGCGGTTGACGTCGAGGAGCGTCGCGATCGTGGCCTGCCATTGGTTCGCCTAGCGAGCGCGGTCGAGCCCGAATGGCTAATTGAATTGTTTCCCGACCGCGTCGAAGAGCGCCGCGGAGTCGAATGGAATCGCACAGCCGAGCGCGTGGAAGCAGTCGATGCGATCGTTTTCGACGGATTGGTGATCGACGAGACGCGCGGAGCGATGCCCGATCCGACAGCGGCGGCGCGCTTGCTTGCGGCGAAGGCGATCGAGGCGGACATCGGAAAGTTCGTGGATCGCGAGGAACTGACGCAGTTTCAAGCGAGGGTCGAGTTCGCGCGACTCGAACCCGTGAACGTGGAAGAGACGCTGACACAACTCTGCGAAGGGCGCCGCAGCTTCGCAGAACTCGCGGCGGCCGGGTTATCGCGCGCACTGGAGTCGCGGTTGCCAGTGCGATTGGATGAAGTCGCTCCGACGCGATTCAAGCTGCCATCCGGGCGATCGGCGAAGGTCGAGTACGCGATCGGCCAGACTCCGTGGGTGTCATCAAGATTGCAGGATTTCTTCGGAATGAAAGAAACTCCACGCGTCGGCGGAGTTCCATTAGTGGTGCACCTGCTAGCTCCAAATCACCGGCCCGTGCAAGTCACACTCGACTTGAAGGGATTTTGGGAGCGGTTATATCCGCAAGTACGGCGCGAATTGTCACGGCGATATCCGAAACACGCATGGCCGGAAAAGCCCGTTTGACGGTCAAAGCTACACTGGTGAGTGACCATGTCATCCAATCCCATCCAAGAGGTTGTAGAAGCCTCGGGCCACCTCATCGATTCCCATATCATGGAGAATATTTTCGACACCGTGGTCGAATTCAGCGGCCGATTTGAAGTCGAACAATTCCGAATCGGACGAACGAATTCCGACGCATCCTATCTGCGATTGAAGGTGGAAACGCCGGATGAGGAGCAGATGAATCTGCTGCTAGCGCAACTGATCGGATTCGGATGTTCGCCTGTCGACGGCGGCGATGCGGAATTGAAAAAGGTCGAAAAAGATTGCTGCGCCGCCGAAGATTTCTACTCGACGACCAACCATCGCACGCTCGTCAAACACAATGGCCACTGGATCGAAGCGCAAGCGCAGCGCATGGATGCGATGATCGTGATCAAAGACGGCGAGGCATTCTGCCGCCGGCTGCGAGACTTGCGCAAGGGCGACGAAATCGTCGTGGGAATGCGCGGCATCCGCGTAATTCCGGAATCGAAGGAACGCGACCGGCTCGCATTCGCGTTCATGAGCAATGGCATCTCATCCGAGCGGCAGGTCGAGACCGCCGTGCGACAGACGGTGCAACTACTCGAGCAGGCGCGCGCCGCGAAGCAAAAGGTCATCGTCGTCGCGGGGCCCGTGGTGATCCACACCGGTGGTGGACGTCCACTGTCGAAATTAATTCGCGCCGGATTCGTCGACGCGTTGCTCGCGGGCAATGCATTAGGCGTCCACGATATCGAGTCCGCGCTGCTTGGTACATCGCTCGGCGTGAGAGCCTCCGATGGGCGCCAGGAGGAGCACGGCCATCGCAATCATATGCGCGCTATCAATGCGATTTGGAACGCCGGATCGATCGCGCAGGCGGTGGAATCCGGACGTCTGACGAGCGGTGTTCTCTTTGAGTGCGTCAAAAACAACGTGCCGTTCGTGCTGGCGGGCAGCCTGCGCGATGACGGTCCACTGCCCGACACGATCACGGATATGAACCTCGCGCAGGATGCCTATGCCGCGCATCTGCGCGGGGCGGGCCTCGTCCTGTGTCTCGGCTCGATGCTGCACTCGATCGCGGTTGGCAACATGCTGCCGAGTTGGGTCAAGATCGTGTGCGTGGACATCAATCCGGCTGTCGCGACCAAGGTCAGCGACCGCGGCACCGGGCAGGCCGTCGGAGTCGTCACCGACGTCGGATTGTTCCTCGATCTGCTTGAGCGCAACGTAACGACGGGGATGAAAGCATGAAACGCGGATACACGGACGAGCACGCCGAATCGGGTGTCCAGCATAAAATGCCTGAGATCGAGTGCTGGCCAAACCAGTACGGCTCCGGCTACGAAATCGAGATCGTGATGCCGGAGTTCACGTCCGTTTGCCCGAAGACGGGCTTGCCGGATCATGGAACAATTACGCTCAAATATGTTCCAGACAAATTGTGCCTCGAGCTGAAGGCTTTGAAGATGTACATGCTCGAATATCGCAACCTGGGGATTTTTCAAGAGAACATCGTCAACAAGTTTCTCGCCGATGTCGTGAAGGCCGCAAAGCCCGCACGTGCCACGTTGATCGGCGATTTCACCGCGCGCGGCGGGATCTCGACGAAGATCACAGCTTCGTATCAGAAGCCTTCGCGGCAGCGATAAAGCTCTCGTAGATCTGCTGTTGACGCTTCGCGATCGAGTCCCAGTTGTAGTCGCGCTCAGCGCCCAAGCGGGCTGCCGTTTCAAGCGCGCGTCGACGTTCCGGATTCTTGATCAGATCCGCAATCGCGTCCGCCATTGCGTCCGGATCCTTCGCAATAATCGCCTCGCGGCCATCATCGATGCTGAGGCCGTTGACTCCGCCAGGCGTCGAGACGATCGCTTTGCCCATCGCCATCGCCTCCATGATCTTGATATTCGTCCCCGCGGACGCGAGCAGCGGAGCGATCACAATCGCCGCGCGTTGATACGCGGGCCTCACGTCCGACACAAACGCTTCGAGTTCAATGCCCGGTTGCTTCAGATCGGGGAGCGCCTTGTCTGCGTAGCGTTCCAGATAATATTCCGGACGCCGTCCCGCAATGATGTGCAGAGTCGGATTGAGAATGCCGAGCTTCGGCCAAACCTTCTTGAGGAACCAGTCGAGCGCGAGGACGTTCGGCAGGTGCGCGAACGATCCGATGAACAGAAGCCGCGCCGGTTCGGGCTCGACGTTTGACGGCTGAAATCGTTCGAGGTCGACGCCATTAATCAAAGCCTCGACGCGCCGTGCTCCTTCGACCATCGAGCGATCCTTGTCAGACATGGTGATGACGCAGTCGACCTGCTTCCATGCCGCCCGCTCGAACGCGACCCATTTGTTGTATTCGCGCTCGGTCTCCCAATCCCTGCCGTAAGCGAGCAATTGGCCGTATAGATCGAGCGTGATGTCATGCTCGACGAGGATCGTTTTCGCACCCTCGCAAGCGTCTGCATAAGCCGCGAGCTGCGTGAACTCGAGCTGCGCAATTTGAGGCCTCCATTTGCGGATGGTCTGGCGCAAAGCCGCGCGAAACTCGGGAGTGTCGAATTCCTCGACCGTCTCAGGACGCTCGGTGAGCGCACGATCATGGCTGCCGGACGATTGGACGACGACCACTTCCGCACAAATCGCGAGCAGTTCCGCAGGCACCGAATCGAGCGTCGTTGCGAACGCGACCAGCACTTGATCAACAGTCTCAGCGTCGCGGCGCATCAGGTTGTACATCCGTACCGCGCCGCCATGCGACAGGGGAAACGGAAGGTAACACGCGGCGACCAGTACGACCGGTCTGCCCGCCGTCCGCTTGCGTCCAGGGAAGATCGCGCAGCGGCCGTTGTTGAGCGCGAGGATCTCCGACTCCGCCATCCGTGCCGGTGGCAGAGGACGGATCCAGTTGCGCGCAGCCGTCGCCTCTCCGAGGATCTTGCGATACGCCTCGGACTCGACCGCGTAACAATTGATACGGTAAACGGCCTCGAACCAAAGCCGCGCGAACGTCTCGCGCTCAGAGAACGCGCGCATCAGGAACTTCAAATAGTTCACTTCGAGCGCGCGTTGCAATTCCTGCTCGGTCAAGTAGCGCGACGTAGTGGCGCGATGTTTGTGCAGGACTTTCGCTCCCGCCGCAAACACCGACGGCCAACCCTGCCGCCACGCGCGGACTCCGAGATCCAGATCCTCGACGTATGCAGGCGTGTATATTTCATCGAGCGCACCCAACTGCCTGAGCTTCGTCGTCGAGTAAAGGGAACAACCTCCGCTGCCGTACAAAACGTACGTGTGATCCTCACCCGCCAACGGCGGCAGGCACGTCAACGTGAAATCAGAGAAATGTTCGCGCGGAGCCATCATCGCCTTCCCTGTCTCCTCACGCCGCACGCCCTCGGGAAAAAAGATCTGGGCTGTTGAACAGAACAGATCAGGGACTTCTTCGAAGGCACGCTCGAGTTCAGCGAGGAATCCAGGCTCGACGACCATGTCGTTGTTCAACAGGCAGACGCGTGAAAAGCGTGCTTCCGCGATACCCGTATTCACGGCCTTCGAAAATGAAAGCGGATCGCGCGATTCGAGAACTTTGACCGGCGCCGCGGCGTATTCTTCGCGAATGTATTGCGCTGTGCCATCGTCAGAGCCGTTGTCGACGACGATCACTTCGGATGGATTCTGCGCCAGTAGCGGAGGCAGACAGAGCTTCAGAAGATCTTTCCCATTGCGCGTCGGGATCACGACTGAAATGCCCTGGGGCAGTTCTGCCGCGGGCGCGGGCAGCGGTGTTTCAGGGAACATCCGGCCCAACCCTGCACGCAGAACACGGCGATAGAGAATCGGGCGGCGGAACCCTTGCACAGGATGGAAAATTCGCCAGGTCCACGTATAAGCAGGACCCGCAGGCCGCGTCTGCCAACGGAACCAATTGCCCGTGCGCCAGACGATGTGGCGGATCATCGCGAGCCCATTCGATGGACGCAATCCGAAATGGCCGAGGTTTTCGTTGAACACGAGCAAGCCCCACGGCCGGCGTTTAAAGGCCATCCAGCGCATCGGCCAGAACGGCATATTGGGCTGCAGAATGGTGGCAACGAGCGCCACCCCACGCCCGCGGAGCTTCGATTCGATGAGCTTCTCGTTCTGCTCGGG
>DASXZC010000697.1:0-4372 GCA_036502165.1 Bryobacteraceae bacterium
GCGTGAAGGCGAATCGATCGCGGCGCTGAATGAAGAATCCTATACGCTCGCGCCATCGAATCTCGTGATCGCGGATGCGGCGGGGCCGATCGCCATCGCCGGCGTAATCGGCGGCAAGGCCAGCGCGATCTCGGAGGACACTACCTCCATCGTCCTCGAAGCAGCGAACTTCAACGCCGCAAGCGTGCGCAAGACGTCATCCGTGCTGAAGCTGCGGACCGACGCTTCCATGCGCTTCGAAAAGGCGCAGGACCCGCACAACACCGTCCGAGCCCTCGCGCGCGCCATGGACCTCCTCCCGCTCCTATCGCCCGGAGCGCGTCTCGTCGGGGGACTTGCCGATTGCTCAGCGGCCCTGCGCGAAACCGCGCCCATCTCACTTGACCTCGCCTGGCTCGCCCGCAAGCTGGGACGCACTCTCGATAAGGCCGAAGTGATCCGCATTCTCGAAAGCCTGGCGTTCAAAGTGACGGAAGCCGGACCGGGCAAGCTCACTGTCACAATTCCCTCGTGGCGCGCCACTAAAGACGTCGCGATACCTGACGATCTCGTCGAAGAAGTCGGACGCATGATCGGCTACGACTCGATCGAGCCGCGTCCGCCGCTCGTTTCCTGCGCGCCGTCGTACGATCCGCCCCAGCGCGAGTTTTTGCGTGGCGTCAAGCGCCTGATGGCGGCCCGCGGGTACACCGAAGTGTCCAACTACTCGTTCATCAGCGAGGAGGAAGCGCGGCGGTTCGGTTTCGACATCGCCGATCACCTTCGCGTTCTCAACCCGATTGCGGCCGGACAGGAGCTGTTGCGGACCTCACTGCTGCCGGGCATCCATCGCAATATCGTCGAGAACGCGCGGCACTTCGCGGAGTTCCGCATATTCGAAACGGGCCACGAGATCCACAAGTCGGGCGAGCGATTGCACCTGATGGCTGCGCTCTACAGCGAAGCCGGACCGCTTGAGCTCAAGCGTCTTGCGGAATGCCTCGCTCCCGATCTCCACGTGAAGCCAGTCGCGCAACTCCGCTCCTGGGAACATCCCGCGCGCTCAGCCGAGCTCTGGTGGCAGGGGCGCGAGATCGGCAGGCTGAGCGAGGTGCATCCTGACCTGATCGAGCCGGGCCGGGCGTCGATTCTCGACATCGATCTGGAGCTGCTGCGCGAACTGGAACCGGCGGGCGCAACTTATACACCCGTGCGCAAGTTTCCGACGAGCGCGTTTGACCTCTCCGTTGTCACCGGCGCGCGCGAGCTCGCCGGGACGATCGAGCTCGAGATCCGGCGCTTCGCGGGAGACCTTGCGGAGAAGATCGAGTACGTCCGCGAATACCAGGGCGAGCGGCTGCCGGCAGGAAAGAAGAGCGTCTCCTTCCGCATCGTAGCCGCAGCGCCGGATCACACGCTAACGGCCGCGGAAATCACATCCCTGCGCGACCAAATCATCGCAGGCCTGACCAACCTCGGCTACGAGTTACGCCTGTAACGCAGACGATCGTTTTTCGTCGTCTGCGATGACCCCGCAGGCCCCAAAAATGATGGCCCGCGCAACAGCGTCATTGCGGGAAATTCATCCGCCGCACAACCTCCTGAAATCGCGGCTCCGGCCGCAAACTGTCCATCTCAGGATCGGACTTGATGAAGTCCAAAAAGAACGAACGTTCCGAGAGCGCCTGCTCCAGCGCATCCAACGCGCGATTCTTATCGCCCAACGCGGCGTAGACGCTCGCGAGGGCATATTTGGAGACGTGGCCCGTTTTTGCGTCCGCCAATATCCCCTCCAGCATTCGCTGCGCGTCGGCGCGCGCTACGACCGCCGATGCCCCATGGCCTTTGGGGTCGGATTTCACCAGTTTGTTCCAGAACCTGACCGAGCACCGAACGGCAGGTTGAATAGTTAGTGTCAAGCTCCAGACACTTGCGCGACTCCGCGGCGGCCTCATCATAGCGGCGCGCCAGATACAACCACCACGGCAGGAACGAATTCATTTCCGGGGATGTCGGATCCAGAGCTGCACCGCGGCGGGCTTCCTCGATGGCAGCCGTGCCGCGGCCGACTGCCATCAGGTACCAAGTTTTGCGGGCGATTATGCCAGTAAAATCCCGCGCCGGCCATGACGACGACCACACCGCCCGCGACGCCCGCCAACATTGGCGTCCGGCGGCGCTTGTCCGCGAAATTCACCGTAGAGACAGGCAGTGGCTGCCCGGAAGCACTCGACATGGTTCGCAGCGCGAAGGCGAGATCGTGGGCGGAATGAAAACGCTGCGACGGGCTCTTTGCAAGACAGCGTTCGATCACGCGGCCGATTTCCGCCGGAGCCGATTTTCCCGAATCGGCGAGCGCCGGTGGATCTTCCTTCAGGACCGCGGCAATCATTTCGGTGGTGGATTGTTAATAGAGATGCGGGTGCGCGGCTTTCATCTCCTCCGCCACCGCACGCGCCATTTGAATCTGCACCAGCGGCCCTTTGTCGATGCCGGGGCACCACTCGCCCGTGTTCTTCCAGTTCCGTTTGTCTCCCACCAGTTCGGGCCAGTAAGGAAACGCGGCGCATTGCAGCGGCTTGGCCGGATGCACCGAGCATCCGCCGTCCTTCAGGAACTCGCACTGCGCATGCCTCGGCACGCGCAGACGGCGCAAATGCCGCGTCCGGTAAACGTAACGCTTCTCAAACGCCGCCTGCGTCATCTTCAGGAATTTCGCGAGGCGCGGGATATCGCCCTCCGTCAAATAGACGAACCCCTGCTGCTCACAACATTTCGTGCAGCCCGCCTGACACTCAAACCGCATAATTTGCACCAAGTATAGCCGTACAATCGAACAATGCCCGAAGAAAAAGAGACTCAGCCAGAACGCGCCATGGGCTTTGCCACGCGCTCGCTTCACGCCGGGCAGAAGCCCGACCCTGCTACCGGAGCGCGCGCCGTTCCCATTTACCAGACGACATCTTTCGTGTTTGAGAACTCCGAACACGCCGCCGCTCTTTTCGGGTTGCAGCAGTTCGGCAACATCTATACGCGCATCATGAACCCGACGACCGCCGTATTCGAGGAGCGCATGGCCTCGCTCGAAGGCGGCGTCGCCGCGCTCGCCACGGGCAGCGGACAGGCCGCGCAGTTCCTCGCCCTCAGCAGCCTCATGCAGGCGGGCGATCACATGGTGTCATCCGCCACTCTTTACGGCGGCACTTACACGCAGTTCTCAGTCTCGTTCAAACGCCTGGGCATCGACGTCACGTTCGTCGAGCCGGACGATCCGGAGAACTTCCGCAAGGCCATTCGCCCGAACACGCGCGCGGTGTATGGCGAGACGATCGCGAATCCCCGCATGAACATTCTCGACATCGCGAAGGTAGCGGCGATTACGCACGAGCATCATCTCCCGCTCGTGATCGACAACACGCTGGCGTCGCCGTATCTTTGCCGCCCGATCGAGCATGGCGCGGATATCGTCGTCCATTCGGCGACAAAGTTTCTGGGCGGACACGGCACATCGATCGGCGGCGTCATCGTCGACAGCGGCAAGTTCGACTGGGCGAAGGGCCACTTCCCGCAGATCAATCAGCCGAGCCCCGGCTATCACGGAATGAATTTCAGCGAGATCTTCGGCAACATCGCTTTCATCATCAAGGCGCGCGTCGACGGGCTGCGGGACTTCGGCAGCAGCCTGAGTCCGTTCAATTCGTTTTTGTTTCTGCAGGGCATCGAGACGCTCGGGCTGCGGATGAAGCAGCATTGCGAGAACACGCTCCGGGTGGCCGAGTGGCTGGCGAAGGACTCGCGCATTGGCTGGGTGAATTATCCCGGCCTCGCGTCGAGCAAATATCACGAGCTCGCCGCGGAGTATCTGCCTGGCGGCTCCGGCGCCGTGCTGACCTTCGGGATTCGCGGCGGCAAGGATGCGGGGAGCAGGTTCGTCGATCGGTTGAAGCTCTTTTCTCACCTCGCGAATATCGGCGACGCGAAGAGTCTGGTGATTCATCCGGCATCGACGACGCATCAGCAGCTTTCCGAAGACGAGCAGAAAGCAGCGGGGATTACGCCGGATCTGGTGCGGCTGTCGGTCGGGATCGAGGATCTCGACGACCTCATCTGGGACCTCGATCAGGCCTTGGCCGTCGAGAGCGCCACCGCCGCGGGCTGAATGGACGATCCGCTGTCCCCGCCGCCTTCGCGCGAAATCGCCTTCGATTCCGATCGCGGCGTGTGGGTCTTGAGCCGGTATGCGGATGTGCTCGCCGCCATGCGCGAGCCCGCCTTGCAGCCAGTATCCGCGAAGAAATCGAAGAATGTGAAAGTGCCGGACGAATCGGCTCTGCGCGATCTGCGCGCGCGGGTCCTGGAGGCGTTTTCACCGGCAAATCTTGTCGAGTGGCAG
>DASXZC010000698.1:0-15437 GCA_036502165.1 Bryobacteraceae bacterium
TGCTTTCTGTTTGGATTTCTCATGAGCTTCGCCTCGCTGGTCGTCCACAGCAGCCACGCGCATTTTCATAGCGGCGGCGGCCATCAGCATGGCGGCATGGGATTCAAAGGCGGACACGGGCAAGGCGGCGGATTCTCGAAGCTCAACGTGACGACGTTGTCGGCGTTCCTCACGTGGTTCGGAGGCGTCGGTTATCTACTCGGCCGCTATTCGACGCTCGGCTTCGTGATCGCCCTCGGCATCGCCGCGCTCAGCGGACTTGGCGCGGCATCAGTCGTGTTCCTGTTCGTCAGCAAAGTGCTGTTGCGCAATGAGCGCGAAATGCTGTCGATCGACTATGAGATGGTCGGGATGCTCGGGCGCGTCTCGAGTCCGGTCATCGGAGAACAAGGTATCGGAGAAATGATTTATTCGCGCGACGGCGGACGGCATCACGTGCCGATCCGTTCCGAACTATCGGTCCCGATCGCGCGAGGAGCGGAAGTCGTCGTGACGCGTTATGAACGCGGCGTGGCGTACGTCCGGCTTTGGGACGAGCTGACGGGGCTGTAACGTAGCTAGGAAAAGAAGAAGAAAGAGGAGTAACAACTCACATGCTCAACATACCCACTGACGTGATCGTGATTTCAGGACTGATGGTCGTCGCCGTCATGTTCCTGTTCACAGTCATGGCACGACTTTATCGTAAAGCGGGCCCGCATCAGGCCCTGATCGTCTATGGTTTCCGCGGCACGCGCATCGTCAAAGGCCACGGCACCGTTATCTTTCCGATGGTGGAAACATTCCGCGAATTGTCGTTGGAACTGATGTCGTTCGACGTCGCTCCCCAACAGGATCTCTACACGAAGCAAGGTGTCGCCGTCTCGGTCGAAGCCGTGGCGCAGATCAAAGTAAGGAGCGATCCCGAGTCGATTCAGACCGCGGCCGAGCAGTTCCTTACGAAGACGGACAACGATCGGCAAGCGCTGATCCGGCTCGTGATGGAAGGCCACTTGCGCGGGATCATCGGTCAACTGACGGTTGAAGAAATTGTGAAGCAGCCGGAGCTGGTCGGCGATCGTATGCGCTCGACCTGTTCAGAAGAGCTCACCAAGATGGGCCTCGAAGTCGTTTCGTTCACCATTAAAGAGGTTCGCGACCAGAACGAATACATCGTCAACATGGGGCGTCCTGACGTGGCGCGCATCAAGCGTGACGCTGATATTGCCACGGCTGAAGCCGATCGCGATACGACGATCCGCCGCGCGGTGGCGACTCGTGAAGCGGCCGTCGCCAAGGCGCAAGCCGATCAGGAGCGGGTGCTCGCCGAAACTTTGTCGCTGACGAAGCAAGCGGAATCCCAACGTGATCTCGACATCAAAAAAGCCGAGTACCTCGAGTTGGTCAAGCGTCAACAGGCGCAGGCGGACAAGTCCTACGAGATTCAAGCGAACGTTATGCAGCAGCAGGTCACGGCCGAGGCTGTGAAGATCGAAGTCGTCCAGAAAGAGGGACAAGTCAAAGTGCAGGATGCTGAAATCCTGCGGCGTGAACGCGAACTGATCGCGACTGTCCTGAAGCCGGCCGAGATCGAGCGCCAACGGATCGAGATGCTGGCGAACGCGCAGAAGAACAAGCTCGTCTTTGAAGCCGAAGGCAACGCCGCGCAAACCCGCATGCAGGGTGAAGCGGAAGCCGAAATCATCCTCAAGAAGGGCGAGTCGGAAGCGAAGGCGATGAACGTCAAGGCCGAAGCGTACAAGGAGTACAACCAAGCGGCCGTCGTCGACAAACTGATCACGCAGATGCCGGAGGTCGTGAGGGCATTGGCCTCGCCGTTGTCGAATGTCGACAAGATCACCATCGTGTCGACGGGAGGCAATGAAACCGGCATGAACAAGATCACTGGAGACATGACCGCCATCGCTGCGCAAGTGCCGGCGTTGTTCGAGACACTCTCCGGAATGAAGATGTCGGAGTTGATGAGCAAGGTCCGCACGTTGGGCGACAAAGGTGCGCCGCCCGCGGCGGGTAGTTAGAAGGTTCGTATGCGTCGTGGCCCGGACCGTCAGCCGGATCGGGCCACGACGATTCAAGAAAGGAGCAAACCCGATGGCCTTACTAGAGAGAGTCGCGACATTGATTCGCGCCAATATCAATGAACTGGTCGAGCGCGCCGAGGATCCGGACAAGATGATCAAGCAGGTGATCCTCGACATGCGCAATCAACTCCTGCAGGTGAAGACGCAGGTCGCCATCGCGATCGCGGATGAACATCTGCTGCGCAAGAAGCGGCAGGAACACGAGGACCAGGCGAGCGAGTGGATGCGCAAGGCGGATCTCGCGGTTAGCAAGGGTGAGGAGCATCTGGCACGCGTGTGCATCGACAAATCGCTATCTGCTCGTGCGATTTCGGCGACGTTCAATCCGCAAATCGACGATCAGTCGGAACAGGTCGAAGGTCTGAAATCGGCGCTGATGCGGTTGCAGAGGAAGCTCGCAGAGACAGAGTCGCAGGCGGCGATCCTCATCGCGCGGCACCGGCGCAGCCGCATGCTACAGCGTGCGAGCGAAGCGAAAGGCAAAGTCGACGACCTGACCGAAGCCGGTGGAACGATGGATCAGGCGGAGAGCAAACTGATCTTTGAAGAAGCGCTTGGGCTCGCGTCTTATGACGTGGCCGAACCGTCGGCGGGCGAGAAGGTCGCGCGCATCGAGCGTGAGGGAGAGATCGACAAGCTGATGGCCGAGTTGCGAACGAAGTCCGCCAAGTAGGTTTCGCTAATGTTCTCGCGTGAGGTGCTTGCGCTTGTAGTGCTATGCGGATCGGCTCATGCAGCAGCCGATCCCCAGCTCGACGCTCTCGGCGCGTTGTTGACTCCCATGCGCGGTGCGAAGGAACCGCAGGATTCCCCAACGCGCGGAGCGACTCCGGCATTGACGCAGATCAAGCACGAATTGCGCTATTGGATCGAATCGCAAATGAGCGCGCTCACTCAGAACGGCGAGACCGTTGCGCTAGAGAATAAATTGAACGCCGAAGTGAGTGCGGCCGGTCTCGCGTGCGGCGTGGATGCGAAGGATCCTGAGTGTCCGGATTGGACGCAGCTCGGCTACTTATCCAAAATCATATTTCGCCGCCAAGGATCGTTTCTGACTCTGACGACGAGCGTCGGAATTGTGTGCGGATTCGATGATTCCGCTTACCTGTACAGGTGGAACGAATCCGAAAAAGCCTGGCGCCGCGTGTGGGAATCGGAACAGAACACTTACACGAAGGATGGTTATCATCCGCAAAACATCCTCTCAATTAAGACGTCAGAGGACGGCCTTGTATTGACGCTCGGCATTCAACCCTGGTGCGAGTCGAACTGGCACGACGTCTATTACCGCCTCTTCCGGCAGACGCTCTCGAAGCCGTTGGTGGATGGCGCCGAATATGCGTTTGAAGGTTGGAGCATCGGAGGAACGTTATCGGACGATGAAGCCCTGGTCGACTTCCGCATCGGAAGCATCGATCCGGGGATTCACAATCGCCAGGCGATCCGCCACTACAAAATCAAGGGCGATGTGGCGACGCGCGTCGATCCCATAGCACTCGGCCCGCGCGATTTCGTCGAGGAATGGCTGATTCAGGATTGGGCGAAACAAGCGGCAGTGTGGTCGGAGCCCGCGCATCGAGAAGACCTGCACCGTTGGCATGACAAATTCGCGCACCGCTCGGCTCAGAATATTCCGCCCACGATGCATTGCCCCACGGCGCCCGACCTGTGGCAGGTCGGTTTCGATTTGAGCGATCCGCCGACTGATTTCGATAAGCCTCCCGTGGGCACGTATTTTCTGGTCCGCTGGCGTCCTCCGTACCGGTTCAGTATGGTGAGCATCAGCGCGAAGGCGGATCCGCGATGTACGGACGCGGATCCTGATTCAGACAATCCCCGGTTTACGCTGTTGCCGATTCCCTAAGGCGCGGCGAATCCGTCATTACGCAAAATCCCTTGCGCCACCGGGCCCAAAAGGAACTTCATGAATTCACGCGCGGCTTTCTGATCTTGCGAATTTTTTAAAACGGCGCCCGCCTGTCGCAATGGATGATACACTCCCTCAGGCGCGAGTTCGACCGCTTCCGGCTGCGCGCGGACCAGCGCCCACGCGGTCAGCACTGCGTCCACATTGCCGCTCTCGCCGAACTGCAAAGCCTGCCGGACGTTCTCGCCGTAGACGAGTTTGGCTTCGATCTTCGGCCAAAGTCCTTGCGACTCGAGAGCCTCTTTCGCGGCCATCCCATACGGCGCGTGCGCGGGATTCGCGATCGAGATGTGCTGAACTTCGGGCTTCAGCAAATCCTGAAGCGAATGAATTGAGCCGGCCGGCGCGTGGGATCCCGGTGGCCTCCACAATCCGACATGACCGGTCGCATAAACGACGGCCGTTTCTTTCACTCCCGCGCCGTCATGCGATATGACTTCATTTACGTAATTTTCGCTCGCGGATAAAAATACGTCAAAAGGAGCGCCATTTTCGGCCTGTTTAGCTAATAGGCCGCTCGCCCCAGTGACCCATACAATTTTGATCCCGGAATTCTGAGTAAATGCCGCGCCCAGCGCCGGTTCGACCTGGGCCAAATCCGCCGCCGCGGCGATGCGCAACTCCGCTGGCCACGCTGGAACCGCTATCGCGCAAGAGATTGCAATCAGGGTGGTGCGCCACATACGGCTACAGTAGCATCTGGGCCGCCGGTGGAGTAGGTTTCACCGTCTATTCTCTGCAAGGCGGAAAAAAAGGCGTTCAGTCTATTCAAAAAATCTTCTTGACAAACCTTCACACCACTGCCACAATCGCATAATTCGCAGCGCAATCCGTGTGCTGAGTGGCGAACCACGTCGATTTTCGATTGGAACCTTGTGTGTTCCCGAATGGCCAACTGGCGACAGTAACCGTTAGGGAGAAACTCGATGGTCTTATCCAATTGCAAGGCTCTGGTTCGCACACTGCTCGTATCGGCTGCCTTGGCGGCCGCTCTCCAGGCTCAGTCGTATTACGGACTGGTCCGCGGCATCGTTACCGATCAGAACGGCGGCGTTTTAACCACCGCCAAAGTGACGCTGCTCAATCAAGGAACCGGCGAGACCCGTGCCGCCACAACATCCGCCAACGGCGAATACGTCTTCAACGAAGTTGTCCCCGCGACGTATTCCGTGTCCTGCGAAGCGCCCGGCTTCAAGAAGAGTGAACGCAAGGGAATCATCGTTAGCACGCAGGCCCAGATGACCGTGGATATTAAACTCGAGCTCGGCGCCGTCACCGAGAGTGTGCAAGTTGAGGAGTCCGCGCCGCTGATCGAGAGCGCCAGCGCGTCGCAAGGCCAAGTGCTCGACAACCAGAAGCTCGTGGATCTTCCCAACCTCGGGCGCAATCCGTTCATGATGTCGAAGCTGTCGATGAACGTCGTGCAGGTCGGTCCACCCGCCTACAACCGCATGGAAGATCAGAGCGGATCGTCAATGATTTCGATCGCCGGCGGCCCCGTGCGCGGCAATAACTATTTGCTCGACGGGATTCCGATTACCGACGCCAACAATCGCGCCATCATCATCCCCACCATTGAATCGGTGCAGGAAGTGAAAATTCAGGCCAATACGTACGATGCCGAAATGGCGCGGACCGGCGGCGGAATGTTCAACACACTGATGAAGTCCGGCGGGAATGTGTATCACGGCAGCGCGTACGGCCACATCCGGCGGACTGACATGGATGCCAACGCATTCTTCGCCAACGCGGCCGGTATTCCGATCACTAATCAACCGAACACGACCTGGGGCGCGAGCTTTGGTGGACCGATCTCGATTCCCCACGTTTATAACGGCAAGAACAGAACGTTCTTCTACCTCGGCGTCGAGCACTACGACGACACGTCATCCGACTCGGCGAACTTCGCGTTCCCGACGCTGCTCGAGCGCTCCGGCGACTTCTCGAAGAGCTTCGACCAGGGCGGCGGATTGCATACGATCATCGACCCTGCGACCGGCAAGCCGTATCCGGGCAACGTGATTCCAACGTCGCAAATGTCCCCGGCCGGCATGGGCCTCGCGGCGGCGTTCCCGAATCCGGTGACGACCCCGGCGTACTTCGGCGCTAACGACGTGGCAGTTTCCTCGACGATCAAAGCGCGCGCCGTGCAATACACCGCCAAGATCGACGAGGACTTCACCCGCTGGTGGCGCGCCAGCTTGAGCTACCTGCGCTACTACTCGCTCGAGCCCGGCGACACCTGGTTCAATCTTCCCTCGACGACTTCCGGATGGCGCCTGCTGCGGCGCGTTGATGCGACTCAGATCAATAACATCCTCACAGTTAGTCCGACGACTGTTTTGACGGTTCGCTATGGCTTCAACCGCTTCCCGAATTTCGACTACAACAGTTCGCAGGGCTTCAACGTCGGGACGCTGGGATTCAGCAAGAACTATGCGAACACGATCTCGCCGGCGGTTGCCGAGTTCCCGGCGATCAACCTCTCGACGTTCTCCGGCATCGGTGAAAGCGGCGATTGGGATTATTACGACGAAGCGTCGCGCAACTTCTCGACTTCGGTCGACAAGTTCATCGGACGCCATAGCCTTCGTGGCGGGTTCGACTATCGCCGCCTCGCGACCTCCGGCGCCGGAATCAACTGCACCACCGGCTGCTACAACTTCAATACGGATTTGAGCCTGAATACCAGCGCCACCGGCACCGATCTCGCGGACATGCTGCTCGGCCGGCCTTACACGCGCCAGGCTGACACCGCTTCGACACTCACCGACTACATTTACTATTACGGCGGATTTATTCAGGACAACTTCCGTTTGAACAGCAAGATCACCCTGAACTTCGGTCTGCGCTGGGAACATGAGTCGGGAGTTAAGGAAGCCAACAACGGCCTCATCGTCAACTTCAACCAGACTGCCACCAACCCGATCGCATCTCTGGTGCCGGGTCTGAATCTGAAGGGCGAAGTGCAGTACGCCGGCCTCGGCGGAGCGCCTGACACCGTCGGCAATTACAACGGCAACAAGTGGGGCCCACGCGGCGGCATCGCCTATCAGTTGAACAGCAAGACCGTCATCCGCGGCGGCTATGGCTTGTTCTGGGCGCCGCAGATTTACCTGGGCGGTCCGATCGCCACGCTCGGTTACGCGAACAATACTGAGTACACCGGAACCGTGCCCACCAATGACGTGCTGACCAATCCCTTCCCGAGTGGACTGCTCGCGCCTCTGGGCAATTCTCAAGGAACATCCGCTGGATTGGGAGCTCCGCTCTCGCTCGTCGACCCGAGAACCAAATCGCCGCGCGTGCATCAGTATTCGGTCGACGTGCAGCGCGAACTGCCGGGCGGCATTGCTCTCGAAGTCGCCTATGTCGGTTCGCACTCGACGCACCTGACGCTCGGCAATCCGGGCATCAACATCAACGCACTGAACCCGTCGCTGCTTTCGCAGGGAACAGCGGCGTTGAACGCTCAAGTGCCCAACCCGTTCTACGGCATTCTGCCGCCGGGAACGCTGGGTGGTCCGACAGTTCCCGCTTATCAGCTCCTGTCGCCCTTCCCGGCGTATCAGAGCATCACGTACATTTTCGGCGATCAGAATCATGCCGCTTACAATTCAATGGTCATCAAAGCGCAGAAGCGGTTCAGCCATGGCTTGACGTTCCTGAGCACATTCACCTGGTCGAAGAACATGGATGAAAGCAGCGGCGGCGTTGGCTCGAGCCTCAATAGCGGCGCACAGGGAGCTCCGCAGAATCCATACAATCTCGGAGCGGAATATAGCGTCTCGAACGTCGACACTCCGCTTCGCTGGGCGACTTCGTTGTCCTACGAATTGCCGATCGGCAAAGGCAAATCCGTGAACACCGGCAAGGCTGCGGACTACTTCGTCGGCGGATGGACGATCAACTTCGTGAACGTCTATCAGACCGGCTTCCCGCTGCAGATCTTTCAAACGGACTTCAACTCCGGCTATGGCTATGGCGCACAGCGTCCGAATGAAACCGGAAGCTCGGCCAGCACCAGCGGCAGCGTCGAGTCCCGCTTGTACAACTACATCAATCCCGCGGCGTTCACGCTGGCTGGAGAAGGAACGTTCGGATCGACGCCTCGCACTCTCAGCGATCTTCGCGGCCCCGGCCAGAAGAACTGGGATCTGTCGTTGTTCAAGAACATTCCGATCCGCGAAGGGATGAAGCTACAGTTCCGCGCCGAGGCATTGAACGGCTTCAACTCGCCGCTGTTCCACTCGCCGAATACGAACTTCTCGAGTGGAACGTTTGGACAGATTAACTCGCAGGACAACTTCTCGCGTCAGTTGCAGTTGGCGTTGCGATTCTCATTCTAGGGACGGTTCGGGCTTGTCAGTAGTGTTGCGGCCGGAGTTCCTGATCAACGGGAACTCCGGCCCTTTTCTTTTGTCCATAGCCGATCAGACGCAGAATGTTCCCGCCGAGGATCAGAGCCTCCGCTTTCGGCGGCAGGTGCAGCAGCTTTACCTTCTCGAGTTCTACGCCCGGATGAATCCACGGCCCATCGGATCCGAACAGAACCTTCCTGGGTCCCGCGCGTTTCACAGCGTCCACGATGTAGTCGAAGTGCCTCACGGAGGATGTGTCGGCGTACACGTTCGGATGCCGCACCAGTTGGTCGACCATCATCTGATGAGCCTTCCAATCGCCAATGAAACTGCCGAGGTGCGGAATGATGAAGTTCACATCGCGATATTGCGGCGCGAACATCTCAGTGATTTGCGGCTTCATCCCGACGTCGATCAGGGCCGGTAGATGAAGCTTTCGCGCGGTCTCGCATACTTCGCGCGTCGGCGCGGCTTCGAGGCCGTGGACCTTAATGCCGCGATAGCGCCACTTTGTCACGGCCTCATTGACCATACGGAAGATGCGTCCGGCATCGCGCCTGGCGTGGACCATTGCGAATCCGATCAGGCGTCCGGGATGGGCGGCGATGATGCGTGCGAGGCGGCGGTTGGCGACTGCGTAGTTGGTGTGAAACGCTGGGAACACGATCGTCTTCGAGATCCCCGCCGCGCGCGCCCGCCGCAAGTAGGGCTCGATCGCGGCTTCGGTGTTCCACGGCGCAGTCATCCGGTCGCCTTTGCCGGCGTGGCAATGACAGTCGACGATGATCATGCGAGCGCCGCCATGAACCGGGTCGAAGTCTCGATTCCCTTGAAGAAATCCGGCAGATGAAATTTCTCGTTCGCCGCGTGAATGCGATCGCTGGGCAGCGCGAAGCCCATCAACACGGTAGGAATCCCCAGTTCGCGGCGGAACATATCGACGACTGGAATCGTCCCGCCGGAGCGAATGAATATGGGCCGCGCGCCGAATCCTTTTTCATACGCCAGCGTGGCGGCATGCATCGCGGGCTCATTGCGATCGACGAGCGCGGGCCGGGCTTGAGACAACACGCGGACCGCCGCGCGCACCGTTGGCGGTGTGACGCGCGCGATGTGCTCGCGCAGCAGACCGGCGATTTCCGCGGGGTCCTGATCGGGCACGAGCCGCAAGCCGATCTTCGCTACAGCGCGCGGAGGGATGACTGCTTTGACGCCCGTTCCCTGATGGCCGGACGTGATCCCGTTGATCGTGACGGCCGGGCGAATGGTCGTTCGTTCGTATTGCGAGAAGCCGCGCTCGCCCCAGGCGCCTCCTCGTTGGGCCTGAGAGACGATCTCTTCGTCACGCGGGCCGGTGCGGCGCATGTAGGATCGTTCGCTCGTGCTCCATTTGCGGACGGAATCGTAGAATCCCGGGATGATGCATCGTCCGCGCGAGTCGTGCAATCCGGCGACGATCTCGCATAATACTTGCGCGGGATTGTGGATGGCGCCTCCGAAATTTCCCGCGTGCAATTCTGCGTCTGGGCCGGATACTTCGATCTCGACGCCGAGCACGCCGCGTTGCGAATAGCTGATCGCGGGGCGGCCGGGGCCAAGCATTTTAGTATCGGAAATCACGGCCGCGTTCGCGCGCAGTGCCCTCGCGTGGCGTCGTATGAACGAGGAAAGATGCGGACTTCCCACTTCCTCCTCACCTTCGAAGATGCACTTCACGTTCACTGGCGGTCCACCGTTTCTCAAGTACGACTCGAGTGCTTTGACGTGTATGAACATCTGCCCCTTGTCGTCGCAGACGCCGCGGCCGTAGAGATTCGATCCTCGAATCTGCGGATCGAAGGGTGGAGTCCGCCAGGCCGTTGCAGCGCCGGCCGCGGGCACGACATCGTAGTGCCCATAAATCAGCAGCGTTTGACGCCCCGGTCTCTGGCGCGAGGCTGCAAAGACGACTGGCGCTCCCTTCGTTTCGAGCAATGCGACGCGTGGCATTCCGATGGCACGCAAATGCTTCGCGAGCCACTCAGCACACGCGCGGACGTCGTTGCGATGCGCCGGCTCCGCGCTGACACTCGGAAAGCGAACGAACGATTTCAGCTCGTCGACGAATCGAGCACGATAGCGGCGCGCGTACGCGAGAGCCTCTCTCATAGCCGCCTAGCTCAGCGCAAACGCGTATTCTTCGAACTCCATCTCATGGCTGGCGCTGCTCGTGGTTAAGGCGGGCAGATTCGCGAGGAACTTCGGCAAGAACCTCTTCGGCATCGCGCAGTGGCCGATATCGTCGGCCGCGACCGGCGTCACCGTCATTCTCCCTTTCGACTTCTTTGCGGCGTCGATGAAGTCGGAGCCGTGGTCGCTCGTCTTCACGGTCGTTTTCTTGCCGTTTTCGTCAGTCTCTTTTCCGGAGCGGCAGGCCATTGAAATCGTCAGGTTCTTGTTGGACGTGAGCCAGCCCAGCCAATCGGCGACCGGCGACGAGTACGTCGTGTCGATCGCCCAGACATCTGTGAGCGACTTTAAGGAGCCACTCGACATTCCGCCCTTGTCACGAGCAATCGCGAGGGCGTCAAAAAAGTAGAACGCGCCCGAATGGCCCGAGAGGATCAGCCGCTTCACTGATGGCGCGGCAGTCAATCCGCTGAACTTCTTCACCTCGCCGCGGACTTCTTCGAGGACGGCGTTCAACGTATCAGGAGATCCCAGTTCCGTCCGCTGCGCATTGTTATCGAACCAAGGAACCACGAGCACCATGGGTCGCGACGCCGCATCGACGAGGCTGCCGAGCTTGAAGGATCCTTTAATGAAGTCGATCGGCTCGTCGGCTTTACAGACGTTGCTCAGCCCGTGAACGAAGACGAGCATCTCTACGTCTTTCGCTCCGCGGGCGGTCGAAGAGACGTAAACCGCGACCTTGCGGCCGAGCGTCTTCGACGGGAAAGTCCAGGGGTTTGCCGGAGTCGAGGTCTGACTCTTTGAAGTGTTCGAGTCCGAGCCCACTTCACGCTGCGCTCCGCCTGCTGCGACCGCGACGCAAGGATGAAACTTCTTCGTGAAGGCGCTGACGTCGCCGCCGCTCGCCTGTGCGATTTCGAATCCGAGTTGATCGACACGGCAATCGAAGTGCATCATGTCGCCGCTGGCACCCGGTCCGAAGTCCGTCGCGCCCCATGCCAGACAGGCCTTGTCGCGCAGGGCGAATACGAGATCCACATTGAGATCGAGGAACCCTCGTAGCGGATCGCGGCTCGAATCGTCCATCCAGAACGTGCTCTTCTCGTTGCTCAACGTCGCGAGGTCGGTGCGGATTTGCCGGCGCCATCGAATGGCCGCATCCTTCAACGATTCGCCGTTGAGGAAAAGGCCGGCGGGCTTTGCGCGTGTCTGCGCGGCGGCGAGAGCGTTCATCAGCAGGCCATCGTTTTGACCGAGTGCCAGGTACGCCATGAGTTCGCTATTGCGCTGCGAAAGAACCTGGTGGATCTGCCGCGTGGTTAGCGTGGTGTTCGAAGCGAGTCCGTCGAGGAATGCGGAGTTGAAGGTGCTGGTCACTCCGGAAATCAGCGACGTCGCGCGATTCATGACTTCCCGCACCGCGGTCTGTCCAGTTGTCCGCGCCGGATTGCCGACGACCCTCGGATTGGTCGCGTAGTTGATGTCGACCGCGAGCCCGTAGTTGTGCATGCTGCCATCGGTGTTCGACGGTCTTGCGCCTTTGTGCTGCTCGCGGATTCCCAGCGCGGCGCGCAGCTTCACGGGCGTGAGGCCAGCGTATTTCGACAACGACAGCAGGTAGCGTTCGGCGGTGCGCAGCTTTCTCGCGAGAATCAAATGGATGCCGTTGGTGAACGTTTCGCCGAGGAAACTCGGCTGCACCATGTGATTGAACCAGTTGCCGGCGCTGAGCTCTTTATTGGTCAGATTGCACACTTTCGCGCCAAGTCCGCGCAGCGTATCCTGCGCTTTCGTGTTGACCTGAGCAACCGGGTTGAGCGCCGTGCGATGGATCAGCCCCAAACTGTCGAGCGTCGCGCCACCCGCTTTTCCATCGGTGGACGAAGCGTCGTTGAAGCACTTCGCTTGAAACTGGTGGATCGCTTCCACAAACACCGACGAGTCGGAAATAGGAATCGTGTTCGATGCATTCCGGCGATTGAACGCGTCAATCGCCTGCGAAACGGCAGGAAAATCGACATAGTTCGCCAATTGGCTGCGGATCAAATCGGGGTTCACACCGGACGCGCTGCCGCGGTGGGCCTTCTTGTTCCACTCGATCGCGGCGGCATTCCGCTTCGGCGTCATCACTTCGATCAGGTTCCCGCGCTCGGTGGCGTCGAAGGGTGGAACCGCGACTGTGTTGTCCGGATCGCTGGTGACCGGGGCTCCGGCGCATGCGGTCGTCGTCGTATGATGCCGTTCGAATTCGTGCGATACGCTCGCTGAAGGGATGAGATCCGTGAGGGGCTTAAATCCCGATGCGTAGGTGACGACTTCGTTGACGTTGTTCACGACGCGCACGCCCATGCGCGTCGAGGATAGCTCCGCCGCGACTGCGTCCCACGTAATCGGGCCGCTCTTTTTCGAAAGGCGCCCCATCGTGTCGCGCAGGAGTCCGGAGGCTCCGTGGCGCGCCTTCGTCAGTCGCCAGAACAGCGCGGAGCCATACGGAACCGCTGTGTAGTTCTTCTTCACATAGTCGCGGTAGCGCTTCACGAGCTTGATTCCGGTTTGAATCGAATACGCGCGGTCAGTGGTCAACGAGAGGAACTGGCTGTAGCTGAGCCCCAGTTGTTCCTGCGCTTCACCGGAGGCCCAGTTGATCTGAAAGTAGCCGCGTTCGGGGACGCTCGTTTTGCTGGTGACGTCGCCGTCGGATTCAACCGTCATCCAAGCGAGCAGGAACTGGCGAGGGATGTCGTCGCGATCCTGATCGAGCATCGCAACGATCTGGTTCAGCCAGATGAGCGGCCTTGCCTGCTCGGCGACGAGGTGCGCCTTCTCGAGAAGCAACTTCCGATGCGCGGGATTCTTCGGATCGAGCGGCGTGTTTCCGAGATCCGGATGCCGCACGCGAAGCGCTCGATCCGCGAGCAGAGCAGCATCAGTGACGCTCTTCGCGAGCGCGCCCGAGAGAACCGTGGCATCCATCTTGCGGGCGAGGGTGCCACTTAATGAATAATCTCTGGTGACCGGCATACGCGTAGCGGCCTTAGACTTTACAACTCGAACTCGTATTCACGGGCTTTCTCGCGCTTCGGCGATACTCCGGGACGCGACGTGCGGCCGTTCGCATGCATCGGCGACGGACCCGCTTGATCCCAAGGCAATACGCGTTGCGAGGCCGGACGTCCCGACAATCCCATCGCTTGTGCGCTGGTCAGCCATTCTTCTGATTGCTCGGCGATTTCGAGCAACAGCGTTTCGAATTGCGCGCGCGTCGTCTGCAGGATGTGCGGCTGCGCGAGCCATCGCAGAACTTCGCGTCCAGTGACGCCCATGCGCTGGCGTGGCGAAGTGACGAGGCGCTCGTTGTAATAGCGGATCAGCACTTCTTCCACCACGTCCCACGCATTGTCGGCGCCGAACAAACGTTTGATGTCCTCGGAGTCGAGAATTTTGAATGCCTCTTCGAGCAGTTGCATGACTTCGACGCGCAGCACGTTGATATGGCCGAACGACAGCCACTTCAGGTTGTTGCGCAGATCGAGTCCCGCGCGGCGGACGATG
Source organism: Bryobacteraceae bacterium (assembly GCA_036502165.1). Lineage (GTDB taxonomy): Bacteria > Acidobacteriota > Terriglobia > Bryobacterales > Bryobacteraceae > F-183. The sequence continues at coordinate 14,094 of DASXZC010000698.1, forward strand.
GCGATCGATCCGAAGCTCGGGTCGTACGCCCGCTCGCGGATGACATCCGAAATCCGTTTGTCGCGCCAGAATAGAGTGACCTGATGGACGAAGTGCCCGAACAGCTTGTGGAAGTCGGTGTTCGCACGCGAGCCTGTCGGCACGCTCGTCCCGCCGTAACTGAAGATCCGCTTGTACGCCGCGAGACGATCGCGCTGCGTGTAACGCAGCACTTCGCGGCGGTCGAATTGATAAAGGCTGAACGCGCCCGGTCCTCCGGAGAGGCGAACCGTGCCGGCGCGGAACAGTTCCTGCAGCTTCTGTACTACTCGAAACACGCCGATTTTCTCGTGTTGCCAGAGATAGTACATGTCGCCGACCGCCATGATGCGCTCGGACGTGATGGTCTCGTCATAAGGCTCGATGCCACCCGGCATGCGGGCTGCCCCGAGTTCCTTGGCCGCGTCCGGACCGACACCGGCGAGAGCCGAGAGTCCCTTATCAGGAGGCAGCGGCGCACTGGCATCGGCGTCCACGACGGACTTCAACATGTCGTCGATCTGCTTAGTCAGCGCGTCGGCAAGCTGCGGATTGGCGATCAGGTCTGAGGCCAGCCGGCTCGTCACGGTCTCGCGCAGGCCCGCAATGCGGTCGTATAAATTTTGATAGTCTCTTTCAGTCGCCATAATTGCGCCTCCTCAGGTAGTTTGCCTCTCGACCGGCTATGGGTTCACCGTGAGGCTGTTGGTCAGCGGTGAGCTCAAGGTGCTGTCGGCATTCGTAACCGTAATGGTGTACCGGGTGTTCGCGACCGGAAGATTTACCTTCGGGATCTGCGCCACCAGGAGAGTCTCCGACCGGAACAACGTCGTCACTCCTGCAATCGCGGGAGTGAAGTTGATCGCCGCGTTGACCTGGAACCCGTTGCCTCGCACGGTCACATAGCCGAACGTGCCGGGCACCTGGCTGACCGTGAGAGTGGCGGGATCGACCCCGCTCAATTCGAATGGCAAGCCGAAGTTGGGCTCGGGCGTGATGACGTGCTCGATCGGCTTGGCCAGACGCGCCAGTTCCTGCAACTGCTTCTGCAGATCACCGATCGAAAGTTGCACACGCGGTGTGTAGAATCCCGGCGCGAGGCCCGGATTGCCCGGCAGGTTTTTGACCATGTTCAAGAGCTTCGTCGATACCGGATAGAACGTATTCTGTACCGCGAATTTGCCGCCGTCTTGAATGAGGCGCGGTCCCTCTTCGGACGCGAAGTTCTGGATCCACGAGAGCATATCTTCGAGGAAAATCGCGGGAATCGGCGGACTCGCCGCGGGGAAGTTCAACTGCATCGTTTGCCGTTCCGACGGTCCAACG
>DASXZC010000699.1:0-7666 GCA_036502165.1 Bryobacteraceae bacterium
GATGGCGAGGGATCCGTCAGCTTGAGGAAATCCGCGATTTTGAGGAGCGTTCACCGGATCGTAGGAACTCGCATTGTCGGCGCCTGGAAAGATCGAGGGATCTGTATCGGGAACCAGTTGCGTGTAGTCGAATCCGCCATCCGGTGTCTGCGTCGCCGTGACCTGGATCTGGCACGAGCTTCCATCATCGGGCGGCGAAAAGTTGAGCACTGCCTGTGTTGGAGTGACACCGAGGACTTGAATCGATAGTGAGGATCCGCCATCATCCTCGAGCTGATAGGTTCCCGCGCTGGTCCAATCCGCGGCGGATGCCGTGCGCAAGAAGAGTTGATACGTTCCGGCTTGGGCGAATGAAACGGGAATCGTAGCGTCGATCAATCCATCCGTCCGCGCGTGCGAAAGTGCGGAGGAACCGATCGCGCACTGGCTGTTCGACAATCCGCGGCGGGTAGCTTTGCCCGCGCCATCGAGCCCGACCGGGCCAGTGCGAGAGATTTGCAGCCTGCAGACGGACTTCGTGGCGGATCCATCCATCAGCCGGAATTCAGCAGTAACCGGCTCGCCCGAAACGGTAGCAGTCCGCGAAACAATATGGAATTGAATGAATTTCGTTCTCGACGCCGGCAACCGCGACGGAGCCCGCGGCGTGACATCGAACGCCGGCGCGGCTGCTGCGGCGAAGCATCCGATCGCCGTAAAAGCTGCCAGCGCAGCCGCACGCCGGGCGCGGCCTGAATTCCTCAAACTTCGCATATCTTCTTATTCTGCAACAGGGACTGAGTAATTGAACACAGAACTTCCACCCCTTGTCGCGTTTCAAATCGCGGAGGAACTCTTGTTCCCCCATCCTTAGTACTCGCGTACGGCCCGATCCTTCAATTGTGACGTATTATAAAACCTAATTGGACTCGCTTCTCAACCTCCTGCAGTTGGCGGATTCGGCACTTCCCGTGGGCGGAAGCGCGCATTCATTAGGTTTAGAAACCCTGGTCGAAGAAGGATGTCTGACGGTCGAGACCATTGAGGAATTCTTTCGCGGATATCTCTCGGAAGCAGGTATTCTCGAGGCGAGTTTTGTGCGAAGAACGTGGCGTGGCGATGAGGATCCTCTGGCACTCACACACGAATTCGTGGCTCGACGCCCCGCACGAGAATCGCGCGATGCCGCGCTTCGGATGGGGCAGCGATTCGGACGCCTGGTGAATTCCTTCACTGGTGAATCCCTCATTCCCGAAGGTCTTGCGTATCCGGTCGCGTTCGGACTCGCCGGCGCGCGGCTGGATCTTGATGAGGACGTCGTGGTGCTGGCCTGCCTCCGCCAATCGATCGCCGCGCTGATCTCCGCCTGCCAGCGATTGATGCCGATCGGACAGGTCGCGGCGGGGTGCTTGATGTGGAACCTGAACCCGTTCATCTCGTCTGCGGCTCGAGGGTCGGAGAACACGAAGGAGGTGGGTTGCTTTACTCCTCTGGCGGAACTGGCGTCGATGCGTCATGCGTCGCTCGAAACCCGTCTGTTCATCAGTTGACCTCTCACCTTTCGCTTCGATTTCACAAAGCGGATGGTCACGCGACCCGCTTGCACATTGATGCGCAGGAGCCTCCCTGGCGAGTCGTCCGCGCATTTTCGCAGGCGAACGGCGCGAGTCTCGTGCACCTGCACAACGTCTCGGGCGGAGTCCTCTCAGGCGACGATCTTTCTCTCAAGATCGATGTCGGACCCGGCGCGGCGGCGCAGGTCACTACTACAGGAGCCACTCGGCTGTACCGTCATCGCCACGGACTCGCCGATTCCCGGCAGCAGGTCGAAATTCATGTAAGTGAGGGAGCCCTGCTCGAATACCTTCCCGACGCACTCATCCCATTTGCCGGTTCGCGGCATTCGCAAAGAACGTCGATCTCGCTCGCGGATCGCGCGATTCTATTGTGGTGGGAGATCCTGGCTCCCGGGCGTCAGGCGATGGGCGAGACGTTCAAGTTCGACTCACTGCGATTGAGGACGGAGGTCCACTCGTGCAGTCGTCCGCTGCTGATTGAATCTTCACATTTGCAACCCGCTTTACGCCCGTTGATCGCGCTCACCCGCCTCGGCCCCTATACGCACGCGGCCAATTTCTATGCCTTTTCAGTAGGCGCTGCCGCCGCGCAGTGGCGCGATCTCGAGGCGCAAATGAACGCCGTTTGTAGCGCGCGTTCCACCCCCGGAGTTACTATATGGGGATCCAGCGCGCTTGCCGCGGACGGTCTCGCCGTCCGCGGTTTGAGCGCATCGGCACGCGAGTTGCCGGCGACGTTGGCCCAAGTCTGGCAAACCGCAAAACGCGCACTCACCGGCGAGGATGCGATTCCTCCCCGGAAAGTTTACTGAAAGAAGATCTATGCACCTGACAGCCCGCGAGCAGGAGCGTCTCATGATTTTCGTCGCTGCCGACGTCGCCCGTAGACGACGCGCGCGCGGTTTGCAATTGAACTATCCGGAGGCGCTCGCCATTCTCACCGCGGAAATCCTCGAATGGGCGCGCGATGGCAAAACTGTGGCGGAAATTATGACTCTCGGGGCGAAGCTGCTCACGCGGGCGGACGTCATGCCCGGCATCGCCGCGATGATCCACGAAGTGCAGGTCGAGGCGACCTTTCCCGACGGTACGAAACTGGTGACCGTCCACGATCCGATTCAATGAGGAACACGATGAAACCAGGCGAATTGTTCTTGGAAGCGGATCCCATTCAAGCGAACGTCGGACGTAAAGTGGTGCATGTGGTCGTCGCGCATACAGGCGACCGTCCCGTTCAAGTTGGCAGCCATTATCATTTTTTCGAAGTCAACAATGCGCTGCGCTTCGATCGCGAATCGGCACGCGCCATGCGCTTGAATATTGCCGCAGGCACGTCGGTGCGCTTTGAGCCTGGTGAAGAAAAAGAGGTCGAACTGGTCGAGTTCGGAGGCGCGCGCGTGATTCTCGGCCATCAGGGAAAGGGAACCCGATGAGCCTCTCGATCCCGCGCCGGACTTATGCGGATCTATACGGTCCGACCAAAGGCGACCGCATCCGTCTCGCCGACACGGAACTGATCATCGAAGTGGAACACGACTTCGCAGTCTACGGCGACGAGATCACCTTCGGCGGCGGCAAAGTGATTCGCGACGGCATGGGGCAAAGCGCGCGCGCCACACGCGCCTCGGGCGTGCTCGACCTGGTGATTACGAACGCTCTTATCCTCGATCATTGGGGGATCGTGAAGGGCGACATCGGGATCCGCGACGGGCGGATCGTCAAAGTAGGCAAGGCAGGCAATCCGGACACGATGGACGGTGTCGATCCGGAATTGATTGTGGGCGCATCGACTGAAGTGATCGCCGGGGAAAACCTCATTATTACGGCGGGTGGCATCGACAGCCACATCCACTTCATCTCTCCGCAGCAGATTTACGAAGCTCTATCGAATGGCATCACGACAATGATCGGCGGAGGAACGGGGCCGGCGACAGGCACCAATGCCACGACCTGCTCGCCGGGATCGTGGAATCTCACTCGCATGCTCGAAGCGGCCGACGCGTGGCCCGTAAACTTCGGATTTCTCGGCAAAGGAAACGCGTCGGCGCCCGAGCCTCTCGCCGAGCAGGTACGCGCCGGCGCCTGTGGACTGAAGCTGCACGAGGATTGGGGCACCACGCCCGCCGCCATCGACACCTGCCTGAAGGTCGCGGACGAACTGGATGTGCAGGTCGCGATTCACACCGACACAATCAACGAAGCGGGCTTCGTCGAAGATACAATCGCCGCCATCGCCGGCCGTACGATCCACACCTATCACACCGAAGGTGCTGGAGGCGGCCATGCGCCCGACATCATCCGCATCGCTGCGCTGCCGAATATTCTTCCATCCTCCACGAATCCGACGCGGCCGTATACGGTCAACACGATCGCCGAGCATCTCGACATGTTGATGGTGTGCCATCACCTCAATCCATTGGTGCCTGAGGATGTCGCGTTCGCCGAGAGCCGCATACGTCCCGAGACGATCGCCGCCGAGGATATCCTGCACGATCTTGGCGTATTCAGCATGATTTCGAGTGATTCGCAGGCGATGGGGCGCATCGGCGAAGTGGTCACGCGCACCTGGCAGACGGCGCACAAGATGAAGACTCAGCGCGGACCGCTCGGCGGCGATTCCGCGCGAAATGACAACGTCCGCGCGAAGCGATATGTCGCGAAATACACGATCAATCCGGCGATTGCGCATGGCATCGCTCATGAAGTGGGCTCGATCGAACCGGGCAAGCTCGCGGACTTGGTGCTGTGGAAACCCTCGATGTTCGGCGTGAAGCCCGAGATGATCGTCAAGGGCGGCTTCATCGCGTGGAGCGTGATGGGCGATGCCAACGCGTCGATTCCGACTCCGCAGCCGGTGCTGTATCGGCCTATGTTCGGATCTTTCGGCGGAGCCACCGCCTCGACTTCGGTCACCTTCGTTTCCCAAGCCTCGATCGGCGAGGGCGTTCAGCAGCACTTCCGCAAGCGGGCCTGCGCGGTCCGCAATTGCCGCGCGGTGGGAAAGAAGGACATGATCCACAATGCCGCGATGCCCGCTATTCAGGTCGATCCGGAAACGTATGAAGTTCGCGCTGACGGGGAGTTGTTGACTTGTGAACCAGCCGCCGTCCTGCCCCTCGCGCAACGGTATTTCCTGTTTTGAGGAGAAGAGAATGAGAGCATTCCGCGTCGGCATCGCAGGACCTGTTGGCAGCGGCAAGACCGCGCTGGTCGATCGTTTGAGCAAGCGGCTGTGGCCGCAAGTCAATCTCGGCGTAGTCACGAACGACATTTATACGAAGGAAGACGCCGAATTCCTCATGCGCCAGGGCACGCTTCCGATGGATCGCGTCCGCGGCGTTGAGACCGGCGGCTGCCCACATGCCGCCATCCGCGAGGATGCCTCGATGAACCTCGACGCCATCGAGGATCTGGAGTCCGCGCACCCTGGACTCGAACTCGTCTTCATCGAGAGCGGCGGCGACAATCTGGCCGCGTCGTTTAGTCCCGAACTCGTGGACGTTTCGATCTACGTGATCGACGTCTCGGGCGGCGACAAGATCCCTCGCAAGGGAGGCCCGGGGATTCGGCGGAGCGGCCTGCTGGTCATCAATAAAATCGACTTGGCGCCCTACGTCGGAGCATCCCTTGAAGTGATGGAGCGCGACACCTTGCGGATGCGTGGGGAGTTACCGTTCGTGTTCACGAATCTCAAGACTGCCGAGGGTCTCGATCGCGTGATCGAATGGCTCGAGCAACAGCGAGCCGGTGGACTTACCGCGTCAGGAACGCCTCAAAAGAAGGCGCATTCGCACTCTCACTAGACACTCAAATAAGCTCGGACGACATCGTCGGTGAGTTCGCCGATCGCCCCCGCCGCAACCCGCCGGCCCTTGTCGAGGATGCAGAACTCACTAGCCACTCGCCGCGCGAACGGCAGCTTCTGCTCGACGAGCAGAACTGTCAGCCCCTCTTCCTGATTCAGTCGCAGAACGATATCGCCGATCTCATGGATGATGTTCGGCTGTATGCCCTCGGTCGGTTCATCGAGGATCAGTAATTTCGGCTCGAGCACCAGCGCGCGGCCAATCGCCAACTGCTGCTGCTGGCCTCCGGAGAGATCGCCGCCGCGGCGATTCAGCATCTTCTTCAAAACGGGAAACAGATCGTAGATTCGAGGCGGAATTGCGCGGGCTCCGTTCTTGCGGATGCCCAGGCCGACGCGCAGGTTTTCCTCAACCGTCAGTTGCGGAAAAATCTCGCGCCCCTGTGGAACATAGCCGATGCCGAGCCTCGCGCGTTGTTCCGCGGGAACTTTCACTAGGTCAGTGCCCTCGAACAAAATCTTGCCCGAAGTCACACCCTGCAGGCCCATGATGCACTTGAGCAACGTAGTCTTGCCCATTCCATTGCGGCCCATCAGGCACATGCGCGAACCCGCGGGAACCTCGAGGTTCACATCCCACAGCGTATGGCTGCCGCCGTAAAACTGGTTGAGAGTGTCGACCGCCAAGAGGCTGCTCATACGCCCAGATAGACCTCTTTGACGCGGCGATCATTCTGCACTTTTTCCATATCGCCTTCCGCAATGACTTGGCCCTCGTGCAGCACGACCACCCGGTGAGCGATCGATCGAACGAACGACATATCGTGTTCGACAACGACGACAGAATGTTCAGTGGCAAGCGACAACAGAAGCTCCGCGGTGCGTTCGATCTCCTGCGGGGTCATGCCGGCGACGGGCTCGTCGACCAGCAGCAACTCGGGATTCTGCATGAGCAGCATTCCGATTTCGAGCCACTGCTTCTGGCCGTGAGCGAGGATTCTCGCCATCGCCGCGCGTTGCGCGGTCAGGCCGATGATACCGAGCACTTCGTCGATTCTCGCCTGTTGCGCCGCGGTGATGCGGAAGCGGAGCGTCTTCAGGAACGACCGATCCCCGGCGAGTGCGAGCTCGAGATTCTCATAGACCGTCAACTCCTCGAAGACGGTCGGCTTCTGAAACTTGCGTCCGATGCCAGCCTTGACGATTTCAGCCTCCGACATCTCGAGCAGGTTGTAATCATTGCCGAACCACGCCGAGCCGGAAGACGGCCGCGTCTTCCCCGTGATGACATCCATCATCGTCGTCTTGCCCGCGCCGTTGGGGCCGATTATGCACAGCAATTCCCCCGGTTCGACGTAGAGCGTCAGGTTGTTGAGAGCCTTGAAGCCATCGAAGCTGACGGTGATCTCCTCGAGGTAGAGCCTCTTCTCGCGGCGTGGAACGCTCATTTGCTCTTGCCCCGATTTTCAATGAGCCCGATGATGCCGCGAGGCAAGAACAACGTCGCCATGACGAAGAGCGCGCCGAGCGCGTAGAGCCACACTTCAGGGAATGCGCCGGTGAAATACGTCTTCGCGTAGTTCACCAGAATCGCGCCGAAGATCGCGCCATAGAGGGATCCGCGCCCTCCGACAGCGACCCAGATCACTGCCTCGATCGAGTTGATCGGCGAGAACTCCTCAGGGTTGATGATGCCGATTTGCGGCACATAGAGCGCACCGGCGATCGCGGCGATCACGGCCGAAAATACGAACACCCACAGCTTGAACGACTCGACCGGATATCCGAGAAATCGCGTGCGGCTCTCGGCATCGCGGATCGCTCGCAACACTCGCCCGGCGCGCGATTCAACAATGGCGCGGCAAGCCAGATAACTGGCCGCGAGCGCGACGGCGGTCAGCACCAGCAGCAGAACGCGCGTGCCATCGGAGTGTAGATCGAAGCCGAGAATGTCCTTGAAATCGGTGAAGCCGTTGTTGCCACCGAATCCCATATCATTACGGAAGAACGCGAGCATCAGAGCATACGTGAGCGCCTGCGTGATGATCGAAAGATAGACGCCGGTCACGCGCGAGCGGAACGCGAACCATCCGAAGACGAGCGCGACCAATCCCGGCACGATGATGACCATGGCGGCGGCGAATGGAAAGTGATTGAAGCCGTACCAGAACCAGGGGAGGGATTTCCAGTTAAGGAAGACCATAAAATCGGGCAGGATAGGATCGCCGTAAACTCCGCGCGGGCCGATTTGGCGCATGAGATACATGCCCATGGCGTAGCCGCCGAGAGTGAAGAAAGCGGCTTG
>DASXZC010000700.1:0-2607 GCA_036502165.1 Bryobacteraceae bacterium
CACCGGGTGAAGCCGTCGAGGAGGCTGGATACGCCGATCGTTACGATTAGCGCGGGAATCTCGAATTTGGTCACAAGGATGCCATTGACCAGGCCGGTGACTACACCGGCCGCGACAACAACCAAAAACGTCGGCAAGAGAGAAACGTGCTCGTGTGCGACCAGCACCGCGGCGACGGCGCCCCCGAAGGAGGCGGCCGCCGCGATCGAAAGGTCGAATTCGCCCACAATAAGCACTGCCGTAAGTCCGCAAGCAAGAAGCGCAGTGACAGCGCCATTATTGAGAATCGAGGTCAAATTTTCGCCACTCAAGAAGAATTCGGGCGCGGCGACGCCGAACACGGCTATCAGGAGCACGAAGAAGATCAGCGGAGTGATGGAGCCGAGGTCGAGCCGTCCGAAGCGGGGGCCCGACCCCTGGTCCTGAGGCCCAGCTTGAACGAGTGTAGCGGCGTGCTCATCCATCTGCATGCTGCTCATTCCTGGTGTCCTCAGCGCCGGCGAGAAGCGTGTGCAAGATGCGGTCTTTGGCGATATCGGAACCATGCAGTTCGCCGATCATCCTGCCCCGCTGTAGAAGGATTGCGCGCTCGCATAGCGCTTCAATTTCTTCGAGTTCTGAGGAAACAAGGAGGATCGATGCGCCCTCGGCGGCGAGCTCGCGAACTATGTCGTAAATCTGCCTTTTCGATCGGATGTCGACGCCGTGGGTTGGCTCGTCGAGGAGTAAAATCCGCAATGGCCCGGTAATCCAGCGGGCGAAGATCGCCTTCTGCTGGTTGCCGCCGGACAGCTCGTTCATGTCCGCTTCGATGCCTGGCATCCTGACGCCGAGCCTGGTGGTGTTGAGCTTCGCGACACCTTTCTCCCGTCCAAGCTGCAGGAATCCCCATCGCCGGAACAAGGATGCCCATGGCAAGGTCACATTTTGCCAAACGGGAAGCGTCTGCACGAAGCCGTCCTTCATCCGGTCTTCGGTGACCATAGAGACGCCTTGCGCGAGCGCCTCTGCCGGATCACGGAATTCGAACCGCTCGCCGTCGATTGCGATCGTCCCAGACGAATGCGGTGTGAGCCCGAAGATCATGTGCAAAAGTCGCGTTCGTCCCGACCCGGCCAGTCCACACACACCTAACACTTCGCCGGCATTCAGGCTGAAGGAGACGTTGCGCAGCCGTTCGTCTGACAAGCGATCGACGACCAGCCGTGGCTTTGCCGACGAGGGGAACGTCACCGTCCGCCGCTCGAAGAGATCACCGACTTCGTAGCCGACGATATGACGCGCCAAAGCGCGCTTCGTGAGCCCTTCCACGTTCAGGGTCGCGACTGCCTTGCCGTCACGCAGAACTGTGACACGGTCGGACAAGCGGAAAATCTCTTCTAGGCGATGGCTCACGTAGATTATCGAAACACCTCGATCACGCAACGCGCGGATGCGAGCATGAAGAATCTGCACCTCGGGCTCAGAGAGCGACGCCGTCACTTCATCAAGGACAAGTGCCTTGAGGCCGCGCTTCAATGCCCGGGCCACTGCGACCAGTTGCCGTTCATGGGCGCTCAGCGTTTCGAGGTCAGCGCGCGGATCGACCGTGAGGCCTACGGCGGCGAGGTCGCCGCGCGCTGCAAGATGCTCCGCCCGCCAGTCGATGAGTCCAGCGCGCTTGCGGGTGAATGGCACGCCAAGAAGGAGGTTTTCCGTGATCGACAGGTTTGGCACGAACATGGGGATCTGGTGCACACACCCGATCCCATGACCGATCGCCTCGCTCGGATGCGAAAAGCTAACGGCCTTGCCGGCCATCAGGATCTGACCCGAATCCGGCGCATGGTCTCCAGCCAGCATGCGGATTAAGGTCGACTTGCCGGCTCCATTCCCGCCGACTAGCGCATGGATCTCGCCGGGTTTGACATCGAAGCTGACGTGATCGACGGCGACCGTTCGGCCAAAGGACTTTGTGAGGTCTCGGAACGCCAGAACCGGGACTTGCGGAATAATATCCGGCGTCCGCATCGCCTTACCCTCCGCGACCCTCCATTCCTGACGCGGCTACTTTCGCGCGTCGTCCCACATCTTCCTGTAGCGGGACTTAAAATCGAAGCCGATGTCGTAGTTCTTGCCTTCGGCCGGAACATTGGTGGAATCGGTGAGCTGGATGGGAAAATCCTTGTTCACGCCGACCTCTGTCTTGTTCAAAGCCCGATTGCACTCGTCGATCCCGGCCCAAGCGACCCACTCAAGGCCCCAGCTGATGGTCGCAGCTTGCTGGCCTCCTTTGCGGATTGAGTCGTAGGCGACGCCCTCGCCATCGAAGCCGACGCCTTTGACTTCGGTCCTATCGCGTTGGCGGGCGGTTTCCAACAGCGGCGTCAGTGCTTCGTCGAATGGCCCGACTACCCAGTTGAAGCTGCCCTTAGGCATCCGGGTTAAGAGCGCCTGCATTTTGGTGATCTGACCCTGCGCCCCTTGGGCGAGCGAATAGTCTTCCCAGTGAACGGTTTTCGCGGCACCGTCCGCATGCTGCTCAATATAGTCCTTGACACCGTCAAGTCGCACCGTGAGTTGCGGCAATTGTGGAGCATTGAAGTACATGACCCCGCCCCCGCCGTT
>DASXZC010000701.1:0-5004 GCA_036502165.1 Bryobacteraceae bacterium
AGCGTGTAGACGGCGGCGGCGACCGCGACGACCATCATGACCTGCACGGCCCGCCTCCCCAAGTGCGCAATTCCAGGATGATCTTCGAGAATCCGGTCGACAAGTTCGATGACCAAAAGGAAATAGATCACCCAGCGAACCATGAAGTATCCGTTCTCGACGGACATGAGAGTGGGAAAGTCGATCGGCAGTAGGGGCAGGGCCCACAGCAGGATATCCAGCACCCAATAAATGAAGAAAACCGGATACACCTTGTACAGGCCGCGGACGAGGAACACGAGAACCAAAAGCGCCGACAGCACTGTTGTGGCGTCGGCGAGCGAAAAATCAGAGAGAACCTGAGCGGATTGCATCCCGGAGTCTATCCGGATTGTAACCTAGAAAATCGTAAAGTGAACCTCAGTTTTTCACCTATCGATCGGCCGGAAAGCCCCCGGGATTCCTGGTCCCGCTGAGACCTTCCGGCAGCGGTTTTTCAAATAATTCCTACAGCTTGCACCACGCCGGGCCGGCTTGCGGACACGGCACCGTCGGCGGGCTGCAGCCTGTGGTATTGCACGAGGGCGTACAATCCGCTCCCGTGCACGAGGGGTAGTTCACATCGGCCGACATGACAATGGCCGTCAAAAATACGAGCGCAACAATTTTCTTCAACACGGAATCAGGCTCCATTCACAAGGGTTTAGAAAGAAAACTTTCCTTCGAACGGAGTCTAATATGCCGAGGGTGGTAAGTAGGGGTAATGCAGACGAGTGTTCTTTTTAGCGACTGCCGCCCTCGCCCGGTACCGTTTGCGCGATGATGGGCTAAACTGAAGTCATCTATGAACCGGTCGGCAGTCGAGGATTTGTGGCGGGTAACGCTATCCCAAATTCCATCGCTTCTGGGGCGGTTGGTCTATCTCTCGTCGTTGCGCGATCCCAATACCGGACTATACTCGCATCATGGCTTGGCGCAGCGGTTCGACGCGGCGTCGGCCGACGTGGCGATCGGCGAAAGCCACCAGGATGCTTTCGGCCGCTGGTTGTTGTTGAAAGTTGGGGAACAGCGTGAGGACTGTGAATTATACTGGTCGAGCCTGCTCGAAGAGAAGCGGCTCGTCGCCGAGATGTGGATCAAGACCGAGAGTTACCGGTCGCTTTTTCCCGCGTCGGCGAGCCCTGCGCAACGCGCGGACTTCAATGCTCACATGGAGATACTGCTCGAGTGGCTCAGGAACGTGTACGCCGGCGGCGGAGATGATCGAGACGCATCGCAACGCCCGTAACCTGGCCGATAATCTCGGCTTCGTTCTCGGCGAAGACCTGGGCGTCACATCCCGAAGCCGGGTGCGGCTGCAGGACGATCCGGCCATTATCGATGCTGCACCATCCACAGGCGAATCCGTTGCGGTGCTCGATGAAGTAGATCGGCCGCTCGAATTCGCTCGTCCATCCGGAGGTGACGACCTTGCGCCGCGCCTCATCCACCAGCACGAAGGAACCGGGCTGCAGAATCGGGTACATGGTCCAATCGTCGGTGCCGATATAGGCGTACGTGTGATGCTTCAAGTCGTAGCCGCTCAACAACATCAGCGGCAAACGACCCCATCTTTGGATCGCCCGGCTGAGGAAGACGGACTTGGTCAAATCGATGTTCGGATCGAGGGACAGGGGAAGCATGACTTCGCCCTGATCGGACGGGCGGAAGCCAACCGTATGAGTGCGATCGATCTCGACCAGGCGGGCGTCCGCAGGCATATCCCCCAGTTCGACGCCGTACCACTCGAGCACCTCGGCGATATCCAGCCGGTAAATCGCGCACAGGGAATACATCCGGAAGACGGAAGGTACAACTCCCTTGTTTTCAATGTCAGCGAGGCGGCTGATGGCAATGCAGAATTCGTCGTTCTTATGCAGCGCGGCAATCCGGTAGCTGGCCTCTTCGACATCGCGGAAGCGCAGGTTCAGCCGTTCGCGGACCGTTTTCAGCTTTTGTCCGGCTTCCTCCGGCACCGAAGACTTCGGTGTCTTGGTTTTCAGCATAGTACCTGTGTCTCCCCTCGAATTATAGCGGGCGACCGGGGCGAGAGCAATGGGAAAGTGCAGTAAAACTGTTCTGTTTTCAGAACAACAAAATTGGAGGGAGTGGATTTTGGAAATTGTCGTCGGTATCACGGGAGCGAGCGGTTCGATTTACGGCATCCGGCTGCTCGAAAAGCTGCGTCAGCATTCTGAAGTAAAAATCCATCTCGTGTTATCGAGATCGGGCGAGCGCACAGCCTGGCTCGAAACCGGTAAGCTCGCGGCGGATCTCCGAGCGCTCGCGCATCACTGGTATCCCAATGAAGAGGTCGGCGCGGCCATCGCCAGCGGATCCTTCGTGACCGGCGGAATGGTCATCGCGCCCTGCTCGATCCACTCGATGTCCGCGATCGCGCACGGCATCAGTTCGAACCTCATCACCCGCGCCGCGGACGTTATTTTGAAGGAACGCCGTCGCCTGATTTTGATGGTCCGCGAGACGCCGCTGCATCTCGGACACCTGCGCGCGATGACGCAACTCGCCGAGATGGGCGCGATCATCGCACCACCGATTCCCGGCTTCTACACGAAGCCCGAGAGCGTCCTCGATATCGTGGATCACAGCGTGGATCGCGTGATGGATCTGTTTGGACTTCCTCCCGCGGACGCCCGGCGATGGATGGGATCGAACTCATGAAAAGCAAATCGAAGGAACGCATTGCGTTCCAAGGTGAACGTGGCGCGTTCAGTGAAGAGGCCGTGCACCGGCTGCTCGGCGATGACGCGGTGGCGGTGCCATGCCCCTGGTTCGACGCCGTCTTCAAATCACTCGAGCAGGGCGAAGTTACGGGTGCCGTGATTCCCATCGAAAATACGCTGCACGGATCGGTGCATGAGAACTACGATCACCTGTTGCATTTCGAGCTTCCCATTGTTGGCGAAACCAACGTGCGGATCGTCCACAACCTGATCGCCGCGCCCGGAGTTCGCTTCAATCAAGTGAAGCGCGTATACTCGCATCCGGTCGCCCTCGCGCAATGTTTGAAGTTCTTCGCCGCGCATCCCGAGATCGAACGGGTCCCGTTTTATGACACCGCGGGCAGCGTCAAAATGCTCATGGAACAATCCGTCACCGACGCCGCGGGCATCGCCTCATCGCTCGCCGCCGACGCTTATGGCGCACAAATTCTCAGGCGTTCGATCGAGGATGACCGCGCCAATTTCACCCGATTCTTTCTTTTAAGGCCGCCCGGAGCCCGAATTCCGGAAGAAGGCGAAGTTGCCTGGAAAACATCGATCGTGTTCACAACCAGGAACACCCCGGGAGCTCTGTTCCGAAGTTTGAGTGCACTTGCCTTACGGGACTTGAGTTTAACCAAAATCGAGTCGCGTCCATTCCGCGGACGCCCCTGGGAATATTTGTTTTATGTCGATTTTCTGGGACATGTCGCCGAGCCGCGCGTCGAAAATGCGCTCCGGCATATCGGGGAGCAAGCCGAATTAATTCGCGTGCTCGGCTGTTATCCGAAGTCCGGAACCGCCTAGCGGTCGCGAACCGGCACGACGAACTTCAGCGCAGTCTCGGTCTCTGAAAACCGCATGACCTTTACGTCCTTCAGTCCCGCCGCGCGCCCGGCGTTGATGATATCGATCTCGCGGATGTCCGTCCGCCCTTTCGGATAGACGACCCACAAACCCGCGTCCGCTCGCATCTTCTTAGCGAGTGTGACGATCTTCGCAAGCTCATCCGCCTGCGGTGCCGCAAGAAAAATTAAATCTGAGACCGGCAACTCCGCCTCCCGCCCTTCGACTTCTCTTGCAAACGCCCGCTCGAATGAACCCTCTAAGAAGACGGTAGTTCCAGGCTTCAGTCCCAATTTGTCGAGCCGCCCCGGCGGATTAAGGATCTTCGACGCCCACCGCTCCGCCACCTTCGCGCCCAATTCCAAGCGCGCCTTCTTACCGGCGAACTGTAGCTCGAGAACATCCCCGGACGCCCGCACCGCAGTGAGCTCTTTAAAGACGATCTTGAACCTGAGTTCATCCGATCGGAACTGGATGAAGTCGGTCTCGAGCATGGCCTTTCCTTCGCCCGACTCGCGCCCCAAATGTCCCTTGCACATCACCTCAGCGCCCATGCCACCACCCTCATTTCTCGAACTGAACCGGCTGGCCGAACTTCTTTGCGAGGTCGGTCAAATAGGTGTCAATGGTCCGGTAGTGCCCGATGACGTATCGCGACACAAATCGGAAAATCGGATTGATGACCTCGCCCCGCTCCGTAATTTTCAGCGTCGATCCGCCCGGCGCCGGCGCGATTTCAAACGTCCAACCGCCGCTGTAGGGCAGACCTTCGTCGGCAATCCTCGTCACCCTCCGCAGCGGACGCGTGGACTCGACCAGCTCATACGTCACACCATCGCCGTGCTTGCCGAATTCCTTCCAACGCTCGTGCCCATCAACCGGCGGCAGAGTCTCGACGCGCACAACATCGCTACGCCAGTTCGAGGGCCCGGTGATCGCATCGAACACCACTTGCGGACTCTCCCGGAACCTCGCACGCCGGCTCACGACATGGCTCACGGGCAGCGTCAATCCGAGTAGCGCCACCAGCAGCACCACAGCGGCGATTGCGATCACAGCGAACAGAATCCATTTCATATCGCACCTGTACGAATCGCGTCGCGGAATCCGTCACTCGCGATCAATTCTTTCGCCGCTTTTGCGAGTAGTGCCAGTCCGTCCAGAGCCGTGCGCCGCTCCGAATCGTTCAACCTCGCAAGCATCAAATCGACCAGCCGTGGATCCAGCACCTTCTGCTGTTGCTTGATCCGCACGCCCGCCGGCGACAGCCGCAATTCCACTCGTCGAGCATCAGTACGGCTCCGCACGCGGCGCACGTATCCGCCCCGTTCGAGCTTGTCGAGATGCAGCGACATCGTCGACGCGGTCACGCCCATGTGGCTCGCCAGATCGTGTACCGTCGTTGGCTCGACGGAAT
>DASXZC010000702.1:0-4055 GCA_036502165.1 Bryobacteraceae bacterium
GACGATCTCCTCCGTGTCGAGGAAGGCTCGCTATACCCGGCTCTCCAGAGGCTCGAGCTCAACGGCTGGATCGAGGGCGAATGGGGCCTATCCGCGAACAATCGGAGAGCTCGTTTCTACAAACTCACGCAAGGCGGCCGCCAACATTTGGCCGCGGAGTCCGCTCGTTACCGCCAAGTCACCGGCGCGGTGGCTCGGATCATGGGGTTCGCCTAAAAAGGTTTGTTCCGCGCCCGCAGCTCTCTCATAGACAGTCTAAGTGTCGCACCCCAGTCCTAGTTGTAAAAGCTCGAGTGAAGAGACCTCTCATGCAATCAAACTCACCTTGGCAGCGATTCAAGCGCCGCTTACGATTCCTCCTCTCCCACTCCGAGCGCCAACGGCTGCTCTGGGAAGAGATGGAGTTCCACATCGACTCAATGGCTCAAGACTTCACCTCGCAGGGTATGTCTGAGGACGAAGCGCGCTCCGCGGCAAGGAGAAAGTTCGGCAACATGACACATCAATCGGAAGACTCGCGCAGCGTGTGGCTGGTGCGCTGGCTGAGCGACCTCGCGCAAGATCTGCGTTACGCATTCCGCGGGATGCGGCGCGATGCCGGCTTCACCACGTTCGTGATCCTCATCGCCGGCCTCGGCATCGGAGCCAGCTCGACCATCTTCAGCGTCGTCAACGCCGCGCTCCTGCGGGCCCTTCCGTTCCGCGACTCCGCCAGTCTCGTGTGGATCGCCAACGAGGAGTGGGACACGATGGTCGATCATTATCTCGATCTGCGCGAGCGCAACAAATCGTTCTCCGGCATGGCCGGGTACGCCGGTACTGGCGTCGGCAATCTCGAGTTGAACGAGGCGGGAGGAAGAGAACGGCTCACCAGCTCTCGAGTCACCCAAAACTTCTTCCCGCTGCTCGGCCTCGAACCCGCCATCGGCAGATCGTTCACCCCTGAGGAGTGCCGCGACAAAGTCGCCAATCCTCCGGCCGTGCTGTTGAGTTATGGTTTCTGGCAACGGCGGTTTGCTTCGGACCGCGATGTCGTGGGCCGCAAGCTGATGCTCAACAACAAGCCGGCGACGGTCATCGGCGTGATGCCCGAGAATTTCGATTTCGCCAGCATTTTCGCGCCCGGCACTCCGGTCGATGTGTTCGTTCCCTGGCCTCTCACCAAGGAAACCAACGGGTTCGGAAATACGATGCAGGCGATCGGAAGATTGCGGCCCGGCGCGACCGTCCAAAGTGCGCAGGCCGAGTTCACGCTTCTCGCCAAACAGCTCGAACAGCAACATGCGGAACGCAATGGACTCGTGCCAAGGCTGACGCCCCTGAAGCAACGTGTGAGCGGACGCTACAGCTCCGCCCTGATGGTGCTCGCCTGCGCCGTCGGAGTCGTGATGCTGATCGTCTGCGCGAATCTTTCGAATCTGCAATTGGCGCGGCTCGGAGCGCGGCAAAAAGAGATGTCGATGCGCGCTGCATTAGGCGCGGGCCGCTTGCGGATGCTGCGGCAGATGCTCACCGAAAGCGTGGCGCTCTCCTGCTGCGGCGCCGCGCTGGGCCTGATACTCGCGGTAGCGGGCACGCGCTCGATCGCTCACTTGACTGCTTTCAATATCCCCATGTTGGCCAGCGTGCGTGTGGATGCCGCCGCGCTTGGCTTCACCTTGTTCGCCGCCGTGTTCAGTGGCATGCTGTTTGGATTGTTGCCGGCGTTGCGCGTGCGAGCGTTCGCCGTCGGCGAGGTGCTGAAGGATGGTGGCCGCGGCTCGATCGGCGCAGGCCAGAAGCACGCCTGGGTGCGCAACGCTCTGGTCGTTTCCGAGATCGCCTTTGCCTGCACTCTGTTGGTAGGCGCGGGCCTGCTGATGCGGAGTTTCCTACGCGTCCTCGATTTGAATCTGGGCTTTCAACCGGAACGCGCGGCGACATTACGCGTCGACCCGAGCTTTCGCCTTGCGAACGCGGCGCAGCGGAATACCTATATTGACGGCGTGCTGCAGCGGGTTCGCTCCCTCCCAGGCATGCGCGCCGCTGGACTGACTGATGTTCTGCCGTTTGCCGGTGACCGCGCGTGGCAAGTCTCAGGCCAAGGACAGGTTTACCCGAAGGACCAGCATCCGCAATCTTACGTACGGGTCGTGAGCGACGGATACTTCGAGGCGCTCGGCATTCGATTGCAATCCGGAAGAGGGTTCACGAGTCAGGACCGCACAGGCAGCGAACCAGTGGTGATCATAAACGAGACGCTGGCGCGCACTCTATGGCCTGGGCAGCAAGCGTTGGGGCAAATGATGACGCAGGATGGCGGCCGCCGCGTGGTCGGTGTAGTTGCCGATGTGCGGCACATGTCTCTCGAGACCACGGGTGGCTCGGAAATGTACCTGCCAATGCGGCAAACCAGTGATTTTGGCGCAATGAATCTGGTGATGCGAACCATGTTGCCATCGGAAGGCCTCGCAGCGGCTGTGCGAGCGGCGCTAAAGCCGGTAGATCCGGAACTGCCGCTGAGCGAATTCAAAATGCTGACGGACTTGGTGGATCAGGCAATGTCCCCGAGACGCTTTCTTGTCCTGCTGCTCGCAGGATTCGCGAGCTTCGCCCTGTTGCTCGCCTTGCTGGGCATTTACGCGGTTATTTCCTATTCAGTCAATCAACGCGTGCAGGAAATCGGAATTCGCATGGCGCTCGGCGCGTCTCCCGCCAAGTTACAACGCGGGATCCTGATGGGCACATTCGGATTAGCGGCACTCGGACTAGCGCTAGGCCTCGCCGCATCGCGGGCATTATCCGACGCGCTAGGGAGCTTCCTGTTCGGTGTGGCATCCGGCGATCCCGTTACGTATACTGCCGTCGGAGCATTATTGCTGGTAGTGGCCGCTCTGGCGGGGTATGTTCCAGCGTGGCGCGCGTCGAGGATCGATCCGATGGTCGCGTTGCGGTCAAGTTAAGCCGGCATGTTCGAGAGAACGTCCTCGGTCTTGTTCGTGAGATGAGTGACGCGTTTGACGACGGCCGCTGGAATACTCGGTGTCCGCCCCGGACGCGGAACGGATATTGGTGACTAGATATGACGCACCGGCCGGTAGCCAGTGGGTCAGGACCTGCCGAATCCTCAGAGCCGGCTTCACCGCTGGCCCCTTCAGGACGACCGGTTCCCGCGTGTAAAGGCGGGGGAGGTCGCCAAACGTGCAGGCATTAGGGATTCACCTCAGAACGGCTTGCGGCATTTCCTTTGCTTCGAACCGCACCCGCCGACGCCAAAGCCCTCGCCTTTGCGACTAGGCACCCCACGACCGGCGTGCTCTTCGGGCACAATCGCGAGGTCGTGCCCCGCTCAGAAGCCGGATTGTACTGGAAAATTGAGGCCGAAGCAGACGCCGGCGTGCAAACCGTCGTAGCATTGTATTTACCTTTTCTTCTCGATCCAATGTGCGGTAAAGAGAACATCAGAATGCTCCGATCGTTCACGGCAGGAGATCGGCAATAGCCCTCGCGCCATGGCCACCGAACCGACCTATTCTACGGCAGGCACTCCGACGGAGAAGATTCATGTCCGTTTGAGTTACGGCATCGTCCGACTCTTCTCTGAGGGCCTGTACGCAAGTCCTAACAAGGCGATCGAAGAACTGGTTGCCAACTCGTTTGACGCTGGTGCGTTACGGGTTGCCGTCTTGCTTCCTGCTGATTTTAATGAACAAGGCGCAACAATCGCGGTGGTCGACGACGGAAGCGGGATGGACGCTGATGGTTTGAAACTGCACTGGCTAATCGGCAAGAGCCTAAAGCGCGCCCTCGCGCAACGCCCCCGAGGGCGGCAGCAGATCGGGAAATTTGGCATCGGCAAACTGGCAACCTACGTCCTGGCAAATCGGCTCACCCACATTTCGAAGAAAGGCGGAAAGTACTGGTCGACGTCTATGAACTTCAAAAACGTTGACGAGCGCGGCGAAGAAGAGGTTGAGCCAAAATCGCCAATTCGCATCACGCTTCGAGAACTGACCGAGGAGCAGGCCAAGCAGGTGTTAAAAGTCTGGACCGAAACAAAAACTTTTCAAGGTTCG
>DASXZC010000703.1:0-2207 GCA_036502165.1 Bryobacteraceae bacterium
CCGCGGATTACAGGCGACGTCCGGTTGGCCACCGATGTAAGCAGCAGGATGCCGCTCTCGCCCAGCAATCCGTAACGATTCGGATCCGTGATCGGGACCATGCGGAAGCGGTTCCCCTGTACGTTCGCGATCCCGTAATGCTTTGCGAGCCGTTCGTCCACGAATGTGTAGTTGGCGGTGAGCAACTCGAGCACGCTATGGTCCTGGCGCACGATATTGTTGAACAACATCTCGGTCTCGCGCCGCATCGATTGCGACAGCGACTTGTCGAAATCCGGATAGAGCAGCAGATCAGGCGCGGCGTTGCGCAGATTCTGCAGGTGCAGCCACTGTCCTGCGAAGTTTTGCGTCAGCGCTTCCGACCGCGGATCGGCGAGCATCCGCTTCACTTCTCTTTCAAGAGTGCCCGGATCGCGGAGCTTATTCCTAGAAGCGACCGTGATCAGCTCGTCATCCGGACCGCTCGACCATAAGAAGAAGGACAGCCGCGAAGCGAGTTCGAGATCGGAGATCCGATAATTCGTTCCAGGGGCGACGTTCTCAGGCGTCCGCTCGAAGCGGAAGACGAACTCCGGACTCGCGAGCATCGCCTGCAAAGCCGTGCGGATGCCGGTTTCAAAATCGCCGCCATCATTGCGTCCGCTTTGATAGAAGGTCAGCAGCGACTCGAGATCGTTCGAAGTCGGCGGCCTGCGGAACGCCTCGCGAGCCAAACGGCTGAGGATCGTCTTCGCACAGGGAATTTCGTCCGCGCCTTCGGCAGGCCTGCAAGAGAAGATCCGCCGGCGGCTCGGCGTGTCGGAAACGCCAGAAACCTTCGTCGGACCCGTGACGCTCATTTCGTGCAGATGAGGAAGGGTGGTCAGTCCGGGCACCGTCCCGACGCTGACGTCGGCAAGCGACTGCTCGAACATGTGATATTCATCTTCGACCGGGCCATCGAACTGAATCGGGAACGACGCCGAAATCCGTTGAGGGCCAGCCTTGATCTTAATAGGACCGGTCTTGATTCCGTCCTTCGCCAGAGTCATCTTGGGATCAATATCAAGCAGCGCGACGCGCGCGCCGTTGACCGCGATCTCGATCTGCTGACCCTTGCCCTGATTCAATCCGAACAGCGGACCGGTCGGCGAATAGTAGAAGCCCAGTCTGAAGACGTACTCACCGTCAGCGGGGAAATTGTGGACGACCGCAAGTCCACCGCGCGTACCCATCGGAGTTCCATCCACGTGCCGCATCTGCGAAAGAACGCGCGAGATCGAATAGGTCTGCGTCAACGCGCGAGCGGAAGTATCGCCCACGGCCTCCCGGCTGATCCTTCCAGCGGCGCGAACGTAGCCATCGAGCAGCGCTGGCGACATCGTGAGGACATCCGCCATATTGTCGAAGCCGTGGCTCATGTCATCCGGCGGCAGAATCGGCTTCACATCAATGTCGATATCCAACAGATCGCGAACCGCATTCGCATACTCAGTCCGGTTCAAACGGTGGAGCGCCGGGCGGCCCGGGTTGGGTTGTGTAGTAGCAGCCTTATCGATCGTTGTCTCGAGGAACTCCGTCATTGCCTTGGCGGTCGCAGCGTCAGGACGAGGCATCCCCGGTGGAGGCATCATCCCGGCGCGCAGCTTGCGTATGACTCTCTCCGCCGGTTCAGCCGAACGCTCGGGATGAGCGAAATCGATCCTTTGGAGCGAAAATCCCCCGGATTTCAGCTTATCGTTGTGGCACATGGAGCAATACCGCGTAAAAGCGGCGTGTTCCTTTGCGCCAGGTTCAGGCGCAGTGGGGGCAGCATGGAGGCAGACGGTAAACGATGTGGCTGCGGTGAGCGTGGCGGCCAGCAGGCGGGTTTTCACTTGAGTGGACTCCGGAGGAAACATCCGATCGAGCTACAGGGTCGTGGACGCATAACGTGACTTACGTTAGATGCTGGCATGGTATAGCGTTTCGGGGGTGGAAGTCAACGTTGAAGCGCGCGCCCGTTGCCGCTTTCGAAGCACGTGCGCAGCTCCGCGCGGACCTTCGCATCCAGTTCCGAGAATGGAAACTCAACCGTTTCTTGAGGAAACAGCTCGCGAACGGCCAGCGTTTGATCCGGCAAAGTGCTGCTCACGAGAACCACCGAGGCGTGCCCTGACAGCACGGTCGCGCCATTGCCCATCGACTCCTTGCCTTCAATCCTGTATTCGACAGGAGCGTGCCCATCG
>DASXZC010000704.1:0-5440 GCA_036502165.1 Bryobacteraceae bacterium
TTTTGACGTCGATTCCCTTCTCAATCAGCAGCGCCACCAGCTCGCGCTGGCCTTTCATGATCGCGTCATGCAGCGTCCGCGGAGTGATTTTTCCACCCGGCAGACGTCCGCCTTTATCAAGCAGCAACTCTGCCGAGCGTATATAACCCGCGCGGATCGCCTCATCGAGCGGCGTCGCCCCCGCATTATCCCGCGAGTCGAGTGGCGCGCCCGCCTTGAGCAGGACTTCGATCACATCGGTGTGCCCCTTCACCGCGGCCTCGTGCAGCGGCGTCGCACCGGAGTCGCGATTGTGCGCCTTCGGATCCGCGCCGTGGTCAATCAGGAATTGGACCATCTCCGCATATCCGCGCCACGCTGCTTCATCAATGGGCGCCGCTCCGCTCGCGTCCTTGACATCAACCAGCGCGCCCTTCCGCAGCAGGACTGCCGCAATGGGAACGAAGCCGCGATTCGCCGCAATGTGCAGAGCCGTCGATCCTGAACGGAACGTAGCGTTCACGTTGGCTCCCCGTGCCAGCAAGAGCTCCACCATCTCGAGCCGGTTCGTGGTGACCGCATAATGCAACGGTGTGGATCCGCCTTCGATGTGCCGCGCATTGATGTCGGCGCCCCAGTCGAGCAGTATTTTTGCCGCTTCCACTTCGCCCGCCCACGCCGCATCGTGCAGGGGAGTTCCACCGAGCGTGTCGCGATGATTTACCGGAACGCCCTTGCTGAGCAGCATCCGTATGGCCGCGGTGTCGCCTGCGCGCGCGGCTTTGTGCAGGTCGTCGGGTGAAGGAAATCCACCGGGCTCCTGCGCCAGAGCCAGGCTTGCCGACGAAATAACCAATACCAGCGCCGCGAGTGCGCGCATAAATCCTGCTTCTTACTTAATGATGCCGTCGAGCTGTTTGATCAGTGCCGTGGGTGAGCCTTCAATCAGGTCTTTGGTCGCCTCCGTGTAGCCCCAGTCGCGCACGATCATCCCCTTCGGATCGATGACGAACAGATGCGGCGTATCGAACGACGGCCGCTGCGGCGAGATCATCAGATAGACCGCGGCCACTTGCCCCATGTCGAACAGAATTGGCACGGTGACCTTGTTTTCCTTGATGTAAGCTGCCACGGTCGACTGGTTCTCGGGCGGAGTCACCGTGATCGATACGACCGCAACCTTCGATCCGAAATTTGACTGCACCTTCTCGAGGATCCCCGACAGCGACTTGCAGTGCGGGCAGTTCGTAATCATGAAATCGACGAGCAGCCACTTGCCGCGATAGTCGAGCAGGTCGTAGTGTTTGAGGCTGCTGTCCGGCAAATTCCAACTGGGTGCGCGTCGGTTCGAAAGGCCCTGGGCCGAACACAAGGAGACGGCCAATAGCAGGCCGGCGATCATCTTCATACGTTCCAAGGTAACAAACCCGTCGAGATATGCCGTTTGGCGCCGCGCTCGTGTACGACAATGGTCGAGAGGCAACGTGCGCCGTTCCGCTCGAGCCGTTTCCCTGTTACGCAATAATTTCGTTGGAGGCCTGTTTGAACAAATGTTCCAGGAGTGGCTCCTGCAGCCGGCTGCTGGCCGCGGCCCTGTGGATGCTCGCCGTCTCGTCGATGCTTCTTCAGCCGCTCGATGCGCAAGTGACGGCCGCGATTTCAGGAACCGTTGAGGATGCAACAGGCTCGAGAGTCCCAGGCGCGACGATCACCGTCAAGAGCCTCGAGACCGGCGCATCGAGAACAATATCGACCGATGCATCGGGCGCGTATTCGGTAGTTTCGCTTCCGCTCGGTCCGCAGGAATTGAAGGTGGAAAAGACGGGCTTCAAGACTGCCGTCAGGACCGGCGTCGACCTGGTCGTTGGACAAAATGCGATCGTCAATTTCCACCTCGAACTCGGCGAGCTGACGCAGGAAGTGACGCTGGTTGACGAATCGCCACTGGTCAATACGACAACATCCTCAGTCGCCGGATTGGTCGGTGAACAGCAGATCAAAGACCTCCCGCTGAACGGCCGCAGCTTCGACACTTTGCTGCTGTTGAACCCAGGCACCGTGAACTACAGCGCGATGAAGAGCGCGGGAACCAGCACGAGCAACGGCAATACGTTCTCCGTCGAAGGCCGCCGCACGTATGAGAACGTGATCCTGCTCGACGGCATCGAATACACCGGATCGAGTCAACTCGCGATCACTCCCGGCGGAGTCAGCGGCGAACTGCTCGGCATCGACGCGATCCGCGAGTTCAACGTCCTGACGGGCACTTACGGAGCCGAATACGGTAAGCGCGCCGGTGCGCAGATCGTAGTCGTGACGCAATCGGGAACCAATCAACTGCACGGCTCCGTGTTCGAGTTCCTACGCAATAGCGATCTCGACGCGCGCAATTTTTTTGATCAGGCGTCAGCTCCGCCGTTTCGCAGGAATCAATTCGGAGGCGCGCTGGGCGGTCCGATAAAGAAAGATAAGTGGTTCATCTTCGGCAATTACGAAGGCTTTCGCCAGTCCCTCGCCGTCAGCGGAGTGAGCGTCGTACCCGACGCCAACGCACGCCTTGGGATGCTGCCGGGAACGAACGGCGTCTACGCGCCCGCCGCGAAACTGAATACGGCGATGCTCACGTACATGCAGTTGTGGCCTTTGCCGAACGGCCCTGAGTTGATGGCCGGCGGATTGCCGAGCGGCGCGGCGCTGTCATACAACAATCCGAAAGAATCCATCCGCGAGGATTTCGGAACGATCCGCTCCGACTACATTGCTACTTCGCGCGACACGGTCTCGGTCAACTACACGATTGACGACGGGGACAGTCAGATTCCGCTCGCGGATCCCCTGTTCGCCTCGCTCGAGACCTTGCGAAGCCAGGTCGCCGGAATCGAGGAAACGCACGTCGTCTCTCCGACGATCCTCGCGACCATTCGCGCCGGCTTCTCACGCGCCGCGTTCAACTACGATTCGCTGCCGCTCGCTTCCTTTCCCGCGAGCACCAACTTTGTAGCAGGCGCGGGACCCGGCGGCATCGTGATCGGCGGAGGCGTCACCACCACCGCCGGTGGCACCATCACTTCGGCCGGCCCAGGCAACGCTGCGAACGTATGGAATCGGCGCAATCTGTTTACGTCAACCGGCGGAGTCCAGATCGTCAAAGGACGCCATCAGATCAGCGTAGGCGCCTGGTTCCAGCGCGTACAGGACAATGAGGACGCCGCTTCCCGCCAACTCGGGCAAGCGAGCTTCGCGAGTCTGCTCACGTTTCTGCAAGGCACCGTCACGTCGTTCCAGGTTGTGCCAAGCCCGAACGAACTGGGCTGGCGCAGCTTGTTTGGCGCCGGATATTTTGAGGACAAAATCAAGCTGCGCCGCAATCTGACGTTCGAGGCTGGCCTGCGCTACGAGTTCACGACCGGTTGGAACGAGGAGTCGGGCCGTGCTGCGAACTACCTGACCGATTCGAACGGAATTCTGATCACCACTCCGCAAGTGGGCAACTCGGCGTTCACGAAGAACAACGCTAAGCATCTGCTCGGCCCGAGAGCGGGTCTTGCGTGGGATGTGTTCGGCAACGGGAAGACGGCCGTCCGCGCTGGCTATGGCACATATTATTCGTTGATCGACGACTTAAGCTTCCTGCTCAATTCGATTCCTCCCTTCAACGGTTCGATTTCGAAGACCGGATCGCTGCCGTTACTGGTGCCGATCATTCCCGGCGCGCCTCTCGCCGCGGGGACGATTTTTGCTCCGCAGGGTGTGCAGCCTGATGCCAAAACGCAAGCCGTGCAGGAATGGAGCTTTGCCATCGAGCAGCAGTTGGGCCGCCAAACCGCGTTGCGTCTCGCCTATGCCGGATCCCACGGATATCACGGCCTGCTCAGTATCGACCCCAACGATATCCCCGCGCAGATTTGCCAGGATTCCGCCGGCTGCTCCGCGGGCGGCACGGCCACGGCAGCCAGCTTGGCCACCGTTCCGCATATCGTGCCGCAGGGCGCACAATACATTCCCGGCCCCGGCGCGGTTCGTCCGAATCCCAATCTCGGAGCGGGCTTCTTCTGGTACACCGAGGGCAATAGCAGCTACAACGCGCTCGAGGTGGATGTGACGCACCGCTTCACCAAAGGATTGCAATTCCGCGCGAACTTCACATGGTCGAAGAATCTCGACATGAACTCCGGCCTCACCGGCGCGCAGGCGAACAATCAGTCGCAAATGATCCTCGACCGCAACGATCTGGGCCGCGACTGGGGACCCTCCGCGTACAACATCCCCAGGCAGGCGAATATTTCTGGAACGTATGAACTGCCCTTCGGCAAAGGCAAACCGTTCGCCAGCGGACTCGGGACGTTCGGGAACCGGCTCGTGAGCGGTTGGCAGCTCAACACCATCACGACCATGCTCGACGGTTTTCCTTTCACTCCTCAAATCGGAGCCAATCGCTCCGGCGACGGCGACACTCGCAACCCCGATCGTCCATCGCTGAATCCTTCATTCACGGGGCCAGTCATCTTGGGAAGTCCCAACCAATGGTTCAACCCGAACGCGTTCATCCTTCCGACCGCGGGTACTTATGGAAACCTCGGACGCGGAGTCTACAGCGGGCCGGGCATGGTTGAAGTTGACGCCTCGCTCTTCAAGACCACGGCGATCACCGAGCGGACGCGGCTGCAGTTCCGCGCCGAGTTCTTCAACGTCTTGAACCGCGCGAATTTCGGAACGCCCAATGCGACCGTTTTCTCAGGTACGTCCCCCAGTCCGTCGGCCGGCCTGATCACGGCAACTGCCACGACTTCGCGGCAGATTCAACTCGGATTGAAACTCGTATTTTAAGGGCCTAACCGATTGGGCCATTGACAGTCCAATCCGCTATGCTTCAAGATCTCAGGTTCGCGTTCCGGTCGCTTCGCCGGCGGCCGGGATTCTCTCTGCTGGCCATCGCGACCATCGCGCTCGGCATCGGCGTCAATGTCAGCATGTTCACAATCGCCAACGGCGTGCTCTGGAAGCCGCTCCCCTATAGCGATTCCGAACGGCTGGTGAAGTTCTCCGAAATGTCCAGTTCCGGAGAGCTCAACTGCTCGTACCCAAACTCAGAGGATTGGAAGCGGCGCAGCGCCGTCTTCGATGACATCGCGCTCGAACGGCCATTTCCGTTGGCTGCGCTCCGCATCAACGATTCGGTCGAGAACGTCAACGCGGGTTTCACGCATCCGAATCTGTTCTCGCTGTTCCGCGTGCAGCCGGTGCTCGGACGCCTGTTCACCGCGGAGGAAGACAGCGCAGCCGCGGGCGAACCGTCCGGAGTGATTTCGGACTTCGCGTGGGAAAAATATTTTGGACGCGACCCCGGCGTAGTCGGACGCCACTTCCGCGCGCAAGTCGCCATGGAAGGTAAGCAGGCGGACTCGATCCTGATCGTCGGTGTGCTGCCGCCGGGCTTTCGATACGATAACCGCGACCTGTG
>DASXZC010000705.1:0-3474 GCA_036502165.1 Bryobacteraceae bacterium
CTCGTCGTCGAGATGGAACGGCTGCGGGTCGAACTGCCGCGCGAAGGCCTTGATCTGGCCCTCGTCGACCACATGGACCGCGCTCACGAACGCTTGTCCGACCTGGAGGTCGTCGAGATAGAGTACGCCGCGATCCGGGGCCGGCTGCGTTATTGTCATCAAGCGCCTCCATCGACCCCATGCTCGCCGCACGGTTTGCCGTCGGTTATAGGCCCATGCGATCCGTCCGTTACAGTCCCGGGATCGCCCTCGCCGCCTCGGATGTCGCGACCCGCGTCGCGACTACTCGGCAACGCTCGGCACTGCGGATCATGACCCAAATCCCTCCAACACGATCTTGCCTTTCGCTCGCCCGCTCTCGATCAAGGCGTGGGCGCGCCTGAGGTTGGCGGCATTGACGGCGCCGAAGCTCTGGCCGAATGTCGTCCGTAACACGCCCGAATCGACGAGCCGCGCCACTTCATCCAGTAGCTTACCCTGTTCGGCGATATCTGGTGTGCCGAACATCGAGCGCGTAAACATGAACTCCCAGTGTAGCGACGCGCTCTTCGGCTTCAGCGCAGAAATGTCGAGCGTTTTAGGGTCGTCGATCAGCGCGAAACGGCCCTGCGGCGCGATGAGTTTCGAGATCTCGGCCATGTGGACGTCTGTGTTCGTGGTCGAGAACACAAAGGCGGGGGCTCCGATCCCAAGCGATTCGACTTCCGCGGCCAACGGCTTCGTGTGATCCACGACATGATGCGCGCCGAGCGATTGGCTCCAGGCTGTGGTTTCGGGCCGGGACGCCGTGGTGATGACGGTGAGATTCGTGAGCTGGCGGGCGAGTTGCGTGGCAATCGAGCCGACGCCGCCAGCGCCTCCGACGATCAAGATCGCGGGCGTCGCGCCGGCGACGGGCTTGCGGACGTCGAGACGATCGAACAACGCCTCCCAAGCTGTGATGGCCGTCAGCGGCATCGCGGCGGCTTCCGACCACGACAGCGAACGCGGCTTGCGGCCCACGATCCGCTCGTCGACGAGGTGGAACTCGGCGTTCGTGCCCGAGCGGCCCAGCGCGCCCGCATAAAATACCTCGTCGCCCGGTTTGAAGCGCGAGACCTCCGGTCCGACCGATTCGATTACGCCAGCCGCATCCCAGCCGAGCACTTTCCAGCTTCCGGCCTCGGGCCGGGCGCGGAGCCGAACCTTGGCATCGACCGGATTCACCGAAACGGCCCGGACCGAAACGAGGATGTCCCGTTCCCGCACCTCCGGTTTCGGCAATTCGATGTCGACGAGCGAGGCGTCGTTCTCGATGGGGAGCGAATTCTGGTATCCTACTGCGCGCATTCCCTCTCTCCGAACACCTGTTACCTGTCTCACCGGTTCATACACCCAGAAGGGGGGTCCGCCGACGTCAATCCGATAAATTCAAGGATGTCATCAAAAGTGCCCGCAAAGAAGACCAAACTCACCGACGCCGAGCGCGCCAAGCGCATGCGCGAGACCGCGCGGGAGATCGGGACCGATAACGACCCAAAGGCGTTCGAACGAGCTTTCAAGACGATAGTGCGGGCACCAGCGCGAAGGCGGAACCACCGAAGAAGTAGGAGAGCGCGCCGCACGGGCGATGACCCTAAGGGACAATAGTGTACCAACAATTTCTCGCCTTAGCTTGCGAGGCCCGATGAACCGTGAAATCAATCGTCGGGTCACCAATATGCGAAGACAGACAGATGTTGCCAGCTGAAATCCAAGGTTTAATCGAGGCGCACATCAACGCCTTCAATACGAACGACAACAACGCATTCTATGAAGTGTTTTCGGACAACGCGATCATTGTTGATGGTATTGCGCCTTTTTGCTGGCCAAATCCAAATTGTCCAGAGAAGTGGATGGCTGACGTAGCGAAATGGCGCGAGGGTCTTGGTGTCGTCAAGGAGCACCTGTCCTATGAGACGGGCTTCTCGATCGTCGAGGGTCCAGCCGTACGCCGTCGTCTCAGGAACTCTTACTGTGACCCTTAAAGAGCTGTCTATCGTAGGGAAGGGTACGCTTTCGTATACGTTCGCCGAGCGGGACGGCGTCTGGAAAATCGGGGCGCAAGCCTGGGGCCGCACGTCGTAGCCTACCGCTTCACCTCTCTCGTCGGAGGGGGTCAAGGCGTGCGCGCGGCGCAATCACTGCGCACGAAAATCATCTTGCTTCGTAAAAGTGTACCCCACTATATGGTGGGGTTTGTCCCGTCAAGTATAACATCGCCCTTTATTATCTATTGACCGAAGCCGCCCCGCAGCATGGGTTTGCGGTAGTTTCCGTCGGCGTCTCAATCCGGCTCGAGGGTATCCTTGAAGGGGATCGTGGCGAGGATATCGCCAGATTCGTTGCGAATGCGGTAGACTGGCCTGGTCGCGAGAATCCCTTTCTTCGCCGCATCGGCGATCAACTCGCGTGCGCTCGCCAACCCTTCGAGTTTCGCGGCTTCGATATCGGCTAAATCCTGCCCTTGATCATCCTCGACGATCTCATCGCCCTTCTGTAGGTCGAAGTAATAGATTGGCACCGCGAAGCCTCCGCCTCAGAGTTATTTGCGTCTAACGTACCCGGTTCGCAGAAGTTTCGCAACGACCACAAAAATAAATTATGGGTCTTGACTGTCTCAATTCTGCACGCCAGCGTACAGTTAGCCGAAGTCCCAAATATCTTCCCCTACTTGCGGCGGAACGCCCGTTGGACGATATTCCGCAACCACCCGATGCGTGCGCACCGTTGACGTGCATGGGGTTGCGCGATGAACTTCGCGTTTCAATTCTCGATGGCTCGCGCGCCGTCGTTCCGGAAGGCCTCTGTCCGGGCGATCGAACTCTCCCAGGACGTGCGCCGGCCGGCCGGCGCGTCACGGCTGAAAATACTCGATGAGAACGGACGCGCACGAGTCCCTGCGTCACCATCCCCCGCCAGCTCCCAAGTGGCGAGCCGCGCGAAACGCTCAACCAGTCTCGATGCTATCCGGCGAAAATGTGAAAGTCTTAAATCAAGTAGCTGTAACAACTTTGTCATCCTATCCGAGCTTTCTTGATTCCAACAAGATCCTTAACTAAGCCCCGAAAGTAGGTACGCACAGTTCGGCGCGTACTCTATGGAGGATGCGGTGATCCCATTCGCGTCATTTGATTCCGATGCTCTCAATGTGCTCCAGGCCGCGGTAGATAATGCCTTGCGCCTCCTTCCACCGGATCGGCAGACGCCGCAGATCAAAGACCGCATGGCGAGAGCCGTCATCCGTCTGGCGGTTCAGGGGGAGCGTGATCCGATTCGGCTAAACCGGATTGCGGTAGCCGCCATCACAGCCAAACCAGTCGATGTGTATGATATTGAGGTACGGCAAGACAACGAGACGCTCTCGTCACTGCGCTCGATTGAACTCCCCAATCCAACGGCGGTGTGGGGTCACATCGCCGAACTCACGAAAGAGGTCTCTGCCCCAAAAACCCG
>DASXZC010000706.1:0-16794 GCA_036502165.1 Bryobacteraceae bacterium
CGCCATCGGACTCTCACGCTCTTTCACATTCTTCCGGCGGCGGTTTTCCTGGGGCTGATGCCGTTGCAGTTCGTCACACGCATACGCGCGCGGTGGATCCGCTGGCATCGCTGGTCGGGGCGAGTGCTGCTGGTGCTCGGCGTGATCGTCGGCGTGTCTGCGCT
This sequence comes from Bryobacteraceae bacterium, assembly GCA_036502165.1. GTDB lineage: Bacteria > Acidobacteriota > Terriglobia > Bryobacterales > Bryobacteraceae > F-183. The sequence goes on from DASXZC010000706.1 coordinate 165, forward strand.
CGGCATGAGTTACACAATGGCGATCGGAGGAGCTAACGAGACAGCCGCGACGACCCTCTATGCGATTCTGTTTCTCGTGTTCATAACTGCGGGATTCGTGAATATCCGGCGGCGAAGGGTCGCGCAGCATCGCGAGTGGATGATCCGGGCGTTCGGAGTCGCGCTCGGCATCGCAACGACGCGTCCGATTGTCGGCGCGTTCTTTGCGGCGGGGCGGCTCGCGCCGCGCGAGTTCTTCGGCATCGCGTTCTGGCTCGGCTTTACGCTGACGTTGTTGGGCGCGGAGGCATGGGTGCAAGCGACGCGGACGCCGCCGCTACGACGGAATGTCGATTGATCCGTGCAGGAACTCGACTGCATGGCCGGCCATCGTGACGCGATCGCCGCGTAGTTCGCACCATAATTCGCCGCCGCGGCGCGAGACTTGGAGGGCGCGGAGGTGGGTCTTTCCCAAACGATCCGCCCAGTAGGGGATCAGCGTGCAGTGTGCCGATCCTGTGACGGGATCTTCCGGAACTCCTGCGGCAGGCGCAAAGAATCGCGAGACGAAGTCGACTTCGCGGCCGGGCGCGGTGACGATCACCATGCGATCCACTTGCGCAAGCAGGTTCATGTCGGGCTTCAGGGCTCGAACTTCTTCTTCGGTCTCGTAGACGACCAGGTAGTCGCGCGAGGCTAGTATCGAACGGGGCGTGCCGCCGATCGCCTGTGCCAATCGAGGATCCGCTGAGATCGGTTTCGGAGGCCGGGAAGGGAAGTCCATTGAGAGCCGACCCGGGTAGGCGGCGTCACGCTTGACGATCAGCTCGCCGGATTTGGTGTCGAAGGCGACTTCCTGTAATTCCGGGCGAAGATGCGTAAAGACGATGAACGCCGAGGCGAGGGTCGCGTGTCCGCACAAATCGATTTCGGATTCCGGCGTGAACCAGCGTAGACCATATCGAGCGCCGCCGCCATTGCCATTCGGAACGAGGAACGCGGTTTCGGACAGATTATTTTCGTTACCGATCGACTGCATGAGGGCGTCCGGCAGCCATTCCTCGAGGGGGCAGACTGCTGCGGGATTGCCGCCGAATGCACGCGAGGTGAACGCGTCCACTTGATAGAGGGGGATTTTCATGTTGTGGGGAGACGGCTTAATTTAGGCGGGCGCGGGTGCGTTGGGATCCGACGAGCTCATCGAAAATCGCGAGCACTTGTTTGCGGTAGAGGTACACGCGACGGAGGTTGTCGCGGAAGTTGCCTTCGTAGCCGCGGGCCTTCAACCATTTCGCCAGCAGCCGCTTGGGAACATCGATATCCTGACGCAGCGATTCAGCCGGATGGCCCCGCAGAAACAGGCCATAAAACAGCGCTGCCTCGCGCTGTGGTGCCTGCGGGTCGAACTCTTCGCGTGCGTAGGTCATGCTACTCATTGCCTATTCGGCCGTTTCGTGCGGACTCTGCAATCAGGCGGCGAAAATTCGAGCGTGCGACTGCTCGGATCCCATTTGGGCTGTCAAAATTGCAGTATAAACTCCGGATGGCGGAAGCGCAACAATCCGGAAAGCGAATTGTGGAATCGACTCGAAGGGGCAAGTTTTTGGTTCCGGACTGAGAATCATCGATACTGATGCCAAGGCGTACACTTGACGCGTGGGAAGTGGTCCTGTATTGTTGAGTCACACTAAGTAAGACTTCGGATACTTCTATGAGAACCACCGAAACCCTCACCATTTCGCTGCCGCCGGCGATGGCCAAGCAAATGGAACACGTGCAAAAGACCGAGAACCGGACCCGCTCCGAACTGTTGCGCGAAGCTTGGCGGCAATACTTTGAGAGCCGTTATCCTTCCCGTCCCGCAACCAACACGGAGGCGGCAGCGATCCGCAAGGGCCGTGCTGCTTTTAAGAAAGGAGAGTATATTACGCTTAACCAACTCCACGATGAACTGGATACTGCTCGTCACACAGCCCGCAAGAAAAGCGCTCGCAAGACTTCCTGAACGCGACCAACACCGGATTGTCGCCGCGATGGACCGCATGGCTGAGGATCCGTTCACGGGTGACATCAAGCGATTGGAACCGGATGCCTGGCGACGACGGGTTGGCAACTACCGAATTTTCTACGATCTCGACATCGACGAACGAACGATTGTCGTAACCGGCATCGAGCGCCGAACTTCAACCACGTACTAACGACAAAGCAGGGACTCGATTTGAGTGCGTCTACGTAAAGAAAAAGCTTGATGGTGCGCCCGGCACGACTCGAACGTGCGACCTTTTGGTTCGTAGCCAAACGCTCTATCCAACTGAGCTACGGGCGCGGAAAGGGACTGAAACTGACCGACAGCCTTACTCTAACATGCGTCCCCATCCGGTAGCAATTTTCTGCACTCAGGCCGAGCGGGAAAAGATGTTCGCGTTCAGGAATTCATTGCGGAATTTGCCTTGCGGATCGAGGCGGTGGCAGAGTGCGATGAAGTCCGGCATGCGTTCGTAAGCCGCACTCAAACGTCGCGGCGTCATCGTGAACAGCTTGCCCCAATGCGGACGCGGTTTGAAGGGGCGCAGTTCGCGCTCGATTACCGGCAGAAGCTTTCGAACTGCCGGCCAATCCTGCTTCCAGGTGAAATGGATCGCGATGCTCGGCTGCTTGTAGGCCATGCTCATCCACAGATCGTCGGCGGCGATTGAGCGGATTTCGGTGATCATCAGCAGCGGCCCGATCTGGTCGCGCAGCCGTTCGACGGCCAGGATCGCTTCGACCGCATGCTGGCGTGGGACGAAGTACTCCGTCTGCAATTCCTTGCCGGCGCTCGGCGTGAAGCCCATACGGAAATGGGGGAGGCGTTCGAACCAGGGCCCCGGAACTCCTAGCTGAGCGGTGCAGTTTTCGGCGGAGAGTTCCGCGATCGGATGTAGATTCTTGGTGGCGCGTTTGGCTCCGAACAGTTCGGCAGGACCCTCGTAGGACGCGTCCTCAGGGCGCGCTTTCAGCCAGACTTCATTGATGCGTCGTTTCTGCCAATCGGTGAACAGGCTCACGCTGTAGGCGCTCGATTCGATGGCGTCGAAGTGGTCGCGCATCTGATTGAACGGCATGTTTTCGTAGACGTATTGCCGCATCTGATACGTCGGCTGGATGTCGAGGGTGACTTTCGTAATCACTCCCAGCGCGCCGAGCCCGACGACGGCGCCGCGGAACGTCTCGGCATCGTTCGATCGCGAGAGATGTAACACATCGCCGTTCGCGGTGACCAGTTCGATCGCGGATGCGGCGGTGGCGAGGTTGCCATTCTTCTCGCCCGATCCATGGGTCGCCGTGCTGCAGGCTCCGCCGACGGAAATGTGGGGGAGCGAGGCCAGATTGTGCAGTGCGAAGCCCTTCGCGTCGAGTTCGTAGGCCAAACGGCCATAGGTGATGCCTGCGTTGACGGTGACGGTCTTCGCGGCGGCGTCCACCTGGACGGATTCATCCAAGGATTTGGTCAACAGCAAGCCGTCGTGGCTGTCGGCGATCTTGTTAAAACAGTGGCGCGTGCCGAGGGCCTTCAGCTTCCGGTGCGCCTTCACCGTCTCGCGGACTTTGTCGACCGTGCGGGCTTCGAAGAGCTGATCGGTCGAGTACTCGACGTTGCCGGACCAATTCACTAACCTTCCGGGCGCCGCGGCGGGGCTCAGGCCCTGGGTTGCGGCCGTCGCGGAGATCACCTTGAGGAATGTTCTTTTGTTCATTGGCCCTGTGGCAGTCTACCATTTCGAGATCCTAAAAGAGGGCGAGCGGCGGCCGCCCGAGTCTGCCAGAATGGAGGATTGCCTCTTCCGGCACCGCTGTCCCCCGAATGACCGCACGCATCTTTATCAAGCTCCTCCTGGCGGGAATCGGCGTCCTCATCATCGCCCTCGCGGCGGTGGACTTTCTGACCGCGCGCGTGACTGAGAAGTTCTACGTCAACAACCTGAAGCAGGACTTGGCCGAGAAGGGCCGGATGCTCGTGTTGCTGCATCCCGATTTCTCCCGAACGTCCGCCGCGGAACTGGCGCGATCGGCTGGGGTGCGCGTCACGTGGATCGCTTCTGACGGATCCGTGCTGCAGGATTCCGACGCCAATCCGGCAAAGATGGAGAACCACGGCGCGCGTCCAGAAGTGGCCGAAGCTTTGAAGGGCGAGATCGGATCCGCGACGCGGAAGAGCGCGACCCTTGGCGTCGACACCTTGTACGTGGCCGTGCCGTCGTCGAACGGCGCCCTGCGGTTGAGCGTTCCGCTCTCGCGCGTCGAGCAGCAGGTTGCCGAGATCCGCAAGGAAATTTTCGCCGCCGCGACCCTGGCGTTTGTGCCTTCGATTCTGTTGGCAGCGCTGGTGTCGCGCGATGTATCGCGGAGGCTTGCCGCCATCATCGATTACGCCGGGAAACTGGCGCGCGGCGAGTTCGCTGCGCGGCTCGAACGCACGGGCACCGGTGAACTCGGGCAACTCGGGCGCAAGCTGAACGAGACGGGCCAGAATCTCGAGCGCATGGTCAAGGAACTCGACCGCGAGCATTCCGAACTCGAGAAGCTCGAACGCGTCCGCAAGGATTTCGTGATCAATGTTTCGCACGAGCTGCGGACGCCTCTCGCGTCGATTCAGGGCTATACCGAAACGTTGCTCGACGGCGCCGTGCATGAGCCTGGTTTGAACGTCCGATTCCTGGGGATCATCCGCCAGAACGCCGAACGCTTGGCGCGCATCACCGGGGATCTGTTGACGCTCTCGCGGATCGAGTTGGGGCGGCACAAATTCCAGTTCGCTTCCTACTATGTCAATCGTTTGATCGAGGACAGCGTCGAGTCGGTTCGTTTGCTGGCCGAGAAGAGGGATATTGCGCTGCACGTGCAACCGGGGCCGCCGGAGTCCGATGTATTTTGCGACTCCGAAGCCGTTCATCAGATCCTCGGAAATCTGCTCGATAATGCCATCAAATACACGCCCGAGGGAGGGTCGGTGTTCGCTGGCGCGGAAGCTCCGGGCGAGGATGGCAAGGTGCGGATCTGGGTGCGCGACACCGGTCCTGGCATCCCGCCCGACGATCTTCCGCGGCTGTTCGAACGCTTTTACCGGGTCGACAAGGCGCGCTCCCGCGAAATGGGCGGCACGGGTCTCGGGCTCGCGATCGTCAAGCACTTGGTGCGTGCACAGGGCGGCGACGTCACGGTGGAAAGCATTGTAAACAAGGGATCTACATTCACCTTTACGCTGCCGGTCCACGATACTGGGCAGCCCGATGAGACACCTGCGCAGTCGCAGCTTTCCGTCCGCGGGACTTCGTAATCACGTTGTAACCATTTGCAGGTTACATTCATTACAAGATGAAAAAGATCGTACTGATTGAGGATGACGCCGATCTGTTTGCGTTGCTCAAGTACAACCTCGAGAAGGAAGGTTTTCAACTCGCAGGCTCGCAGACGGGCAAAGGCGCGATTGAGCTTTGCCGGCGGGAACGGCCGGACTTGATTCTGCTGGATATCATGCTGCCGGATTCTGACGGGCTCGATATTTGCAAGGGGATCCGGAATCATCCGGAAATGGCGCACATTCCGATTATTTTCCTCACCGCGCGGGCGTCGGAGACTGACCGCATTGTGGGCCTCGAACTGGGCGCGAACGACTATATCGTCAAGCCGTTCTTCATCCGCGAATTGATTGCGCGGATCAAGATCCAATTCCGTGGCAGCACCGCGCCGACTAAGACGCTGCGAGCTGGGATCCTGGAACTCGATCGTTCGAGCTGCCGAGTCCATTTGCGTGGCGAGGAACTCCAATTGACGGCGACTGAATTCCGGCTGCTCGAGTTCCTGATGTCGCGGCCGGGCGTCGTGTTTTCACGGGAACAATTACTCGATGCCGTGTGGGGGCATGACCGCGCGGTGACCGATCGTACGGTCGACGTTTACATCCTGCGTTTGCGGCAAAAAATCGAGGCGGATGCAACGAATCCGCAGTTCATACGGTCGGTGAGGGGCTTCGGTTACAGCTTCGACAAGACGTCCGGCGACGCGCAAAGCTCGGCGGCCGCAGTCAAGCAATAACCGACAGTGTCCGCGGCTGGTTCATTACCACCACATCGCCAGAATTGAGCCACCGCCGCTTTCTCTTTGCCATTGATGCAATTGAACTTGCGGAATGGCAATCGGTTTGCCTGACCCTCTGTGTCAAGGAGCAAACCAGCAATGACCACAAAGAACATCCTTTTCGCCGCGGGTTCGGCCGCACTTTTGGCGAGTTTTGCGTTCGCGCAGGATCCTGCGGCGCCACCGCCCCCTCCCGATCCTACGACGGCGACGCAGCAAGCACAGCCGGCCGATCCCCAGGTGACTCCTGCCCCGCCTTCTCCGGCCACGCCAGCGCCTGCATGGCGCAGGTTTGGAGATCAGCAACCGAATCAGGCGCAGAACGCACCGCCGCCGCCGGGATATTATCCGCAGCAGCAGCCTGCTTATCAGGGCGCGCCGCCGCCTCAGCAGCAGGGTCAGCCCGGTCCTTATTATGGGCCGCAAGGCGGTTATCCGCAGGGCGGTTATCCGCAAGGCAACGGAACCCCCAATTACCGCGCCTATCCTCCGCAACAACCAATGACGCCCATCGCGGCGCATGTGACGATGCCGGCCGGCGTATGGATTAAAGTCCACATCGATCGTGTTCTTTCGAGCAACCACAACAAAGCGGGTGACCTTTTTACAGGCACGCTCGCGCAGCCGATCATCGTTGACGGATTCGTGGTCGCACGCCGCGGCCAGAATATCACCGGTCGCGTGACGCAGGTTGCGAAAGCCGGCCGCGTGAAGGGAACTTCCGAAATCAGTTTGGAAATTAACGAAATCGCGCTCGCGGACGGTCAGCAATTGCCGGTAAAGACGACGTTGGTTGAATATCATGGTCCAACAACCAAAGGGAATGACGCCTTCGCAATCGGCGGCACGACTGTGCTCGGAGCAGCCATCGGCGGAGCCGTTAACGGCGGAGTCGGTGCAGGCGTCGGCGCCGCAGCCGGACTGGTCGCCTCGACGATCGGTGTTCTCTCAACTCGTGGACGCCCGACCGTGATCTTCCCTGAGTCGCTGTTGACGTTCAAGACTGTTGAGCCGGTGCCGTTCTCGACGGAACGTTCGACGTACTCGTTCGTGCATGCGGGTCCGCAGGATTATGCGCCGGCCATGCAGACGACGCGTTCGTACGGTCCGCGCCCCTACGGTGCTTACGGATATGCGCCTTACGGATACCCGTACGCGTATGGTTATCCGTACTATGGATATCCGTATCCTTATTACGGTGGCGGAATTTTCATCGGCGGTCGCTTCGGGCGCCACTGGTAGATTTCCGAGCCCCCGGTTTCTGTGCTCTTCGTGCAAGAAGGCTATCCGGATCCGCTTTCAGAACCTGCTCCAGCAGTTTCTGGGTATCCGGGTGGCCTTCTCGCTGTCTGGCGACATAGAGAGCGTAGGTCGCGTATAGGCGAGCCCGGGCGAGCGAGATGCGGCCGAGGGTGGAGAGGCCTTGCGTAGTGGTGCCCTTCAGGTCCATGTAGAGCTTTTGCAAATCCTCGATTGAAGGAATGTTGGCTCCCAGAGGATCCGAGAGCATCAACGAATCGACTGCCAGCACGCCTCGCACATTTCTCGAGAGGCGATCGTCTTGTTCACTTTCCCGCAACGCTTCCGCGGCTAGCTTGGCACGGCGAATGAGTGCCGCGAGGAACTGTCCGGCATCACCTGTTTCCGCCGCCTGATTGATGAGCGTCTGGCCCAGACGGACCTTCAAAAGTGCATTGCCGGTTCGCGCAATTCCCTCCTCCAGTACTTGAATCGACTCGGTGTACTTTCCCAAATATCGCAGCGCATGGCCCAGGTATCCAATGCCGGTCGGGTAATCCGGCTCGCGCGTGAGGATCTCACGGGCGATGTCGTGCAGACGCACCCAATCGCCGCGGAACTGATAGGCACGTGCGAGATCCTTCATCGCGGCCAAGTCCCCGGGGCTGCTCGCGAGCCGCGCGCGCAGGCGGTCAATCTCCCGATCGAGGCCGGCTTTCGAGAAGAACGATTCACTCGGGAAAATGATTTGCCGGTCCTGGCCCAGGAACCGGTCGAACGATCGCTCGAAGCGAAGAATGAACAGACTGTTGAGTGACGCTTTCCAGCGCAGGGTCGCGAATTTCTCGAGGACTTCGAACAGGCGCGCGAGCCGTGAGTAGGCGTCCCCTTTCAATTCGATTTCGCGCAGGCTCGAGAGGAACTGGGCCGTTTCGCGATCCGCTTCGGCGCGGATGCGGTCGTTGATCCGCTGGAAGGTATCGAGCGGGATCCCCATACGCGCGCCATCCCAAAGTCCGCGCATGAGCTCGGCTGATGAGTGCGTGAAGAGCAGTTCCTTACGGTTCGGCTCGGGCTCGACGAGCTCCCGTTTGACGAGCTCTTCGACCCAACTGCGGGGCGGCGGCGGATCGAGGCGCAGACGGACGTCCTCGATTGTGAGATCCTTCTCCGCGCCGCCGTCGCCCGCTTGCAGGCGTTCGCGTATGACGTGCGCCTTGTAGCCGGAATTGCGGAACAGGTCGCGGATCTCCTCGAGGCTGAGGCGCATCTTTTCCTGGGCAATCTTGACGAGTTGCAGGAGTTCGATTGACGATTTCGGATACAGCGCGGACGTCCGGCTGACGCGGACCGGCTGCGGCAGTACGCCGCGCCGCAGGTAATAATGGATCGTCTGGCGATGGGTCTGGCTCTGGTCGGAGAGCGATTTGATGGTGAGCAGATCGGGGCTTGTACGCATCATCATTGTTCTACCATACAGTCGTCTAGTGCGACTCAACAGTGAGCCGGAATTGATATAGTGTGGGCCAGCCATGCCGACGCACTCATACTTCGAGGACTTCCTTCCCGGCGACCTGTCGACGACTCCCGGGAGGACCATCACGGAAGCGGATATCATCAATTTCGCTGGATTGACGGGCGATTGGTACGAACTCCACACGAATGTCGAGTACGCGGCCAAGACTCGTTTCGGCCAGCGGATCGCGCATGGAGCGTTGATCTTTTCGATCTCGACGGCGCTCAACGTGCGTGCGATGCCTCCCGGCAATACGCTGATCGCTTTCTACGGAGTCGACAAGCTGCGGTTCGTCAAGCCGACGTTCATTGGCGACACTATATACTGCCGCAATCAAGTCCTCGAGAAGCAGGAGAAGAACGAATCGAGCGGAGTGGTGGCTGCGTTGTGTGAAGTCGTCAATCAGCGCGGCGAAATCGTGATCAGCTATACCAGCCGGGCTTTGTGGCAACGGCGTCCGGCGTCTTGAGTGGCGACCGGCTCTCGCGCACTCCTGAGTAATAGAACGATTGGCCGATTCCGATCGTGAAGACCGCGCAACCATAGAGCGCGTGCTCGAACGCTGAGACGAAGAGGGATCCGGTCTGTATGAAGCGATAGGCGAAGAGCAGGCCTCCGAGCAGCGTCAGAATGATCGCGAGTCCGTTGCGGAACACGATGTGGACGTAAGCAAACGCGATGGCGCTGGCGAGCACGAGTAGAACGTTCGATCCGAACAGCGGACGATAGCGGTTGAAGAAGAAGGCGCGATATACGATGCCTTGCGGGTACACGGACAGCACCGGATAGAGGATCATCACCGCGCCCCACATGCGTGGATTCGCACGTGGAAAATCCAAAAAACGGCTGGGCGCAAATCGCAGGAGCAGTGCAATGCCGATCGCCATGGCGAGGGCGAAGAGCGCCAGAATTTCCGGCGCATACTTCGGGAATGCGGACGGGCTCCAGATGCGCGACCAATCATACCCAGGATCGCGCGAGAGGATGTAGAGGCAATACGCGGTCATGCCCCAGAGCGCCAGGATCGCGTGGATCCGGTGGCGAGTGAAGGTAAACAGTGCGGGCCCGGCGAAGAACAGCAGCAGGAACTCGATCGCGAGGCCGATCATGAAAAAGCCATACCGGCGAAACTGACGATGCTCTGCTCGTCGATGTTCCATTGCTGATAGCGCAGCAATTCTCCCCGGGCTTGGGGCACGGCTTTCAGGAACGTGTAGACAGGACTCGATCCGCACCATTTCAAGTCGTCGCCGGGCTGTTCCTGCACCTGTTCCCAGAATCCGGAAGCGTCGCCCGAGTCGATCGACTCGATTCGTTTTCGATCGCGGCGTTCCACTTCCACCATCTCGTCCTTGCCTGCGATCGCCGCGATTTCCTCATCGTAGCGGCGGCCCTTGTGAGCCATGTCGATCCCTAATACCCAAAACAGGCGGTCGCCCTCTGCCGCTGCCAAGTCGCCGAGCGCTCCGAGGAAACGCTTGACGTCGTCGTTCTGTTCCGGCGGCCCTCCGCGATACAAGCTGTGCGCGTACGATCCGCAGAGAATCGGCAGGATTTTGATGTCGGGTCCGCACATGTGCTGCAGGAATGCGACCTGGAATTCGATGGAATGCTCGAAAGAGTGGCAGTAGTCTTCCATCGAGACTGCCGGTCCACCGTCTTTTTCCAGGCGATCGACCAGATCGACAGCGGTTCGCGCCGGACCGTAAGGCGTCAAGTAAGGCTTGCGCGTGAGGCCGAAACGATCGGGTTCGCCGTGGTGCGAAGTGCCGAGGATTACGAATGTGCGATCGCGGTCCTCTGGCGTCAGCAAACGATAAGCGGCCTGATAGGATTCCCAGCCTCCGAACGGACTGACGTGCGGAGCCGCTAATCCGAGCAGCTTTGCCGGACGTTTGATGGGACCGTTGCCGGCGTCGTCAGTCAGGTATTGATTGAAGACGTCCTTGAGTTGCTTGGCGTCGCCGGGATATCCAGTGCCTGCATGCGCCGGATATCGCGTGGGAGCCTCGGCGAATCCCTTTCGCGCGGAGTCGCGTATTTCGAAATAGGTCTCATTTTCAAGGAATCCGGCATGATCGAGGGTCTCGAGCAGATGATCCGCCAAGGCGCCCGCTTCGAGATCGCCTGTCAGTTCATACAGCCGATCCTTCACATCGCGCATTGTATGCTCGCCATCGAAGAGGTCGAGACAGGCAGTGAGTAACGGTGGAACAATAAGAGTCGTCGGAGTATAGTGGTAACCGTCGCGAACCAGCAGCCCGGGCCTGTCCTCGACCGGCGAAGGCATGAAGTCAAGATCCACCCGCAACCGGGGCAGCAGCACTGGCGACATGAGTACCAGCATACAACTACAATCGAGGAATCTATGACCAATCGAGCGAGTGATGCCGAAATCAACGAGGCGCTGAAGGCGCTTTCAGGATGGGCAGTTGTGAATGGCAAGCTGCACAAAGAATATAAATTTCCGGACTTCGTCCATGCCTTCGGATTCATGGCGACTTCGGCGATCGCCATCGAAAAGATGGACCATCATCCGGAGTGGTCGAATGTCTATAATCGCGTGACTGTCGACCTGACGACGCACGATGCGGGCGGAATCTCGGCGAAGGATTTGAAGCTCGCGGCCTTGCTCGATTCGTTTGCGGGAAAGATGCAATGAGAGCGTTCGGAATCGTGATGTTGATCGGTGCGGCGGCCGCATCCGCGCAGACTTTTAGCGGCGGGCCCAAGATCGACGCCCAGATCAATGCCGCGATTGAAGCCGGTCTCATTCCTGGCGCGGTCGTCTGCATCGGGCACGCCGGGCACGTCGTTTATCAAAAGGCTTACGGATCGAAGTCGCTGATTCCTACGAAGTCGCCGATGCTCGAGGACACCATCTTCGATGCGGCTTCGCTGACCAAGGTGATCGCCACGACGTCGGCAATGATGAAGCTCGTCGAGGATGGCGAGGTCGGCTTGAGCGATCCGGTCACGAAATATTTGCCGGAGTTTCAGGGCGGCAAGAGCCGTGTGACGGTGCGCGATCTGATGGTCCATTTCTCCGGATTGCGGCCGGATATCGACCTGATTCCGAAATGGTCGGGATATGAAACCGGCATCCACATGGCGCTCACCGACAAGTCCACCGGACCTCCTGGCGGCAAATTTGTTTATAGCGACATCGACTTCGAACTGCTCGGCGAGATCGTCAGGCGCGTCGCGCACGAGCCGCTCGATCAGTACGTCAACCATTTATTGTTTGAGCCGCTCGGGATGACCGATTCGGGCTTCAATCCGCCGGCCTCGAAGCGCCATCGGATCGCGGCCACTGAAGTCGAGGATGGCGTGCCTTTTGTCGGAGTGGTCCACGATCCCACTGCGCGATATATGGGGGGAGTCGCCGGCCACGCCGGAGTCTTCACCACCGCTCATGACCTTTCGCTTTTCGCCGAGATGATGCTCAATTACGGAGAACTCAACGGCAAGCGGCTGTTCGCTGCAGCGACGGTCAGGAAATTCACGACATCGAATTCGCCCTCGCACCAGCCGATTTTGCGAGGCCTGGGGTGGGACATCGATTCCCCCTTTTCAGGAAACCGCGGCGAGCTTTTCCCGATCGGTTCCTACGGGCACACCGGCTTTACGGGCACGTCGATCTGGCTCGATCCGCGATCGCATTCCTACGTGATCCTGTTGACCAATAGCGTTCATCCGAAGCGGGGAAAAAATATCACGCCGCTGCGAAGCCGCGTTGCCACCATTGCCGCCGCGTCAATCGGCATTGGGATCCAACACGTCGACATTGAAGGTTACGGCGCGAGCGGATCTGGCCGGCGCGACGTGAATCGCAATGAGAAAGTGATGACCGGGATTGATGTCCTGGCCGAGGATCATTTCGCGGAACTCGCGGGTAAACGCGTCGGATTGATCACCAACTACACCGGTTTGAGCCGTGATGGCAAGCGCAATATCGACCTCATGCGCGCGGCGGGCGTGAACCTCACCGCGATCTATTCGCCGGAACACGGCCTCGCAGGCAACCTCGATCAGGAGATGATCGCCGACACGCGCGACCCTGTATCCGGTGTGCGCGTGATCAGCTTGTACGAGCCGAAACGGCGCAAACTTCCGCCGGAACTAGCGAAGAATGTGGACGTACTTGTTTTCGATATCCAGGACGTCGGCGCGCGTTTCTTCACCTATTCCTGCACGCTGTTGTATGCAATGGAGACGGCTTCGACGATGAAGCTGCCCTTTATGGTGCTCGACCGGCCGAACCCCGTCACCGGGACGCGGGTCGAAGGTCCGATGCTCGACGACAAGTTGAGAAGCTTCGTCGGCTGTTACGACATGCCGATTCGCCACGGCCTGACATTTGGAGAATTGGCGCGGATGGCCAATGCGGAATCGAATTGGAATATCGACTTGAAAATCATTCCCGTCCGCAACTGGGATCGTGCGGATTGGTTCGACTCGACCGGCCTCATTTGGAAGGATCCTTCACCGAATATGCGGAGCTTGAACGCCGCCACTTTGTACACGGGGATCGCGATGTTTGAAGCGAGCCAGAACCTTTCGGTGGGGCGGGGCACGGACGCCCCATTTGAACAAATCGGGGCGGACTGGATGAATGGGCAGGAATTGGCGGCGCTACTCAACTCGCATTTCATCCCCGGCGTGCGCGTGTATCCGACGAGTTTCCGTCCCACGAGCTCGAATTTCGCGGGTAAGGAAATTCCTGGCGTGCGCTTCGTTGTTACTGACAGGGACATGTTCAGTGCAACCAGGTTGGGAATGGAACTGGCGGTAGGGATCGAAAAGCTCTTCCCAGGGAAAATGAATTGGGAAACGGACCGATTCCTGATCGGAAGCCGTGAGCTCGTCGATACGCTGAAAAAGGGCGGAGCGGATGCCCGCCTGTTAACCGACAAACTCGACGCCGCAAATGAAAAGTACCTGGCCCGACGGGCCAGGTACCTGTTGTATCGGTGACGTATTGTTGTTCACTTCGGGCCACAATTTCCGAAGTGAACGGAGAAACTAGGCTGCGTTGGTTTGCTGCAGGGTTTTCTTGTTCTTGCTACCCGGCGGGCGACCCCGCCTCTTTACTTCCTGCATCCAGGCCGGCGGACGGCCGCGCCTTTTTCCCCTGCCCCTGGCGAGGCGTTCAAGGGTAATGATCGCTTCTTCCAGTTGTTGTCGTTCCTGGCGTAGGTCCGCCAGCATCTTCATGACATCCATTTTATGAACTCCGTTAGTTCGCGTAGACTGAAAATCCCACGTCCCCTGCTCTTATCGACAAGTCTGACTCGGGATGGTACTTTTCAGTTGTAACCGATCCTTGAGCTGATTTCAAGGGGGTCTGTTCTGTTTTCAGAACAATATTTGTGACGCTCGAAGCGGGAACGGCGTGGCCTTTTGCGATCTATGGTGCGCTAACGGATCGCACAATCCCACGCCGCCAGTGCAAATAGAACGGAATTCCCAGAACAATAATGACGAGCCCCAGCAGGGACTCGCGGGGCGACCGAATCGCCGTGGCGTATAGGAGAACTCCGGCTGTGGCGGTGAACAGTATCGGCAGCCAGGGGTAGCCCGGAACGCGATAGGCGCGCGGAATATCGGGCCGCTTCCGCCGCAACAGGATCACGCTGAAGCCCGTCATTCCGTACAAGAACCAGCTCACAAAGATGACGCAGGTGAACAGCTCTTCGTATCGTCCGCTTAAAAGAATCAATGCGGAGCAGGCCGCAAGCGTGCCAATTGCGAAGTTCGGCGTCTGGTAATGCGGGTTGATATGGGCCGCGCGTGCGAAGAACAATCCGTCGCGCGCCATCGCAAATGGGATCCGCGATCCTCCTAACAATGTTCCGTTCAACGCGGCCAAGATGGATAACACGGCCGCCAAACTAACTGCCGACGCACCCGGTGTTCCAAATACATGGCGCATCATGCCCGCCGCGACCCGGTCACTTTGTCCCACTTCGACGGGCGTTAGAACATAGAAGTACGCGACGGTCGCCAACAAATAGATAAAAATGATTCCCAGAATGCCGCCGATCAGCGCGCGAGGAAGATTGCGTTGCGGATTTTCGACTTCCGATCCGAGCAGCGTTACGGTGTTCCAACCTTCATATGCCCACAGGGCGGCGACCAAGGCTCCGAAGAAACGTTGGAACAGACTGCCGGCTTCGGTCACAGGTCCGGTTTCGCGAAAGTGGCTCCAGTCACCGTTGCCGAGCAGCAATCCGGCGAGGATCAGCGATCCGATCAAGGTGAGTTTCACGATGGTCAGGCAGAGATGGACCCGGCCGCCGAGGCGAACGCCGAGACAATTCAACCAGCCGAGTAGCGCAATGACCGCAATTCCCAGCAATTGACCCCAACGAATGTCGAGTGGTCCGAACCCCGGACCGATCGGCAACGGAATCGTGACGGCGATTTTCTCGAGCATGGGAAAGAAATGCGCGAGATAAAGGAACATGCCGGTCGCGAGTGTGGCGATCGATCCGCTGCGGCCGACCCAGGTCTGCGACCAGCCGTACGTGAAGCCCCAAAAGGGTCCGAAGCCTTCGCGCAAGTAGACGTATTCGGCGCCCGATTGCGGATACATCGACGACAATTCCGCGTACGTCAGCGTTCCGAATAACGACAACAATCCTCCGACAATAAAGGCGGCGAAGACGAGGGCAGGCGAGCCGAGCGTCAGAATCATCGTCTTGGGAACGATGAAAATCGCGCTGCCGATGGTGGTGCCGATGACGATCGCGATTGCGGTCCAGAGGCCGAGTTCGCGGCGAAGACCCTCACTGCCTGTTTGCATTCGGATCTTCCTTTATAACGAAACTCAAGAAATAAGCCGTGGCGAAAGTCACGGTCGTGCCGATCAAGACGTACCACGTCCATGCGATATTCGTACCGAATTTGATGTACAGCATCAGAATCAGCCCGGCCGTCATGCCGCACATCGCGGCGACCTCGCCCGTTCGTTTCGTCAGCAATCCGAGAAGGAACACGCCCAGGAGGGATCCATAGAGGATGGAGGCGATCGACAGTCCGGCCTGCAGCACCGATCCCCAACCGCGGGCGAGCAGCGCGACGCCAAATAAAATGACTCCCCATACGAGCGTGATATAGCGCGCGAGGCGCAGATATTCGGAGTCCGCGCGGACGACGCGCGCCAGCGGTTTCCAGAAATCCATGACGGTGGTGGAAGCCAAAGAATTCAGCGCGGCACTCAAGTTCGACATCGCGGCGGCGAGGATCGCGGCGATGATCAATCCGGCCACTCCTTGCGGCAGATGGTTCCACACGAACTCCGGATACATACGATCCGCCTGCTTCGCCGCGGTTACGACCGGAGCGCCGTGGTACGCGAACAGGCACACGCCAATGATCAGGAACAGAGTGAACTGGAACAGGATCACGACCCAACTCGAGAACAGCGCCTTGCGGGCCTCGCCTTCGCTCTTCGCCGAGAGAAGGCGTTGGACCATCAGTTGTTCGGTGCCGTGGCTCGCCGTCGTCAGGAAGCAGCCGCCGATGAAGCCGGCCCAGAAGGTGAACGGAGTTTCGAGGAACCAGCGATCAAACCCGAATCGAAAATCGAACACCTGGAACTTGTGATACTGCTGACCGAGTTCCACCACGTGCGCCCAGCCGCCCGGGATCTGCCCCAGGATGACGAACAGGCTCAAAATCGCGCCCGCTATATAAAGGAACATCTGTATAACGTCGGTCCATATGACGGCGGTCATGCCGCCCTCGAAAGTGTAAAACAGCGTCAGACAGACG
>DASXZC010000707.1:0-13178 GCA_036502165.1 Bryobacteraceae bacterium
AATCGAAGGCGTTCTGACCGATGCCCCGATCGTCATGGTCGACGACATCCTCAATTCCGGAGCGAGTCTAGAGAAGGCGCAGGTCGTCCTCGAGCGGGAACACTGGTCGATTGGGCTCGTCTTCGTCCTGATCGACTATCACGGTCCCGAGGGCGAGCGTTGGCGGGCGCGGCGTGGCGTCGAGGTGCTCGCGCCTTTCCGCCTTGCCGAGTTCGATCTTTCACTGAAGGCGCCCGCCGCTGCCGGGCCCCTGGCGGCGTTTTTTGAAAACGTCTGGAGTTTCGCTTCTCCCGATCCGAATTTCTTCCATAGGGTTCCGAAGTCCTTTCCAGCCACCGATGGTAAGCACGTGTATTTTGGCGGCGATTGCGGAATTTTCCGGTGCCTCGACGCGCGCGAGGGCTCGATCGTCTGGGAGTTCAAAATCGACGCGGACAAAGGGCACAAGAACATCTGGTCGAGTCCCGCTCTCCACGACGGCAAGGTCTATTTCGGAGCTTACGACGGGAACGTCTATTGCCTCGCCGCACAAACCGGCGCCGAGGTGTGGCGATTCATTGGCGCGGATTGGGTCGGATCCTCACCGGCGCTCGCGCCCGAGTTGGGCTTGCTATTCATCGGACTCGAGTTCGCGGTCGAGGGCAAGCGCGGAAGTATCGTCGCGCTCCGGCTCGAGGATGGCGAAAAGGTGTGGGAACATCCGACCAAACGATACACGCATGCGTCACCCGCTTACTGGCCGGAGCGTCAACTCGTCGCCTGCGGCAGCAACGACAACGAGATGTTCCTGTTCGATGCGCCGACCGGTGCGATGCGTTGGCGGTTCGAGACGAAGGGTTCCATTCGTCACGCGCCGGCTTTCGATACCAAGCGGGGACATCTGATCACGGGCTGCGCCGACGGGTGCATCTATGTCATCGACGTCGAGACAGGCGCCGAGGTCTGGTCGGTAAAAACCGGCAACACCATTTACACGGTTCCGCTGGTCGCCGGAGATCGCGCCTATATCGGATCCACGGATAAACACCTATACATCCTCGATCTCGAAAAGCGTGCCGTCAGGAAGAAGATTTTCGCGGGGTCGAAGGTATTCGGTCCGCCGAGGCTCATTGAGGAAAGAATATATTTCGGAGCCTGTAACGGTATCGTTTACGAAATTGATCATTACACCGACGAGATTTCCGGCACGCACCAGCTTTCTGACGCCGTGACCAACGCCGTCGCATATAGTGCCGGAACGGGGTACTTCTATGCGCTCACGTACGTCAACGAACTGTTCGCCTTCCGCCGAAAAGCCGCCGCTACAGGCGGCTGATCGCGAAAAATACAGTCACAAAAGGATGCCCGTTGCGCACTCTAAGATGTACCATCATCCTAATTGATGGTCCGGCAGGCGTGTGATCGGCGAGTTGCCGAGTGGAGGTGACTGATGAGGGGTAACCGACGCGAGCGCCTGGACGCTTACCTGGCTCGATTTCGCCATCCTTCTCCTTTTAAGGAGGCCCCGAAACGGCGCGCCGCCGGATGGCCGCTCTATGCGGCGTTGACCGGTTCGGCAATCGGGTTGACCATCAACGGCTCATTAGTCAACGCCCAGCCGCCGCGGACTCCGAGTTCGCCGATGGTGTTGCAATCCCTTTCGGACGGTGAGCCGGTGTTGCGGTCCGCGCGCGCGTGGATGGCGCGGGCATCGGTGGCGAGCCGGCAAACGAATGCGCCGGTCATCTCCCCGAGCGGAATTGTTTCGTTATTTGGAACCATCCCGATGATACAGCCTGGCAGTTGGGCATCGATCACGGGCACCAACCTCGCGAGCGGGACGGATGTATGGAACGACGACTTTCCGACTGCATTGGGCGGTACCAGCGTCACGATCGACGGGAAGCCGGCGTATTTGTCGTTCGTGAGTCCGGGGGAAATTATTCTCCAGGTGCCGGATGACAGTACGTCGGGTGGGGTGCAGGTCATCGTCACTACGAATAGCGGCTCGGCGAGCGCGTACGTCGATATGTCTCCGTATGCGCCTAACTTCGAATTGCGCGACTTGCGGCATGTCGCGGGCATTATTCTCCGATCCGATGGCTCTGGAGCATACGAGGATGGGGCATACGACATATTGGGTCCTCCGGGCGAATGCTTCGGATATCGGACCATGGGCGCGAAGCCGGGCGATCTGGTTGAACTGTACGCGATCGGCTTTGGTCCGACCAATCCCGCCGTGCCTGCTGGACAAGTATTTTCCGGTGCGGCGCCGATCACTGAGCCTTTTTCTCTGTACATTAATTACTTTCCCGTTACACCGACCTATGTAGGATTGTCGAGCGCGGGCGTGTATCACGTCGACCTGGTCGTCCCGCCTGGGCTGGGCGTGGGGGACGTTCCCATCGTGGCGTTTGTCGGGAATTTTGTAACTCAGCCGAATGCACTGTTCTCGCTCGCGGGTATCTTACCAGGCCAATGTCCGGCCGCAACTGTCGGAGACGGCGATGGAGGCGGGGATGGAGGCGACGGGGGAGACGGCGGCGATGGCGGTGGAGGCGGCGATGGCGGCGGCGGAGACGGTGGTGGTGGAGGTGATGGCGGTAGCGGCGGAGGCGACGGCAGCGGCGGCGGAGGCGGAGATGGTGGAGGTGGTGGAGACGGCGGCGGAGGTGACGGTGGTGGGGGCGGCGATGGCGGAGGTGGAGATGGTGGCGGAGGTGGTGACGGCGGAGATGGAGGCGGGGGCGGCGACGGTGGCGGTTACGGCGACGGCGGAGGAGATGGCGGCGGAGGTGGTGACGGTGGCGGCGGCGGTGACGGCGGTGATGGAGACGGCGGGTAGTTCGACCGGTAGGAGATATAAAAATGTCCAATCGAAACATGCTTCGCGGAATCTTGATGCTTGCCGTTGGAGGAGCTCTGTGCTCGACGGCTTTCGGACAGAATCGTCCGAAATCGATGGCCGTGCCGAGGGATCCTTTGGAACTGGCGACCGGCACGATCCAGACTCCGGATTCGCCGGCGGCACGAGAGGGAGCTCTTCAGCTACTGAGTCGCACGCGGCAGAATTTCTCACTGCGCGGCTCGCGTCAGGCGTATGAGCTGAAGGTTCGTTTCACCGCGGACTCGCACGGTGAAACGAATCACGATGGCGCATGGCAGATGGAGGATCAGTTCGCTCCGGGCCGCGGGCTGCGGTGGACGGCGAAGTCCGAGTCGGGCTACGTGATCACCGGGCTCTTCGCCGGCGGCAAGGTCTACGCGGAAGGCACAGCGGCGGCGATTCCCTTGCGACTGCATGATGCTCGCGCGCTGTTGCTAGACCCGGTGCAGTCCGCAAACTTCGCAAAGGCAGGCACGATCCGCACGGCTGCGGCGACGTTCCGCGGAGTGCAGGTGACTTGCCTCTTGTTGTCCCGCTCGCGGAATATGGCGAATCCCGGGCCGAGCAGGGATTGGGAGGAAACCGAGGAGTGCATCGATCCGCAGTCCGGCTTGCTGCAAGTGCATTCGGAAGTTCCCGGCCGGTACGTCGTCTACGATTACGCGAACGGTCCTCAATTCGGCGGACATCCGTTCCCCGCGACTGTGACGGTCAACGAGGGCGGAAGGGTCGTGTCGAAGATTTCGGTCGAGAGTGTACAGGCGATCGCAGCGCCCGATCCGACTTTGTTCGTTCCGACCGCAGCGATGAAAGCGGACGCGCCGGGAATGGCCATGACGTCGGCATCGAAAATCGTGCGACTGATGGGCTCGGTGGGTCCGTCGACAATCGTGCGGCCGGTCTGCGTATTCGGCATGATGACCCCTTCGGGACATCTTGTGGAGGCACACGCCTTGCAGCCAGGCGATCCGAATAGTCAGGCGGCGATCGAGGACGCCAAAAAGTTGGACCTGTCTCCTTCGATCCCAGCAGGTGCCCCGCGGCAACAGCACTTCGTGTTCGTCATCGAGAAATTCGTCGTTCAGGACTAATGGAAGGTAACGTTGCTCGACGCTTCGAAGTGCCGGTGATTGCGATACTCGACCTCCACCTTGTATCGCGTCCCTGACCGGTATGAAACCAGGAAGCTCGCGCGAACCGGCAGTAAATGGGTGCTGTCGCCGATCTTGACGTTGTCCCAGGAGAGGTGTTCCTCTCTTCCCGAGAACTCGAAATCCGCGGGGAATCCGCTCGCCTCGTCGTCTACACGCACGACGTTTCCGCTGGCATTGTCGCTGACATAGATGCGCCCTGATCGCGCGGGATTGTAGCGCTGATAGGTGAAATAGAGGAACGGGAAGCATCCATCGACGGGCGAATGGAACCTGTATTCGAGTACCTTGTGCTCACCCTCGAGCTTCGAGCGTCCATGATATTCGATGGTCGTCGGACAGTCGGATCGGAAGAGGGGTTCGATCTCGGTCTCGAAGCCTTCGTACCACTTGAATCCCGGCAGCGCGTCGAACGGCCGATCCCAGAGTTTTCCGTTCCGGCGGATTTGTTGTCGCACGACTTGGCGCCCTCGGAACGCGACCTCCGACTCGATGGTGTCGTAGGGAGTCCAGTCGCGGGAGGAGTCCGTACTTCGGAAACGTTGCGCGGTTTCATCGGCCACGTAGTTCGGAATCTTCGAAAGCCGCTCCAGGTTGACGCGGCGCGCCTGTTCCAACTCCTTCGATCCCGGCGCGTCGGGGTCGTTGTTCGTTTGCGGCGTCGTCGAAGTAAGTCCCTCGGGACGCTCCAAGTAATTCCTGCCCTCGCGAGATCGCGCTTCGAGAAGCTTCGATACTTCTTCCGGCGAGAGCTTACGAATCCGGCGAATGGCGGTGACTTCCAACGATTGCAGCCTAGACGTCGCCGCTTCCCACGTGGACGGGATCGGCTTGCAGGTGACCTTCACTTCGTCGCCCATGGCGAATCGCGCAGCCAATGCGGACGGAGCGAACGCAAACGTCTCAGGGAGCATCGCGTCGATGACTCTACGATCCGCCAGCTTCACTGAGATCGAGTGGTCCCCCACTCGTTCGAGGTATCCAGTAAAGCTGGCGCCGCCGTCGAATCCACGGCCTGGCTGCCAGAGCAGACAGAGCGTGAACAGGCAGAGGCACAGGCGACGCATGCTGTTTCATTATCCTCCGAGGATCGGATTCATGAGAACCAGACTCGTTTGACATTTCGTGTTCACACCGCGCCGGTAAAGTAATCATTTCGACCCAGGAGAAGATCCGTCTCATGTCTCATAAAACGTCCTTATTGACCGCCGGTTTCGCGCTCGCATGCACGTTCGGTCTGGCGGCCGCGCAGAGTAACAATTACGAATACCTCGGAAGCAAAGCTCCCTATGCGCCCGAGCAGGATGCGTCGACTTACGAGGCGGCTCCCGCCGGATTCACGCCGGTCTTCACACAGCTTGTCGCGCGTCACGGCTCGCGTGGACTCTCGAGCTGAAAACTACGTAGAATGCCTATTGCAGCGCCTCGAACGACCTCGCAATCTACAACATGTGGCTCGCAGCGCAATCGAGCGGCGGACTCACGAAGGCCGGCGAACGCCTCGGCGTTGAACTGCTCGATATCATTCGCGCCAATGCTCTGCTGGGTTACAACGTCCCGGGAATTTCCGCCCCGGGTTATGGCAACCTCACTTTGCGCGGGATCTCTGAACATACGCAACTTGCGCAACGGATGGCGTACCGCATGGCGCCGCTGTTCCTGGACACCGTCGGCGCCACTGGGATCAAGCGCCAAGTCATTGTCTCGAATTCAGGTGTGAATCGCGCCGTCGACAGCGCGTACTTCTTTACGAAATCGCTCGCGAATACAGTGCCGGGACTCGCTTCGCTGATTGTGAACAGCGCTCCTTTGACGGCCTACCCTGCGAGCGCGCCCATCGCGCAGGCGGCCGGTACGAACCGCTTCGAACTTTACTTTCACAAGCTCAATGCAAAAATGGATCTGCCCACGTCGAGCGACCCGTACTTCCCGATTTATCAGTCGAGCCTCGCGTATCAGTCTTATCTCAATGGCGACTCGACGATGATCGCGAAGGTCAACTCAATCGTCTATAGTGACGCTTCGAAAAAGATGGCGCGCAAGGTGTTGAAGACGATTTTTACGGCGGCATTCCTCGATGCGCTCGACGCGGGCACGACCAGTTATTCGAATGCCGGAACGTTTAACTTCACTTCGACCGACGGTCTGTTCCCGGTCAAGATCACAGGCGACGGGCAGACGATTCTGGCCAATCTGGTCGACGCTGCGAACTCCTTGTATGCCGTCTACTCGATCCTTCCTGCGATGAATCAGGAAGTCAATGTCAACATGGCCCGATATTTTCCAGCCGGTCAATTGGTGATCCTCGGATATTTGTCCGACGCTCAGGACTTCTATCAGAAAGGTCCCGGCATCGCCGAAGCCTCTCCAATCACTTTCCAAATGAGCCAGTACCTGCTCGACGATTTCTTCGCTGAAGCCAGTGCTATCGGAGCCGGCACGCTGACTCACGCGGCCAAGCTTCGGTTCACGCATGCCGAGATCATCATGCCCTTTGCTACACGCCTGGGCCTGCCTGACGCTTCGATGGCCATCTCCGCCGCGGACACGTACACGTACGACAACAATCCGTGGCGCGGATCTCTCATCGCTCCGCTGGCGTCGAACGTCCAATGGGATCTCTACTCCGATGGCAAAACCGTTCTCGTGAAGATGCTCTACAACGAGAAGGAGACGGATTTTCCGTCGAACTGCGAGGCAGCGAGATACATGGCCGGGACCGTGAGTCACTTCTATACGTTGACTGGCTTGAAGTCCTGCTACGGCTACTAAAGAGGCTAACTCCCCTTGGGGAAATGTTGTTCGTACCAGCGGATCGACCGATCAATGAAGTCGACGTTGTGGTGCGACTCGCGGACTCCGTGGCCTTCGCGTGGATAACGAACCATGATCGTCTCGACGCCGACGTCCTTCAGCGCGACGTAGTATTGTTCGGCCTCGGCGATCGGGACGTCCGCATCATTTTCGCCATGAACGAGCATCGTTGGAGTGACGACATTCGCGACATGCTTTAATGCGGAACGTTCCCACAGCACGTCCATCAGATTGCCTTGATGCGGATACGCGCCCCATTCCATGGCCTCGTACTGGTTGTAGTAGGTCATGTAGTTGTAGCTGATGATATTCGTGATCGCGGCATTCGGAATTGCAGCCTTGAACATGTGCGTCTGCGTGATGAGCCATGCGCTCAACTGGCCGCCGTAGCTGGTGCCTTCGATGCCAAGGCGGTTCTGATCGATCCAAGGATAGCGGCGTATCGCGGCATTGACGCCGTAGAGGACGTCCATGCCTTCATTACCGTTCTGATCGGCGAAGATGGCATCGGCGAACATCTGGCCATAGCCGGTCGAGCCGCGGTAATTGATCATGATGGTCGCCCATCCATGTGACGCATAGATCTGATTCTTGATGTTGAACGAAGGTCCCTGCTGGCCATGCGGACCCCCGTGGATATTGACGATCAGCGGATACTGCTTGTCGGCGCGGAAGTCGGCCGGGTAGGTGAGGAACGCTTCGACAATCCATTTGTTGTCGTTGCTGATGAAAGTAAATGCCTCGACGGGCTCGACCGTTTTGCCGGCCATCACTTCACGGTTCAGGTCGGTGAGTTGTTTAGCCGATCCATCGGCGCCCTTCAAATAGAGCTCAGCGTAATCGCCGGGCGTCGACAGAGTGTACGCGATGAGATCGCCGTGCACGGAAAACCCTGTCACACTGCCGCGTTCCTTCACCACCACTTCCGGCTTGGCGCCGCCGGCGGATACGCGATAGAGATGAACATTGCCGCGTTCCTGCGCGGTGAAATAAATGAAGCGGCCGTCGCTCGAATATTGAGGCTCGCCTTGCCGCGCATCGAGGTCCTTGCCGATGTCGCGCCGGTTTTTCCCGTTGGCGTCCATCATCCAGACGTGCGTATCTTCCATGGTCGTCTCGCGATCGGTGAGGCCTCGCTTGGTTGCTTCGTAAGCAATGGATTTCCCGTCGGGAGAATAATGCGGGCGATATTCGGCGTTCTCTGTGGATGTCAGTTGGCGTGTCTCGCCGGTCGAGGCGTCGATCGTGAAGAGGTCGTAGTTGAAGTACTGATCGTCATCCTTAGCGCGATTCGAAACATAGACGATCTCGCGTCCGCTCGGCGACCAATCGAGCGAATGCTCGTAATGAACGCCTGTCGAGAGTTGGCGCGATTCGCCGGATGCGACATCGACGATGAAAATATGCAGACGCTTGTTGTCGTTGAAGTGCTGATTTCCTTCGGACGCCGTCGGCTTGTACAAGTACCGCGTGATCACGGCGGGATCGCCAGTTGCATCCGCAGTTTCGGGTCCAGGCGTTGCGGAAATGTACGCGATCCGCTTGCTGTCGGGCGACCACACAGTCGAGCGGCCCGTCGACGGCAGCGGTGCGTTCGAGCCTTCAACTGCGGCAACGAATTTAGGATCGCCGCCATTCGACTTCGCGACGATTAGACCTGACTTGCCGCCCACGCGTCCGGAATAAGAGATCCACTTGCCATCCGGCGACCATTCCAAATTGCTCGAAGGCTCATCGCCGGTACACAGGCAAGTGGATTTTCCATCTGCGATCGTCATGATCCAAAGCTGGCCATAAGGACGCCGAGGACCATCGCTACGCGCGATTGAGTACGCGATGCGCGAGCCGTCGGGCGAGAACTGCACCGATCCAACGCCGCGCAGCTTCAAGAAATCCGTCGACTGAAATCCGGATGAAAAGGCAAGTGCCGCGCCGCCGAGAAGAACAAGGGCAAACCTGAGCATAGGACACACAGTATCCGGCGCATAAGCCCTGCGTCAAGCTATTGGATCGAGCGCGATGATGGCACGACAGTGATATAGGCTCCGGCGGGGCTCGTAGCGCCATCGCCAGTCGTGATCACGATCGGCAGATTGCCCGCGGGCGCATCCGCTGGAATCGTGAACTGTACAAGGTACACTCCCGCATTCTCGCCGATCGAAGTCATGTACGGCGCGCCGGGCAACGCCGATGGAGTCGTCAGCCAATCCGGAGCGATCGTCTCCGCGCCCAACTGGATCGACACGCTCGCGTTGACTCCGACGTTGGCCGACAGTACATCGCCTGGATTCGTTGAATCCGTGGCGCCGAGTCCGGTCATGTAGACGGTCACGCTATCACCGGGCAGGGAAGTCGTCACGGCCTGCCCGGAGGCGTTGTTCATCACCGCGACCATCGCGGATCCGTCGCTGTTATGCGCCGCGTAGAAGAGTTCCGGAGCGGTTGTCTGCACAGGCAACGTAACGGCCGCGGTTTGCACATCCTGACCCGAGCCACAGGCAGTTGTGACGCTGACATCCGCCGTGCCTCCGGCCGGCAGGTTCGGAACTTCGAAGATAATCTGCGTCGCGGACACAGCCAGCAGAGGAGCGGGCGTGCCACTCAAATTCACGCAGATCCCCTGATAAACAGTGGGTAACTGGCCATTGACCAGATCGCCATCGCTCACGATTCCGGGCGCCGCGCCGCCCGCTAGAAATCCTTGGCCTGAAATTTGCATGAGTCCATTCGGCGACAACGCCTGCACCGGAGGAGTGCTCATGGGCAGTCCGCTGATGCCGTTCGTCGAATTGATGAAAGGAGGAACGACGGTGATCGTGAACGTCACGGACGCAAGTCCTGGAGCCGTCGCGCGGACGGTCACCGTGCCAGAGGACGCGCCGAGAATCACTTGAGCGGACGCGGTGCCGTTCGCGACAGTCGCGACCGTCGGATTCGCGATTTGCGCGTCGCCGGAGGTGACCGCGAAAGTCACAGGCACATACGCGACCGGCAGTCCGGCGGCATCCAGCACTTGCGCGACGAGGGACACCGCCGCTCCCGTTGCAGCCGTTTGACCATCGCCTGCGTTGATCGTCAGCATTTGCGGCTTCTGCGGCGTCAACTTGCGAATCCGGTCGTTGACGGTATCGGTCACGAGCAGACTGCCATCGGGCAGCGCGAGGACCGATGAGGCACCGATGCTCGTTCCCAATGCAGCGCCTGCGTCCTGCTGAACAGAGTTGTCGCCGGTGCCGGCGATGCGCGTGATGATGCCCGTCCTGCCGTCGATCCTGCGGATCGTCATATCGCCGAGATCGGCGACGAACAGGTTTCCGGCCGCATCGATCGTAACGCCGGTGGGAGAGTTGAATCCAGCCTTCAACGCCGGACCGCCATCGCCGCCGTTGCCGTGGACGCCTCCCGCAACGGTCGCGATCAGGCCGGTCGTCGAGTCAATCTTGCGGATGCGCCACAATCCGGCATCGACGACATAGATGTTGCCAACGGAATCGAGCGCCACGTCGACCGGCACGATTCCCACTGATGTCGCGGGGACGTTCTCGCCCAGTCCACTGGCCGCGTCTCCATTGCCGGCGAGGGTCGTAATGGCGCCCGTCGCAGGAATCATTCTGCGCACTTGGCCATACAAGGGAATCAAGTTGGAGGTTTTCGTGTCGGGATTTGCAAAAATAAGTGCGCCTTGCGCATCCACTCGAATTCCCTGAGGAGTTTCGAACTCTCTCCAATCGCAGTTGGTATTTAGCGTCGCCCCGGTTTGGAATCCGCAGGGCTTGACTGCTTGGCTCGTGATGCCAATCCAGATAAAGTCCGAAGTGGTGCCATAAACCACACCGTCCGGCCCGACTGTGATTCCTGCTGGCCCGTAAGCGCTTAGCGTAGTCGATATAATTCCCGTACTCGCGGCAACCTTTCGGAAGCGATTATTCAGCGTGTCGGCGATAAAGAGATCCCCGGCGGAGTTGACTGCCGCACTCGTCGGATGGTTCAGAATGGTTGACGTTGCAGGCACGCCGTCGGGAGGCGCAAATCCGGTGATCGTCTGAATTCCGCCATGGCTAATGCGGCGCAGGCGCAGGTTTCCGGTGTCGGCGATCAGATAATCGTTCGCTCCGGCGATGGCGACACCGGTGGCATTCGAGAATTGAATTCCGGTGAGCGTCCCGGCCCCGTCGCCGCTATACACGGGGCCCTGGTACGCGTAGTACACTCCCGCGATGCCCGTGACCATCGACGAGCCGGCCGCGACATAGCGCAGCGTCCCGTAGTCGAGGATCAGCAGATTGCCGGCAGCATCGGTACTTAAGGCATCGACTGAGGAAAAATATGCCTGCAAGAGCGGAACGGCGGCAGACTTTGCACAGTCGCCATCGCAACGGTGAGTTCCACGGCCCGCCCAGGTTGCAACGATGTCAGTCGTCAAGTCGACGCGGCGGATCGCGCGATTTTGAACGTCTGAGATATAGAGGAACTGTGCATCCGTCGCGAGAGCGGCGGGACCGTTGAACCATGCGCTCGTGGCCGGGCCGCCGTCTCCGGTATAACCGAGGAATCCGGTACCGGCGAAGGTGGTGATGATGCCTGACGCCATGTCAACTTTGCGGACTACCTGAGCGGACGAATCGCTAGAGTAGACATTTCCGGACGCATCGACGGTGACACTGTTAGCGGACATGCCAGCCTTGATCGCCGGCCCGCCGTCGCCGGCATAGCGCGTAGAACCGGACCCGGCGATCGTCGTGATGATTCCGGACGTGAGGTCCACTTGGCGCAGGCGATGATTGCCGGTATCGGCGATGTAGAGATTGAGGCCCGCGCGATCGAGCGCGATGTCGCTCGGCTGATTCAGCGTCGCGCTCACAGCCGGTCCGCTGTCGCCTGAAAATCCGGTACGTCCGGTGCCGGCGACCGTGGAGATGATGCCGCTCGAGTCGATCCGCCGGACGCGCGCGTCGAGCGAATCCAGGACATAAATATTGCCCGCCGAGTCAGCTCGCGTGGCTGCCGGTTGTCGCAAAAAGGCCTGAACGGCGGGGATTCCGTCCTGAATCGTATTGGTTCCCGCGATAGTCGTGACGCTGTAGCTCTGCGCCTGCAGCAGAGGGACAGCCAGCAGTAAAAGGATGGTCATGGGCACTTTCTGAATCTGATGGCGCAAGCCGCCGCGGAAATGCCTCAACTAAATTACGCGGGAGGTGGGAACAGCCCCTCATTGGACGCGCTGAACTTGAATCGCCGCGCTTTGAGCTCGTCGGTATTCAGCATCGCCATCCCGGCGAGGCCCCAGTTTAGCTGGTGGAGGTCGTCGGGGAATTTGGGAAGTCCCACTGGATATCCGCTGTCTCGAGGAACCCAGATGGGGCCGCGTATGCTGCTGTAGTCGGCCGTCCAATCGCGATCGTTGGGTCTGGCAATTAGCGCCGCGCCCCTGATAATGCGGCGATTGTACTCGACGAATTCGAGCCAGCTCATCGGTCCGCCGACGGTGGCGTCCGTCTCGGTCTCAGTTATTTTGAGGCACGGAAATACGAAGGGAAGCAACCCGGGACAGATCTCGATGCCACGTTTCCTGGTTGTCACCGTAATGGGACGCGGGGAATTGGAAGGCCGATCCGTTTTGTTCTCGTATCGCAGTGCCGCCGCCGCAATGTCAGCGAGCTCGTCCGCGGTTGCGATGAACTCGACGACTGCCCAGTCGGAGGTAAAGCGCCGCTTCGCCCATTCGTACGCCATCTTCTTGTTCGCCTCGAGATGGACGTAAAAGCCCTTTCCGAAATCCGTATAATCCGTCCAGTCGGAGGCCATCATGGCCGGCGATGGCACAGTCATCGGCGTCAGATCGACGCTCGTGAGCAGGTCCGCGACCGTCGAATTTGTGCCATGGTAATAGCGATTCAAATCGTGCCGGCCGACCATGATCCGCGTGTCCGCCCACACCGGACCCGCCGGGCCATCCCTGCCCCACAGCCTTGCGGACCCTTGACGAAGTCCGCGCACGGTGAACGTGCGCACGCCCGGAGCGATCGACGCGAGAATCTCCTCGACCTTGGCTATAGGAGCAGATGGCACGACGTCGAGCGGCTTACCCGTAGGACCGTCGCCCCAAAGCTGGACCTCGACTGCCTTACCGACCTGGACCTCAACGAGACTCGCCGGTTTGCCGCCCACGAGGAAATGTGGCATACGCAGGTAAGTGCTGCGAACGGCTTGAGCGTTTCACTATGATGGACTCTGCCTCAGGAAAAGGAGATCCGCATGGACGAGCCAGTCATTCTCTCTCGCATAGAGAATCGGGTTGCGACGCTGACGCTGAATCGTCCGCAAAAGTTGAACGCGTTGAATGGCGA
>DASXZC010000708.1:0-3763 GCA_036502165.1 Bryobacteraceae bacterium
ATATATCGACGCCATCGAGCGCGACGTGCACTGGCTCGGCTTCGATTGGGGCAACAACCTTTATCACGCGTCCGATTATTTCGAGCAGATCTACACCTGGGCCGAGGATCTGATCCGCGCCGGCAACGCCTATGTCGACGACCAGACCCAGGACCAGATGCGCGCGACGCGCGGCACGTTGACCGAGCCGGGCAAGAACAGTCCGTTCCGCGACCGCCCGGTCGAAGAAAACCTCGACCTGTTCCGCCGTATGCGCGCCGGCGAATTTCCGGATCACGCGCGAGTGCTGCGCGCCAAGATCGACATGGCGTCCGGCAACATCAATCTGCGCGATCCGGTGCTCTATCGCATCCTGCACGCCGAGCATCCGCGCACCGGCAAGACCTGGAGCATCTATCCGAGCTATGACTTCGCCCACGGCCAGTCCGACGCCATCGAGGGCATCACGCACTCGATCTGCACGCTCGAATTCGAGGATCACCGGCCGCTCTACGACTGGTTCCTGGGCAACTTGCCGGTGCCGTCGCATCCGCATCAGTACGAATTCGCGCGGCTCAATCTCACTTACACGGTGCTGTCGAAACGGGTGCTCACCGAACTGGTGCGCGGCGGCCATGTCAGCGGCTGGGACGACCCGCGCATGCCGTCGCTCGCAGGCTTGCGCCGCCGCGGCGTGCCGCCGGAAGCGATCCGCGATTTCGTCAAACGCATCGGCGTCGCCAAGGCCAACAGCATCGTCGACATGGGCATGCTGGAATTTTCGATCCGCGAACATCTCAACAAGACCGCGCAGCGGCGGATGGCGGTGCTGCGCCCGCTCAAGGTGGTGATCGAGAATTACCCGGAAGGCCAGAGCGAAGAGGTCGAGGCGGTCAATCACCCGGAACACCCGGAGGCCGGTACACGGCGCATCCGCTTCGGCCGCGAGCTTTACATCGAGCGCGACGACTTCATGGAGAACCCGCCGAAGAAATTCTTCCGGCTGTCGCCGGGTACAGAAGTCCGCCTGCGCTACGCCTATTTCATCACCTGCCGTGAGGTGAAGAAGGACGCGGCTGGCGAAGTGGTGGAACTGCGCTGTACCTACGATCCGGCGACCAAAGGCGGCAACGCGCCCGACGGCCGCAAGGTGAAAGCGACCATGCATTGGGTGTCGGCTGAAGCTTCCGTGTCGGCCGAAGTGCGGCTCTACAATCCGCTATTCGCCAAGCCGGATCCGAATGCGAGCAATTTTGCCGCCGATCTCAATCCGAATTCGCTTGAAGTGATCGCGGATGCGCGCGTTGAGCCCTCGCTCGCCGGTGGCAATTCCGGGGCGGCTGTGCAGTTCGAACGGCTCGGCTATTTCTGCCTGGACAAGGATTCCACGCCGGCTCGTCCGGTGTTCAATCGCACCGTCGGGTTGCGGGATAGTTACGCGAAAGTCGCCGCGAACTGAGCTCTCGTTTTGTTCGCAGTTGCTGCCGGATTGAAGCACTCAACCGCGTGTGGGATGAGGCTATCGCTCATCAATCGGTACGACGCGGACCGAGTCATGTCCGCCGGGCCTCATGTGGTGCGCGAAACATTGCTCGCCTAACTTTACCGCCTCGGCACCGTAATTCTCCAGGCCGTATTGCCTGACGGAAGCATAGCCATATTGAGCGACGGCCTGTCTTATCTGCTGGCACTGCGTTGGATTTGGATGATTCTGCAGGTCTTGAGCGAAGCAGTGGTTCGGCAACAGCAAAATAGCGCTTGTTAGAAGCAAGAGCTTCGGCATGTGGTCCCCGCACTGTTACTTCGTTCCCGGAACCAGACTCTGATCCGATTAAGTTGAATCGGATCAGAGTCTGGATTTCCAGTTGGAGCATGATCTTTCGGAAAACCGGAAGTCCACTTTTCCGGATCATGCTCCAGTGTGCCGTACTCGCGCCGACCGTGATGCTTTTAGTTCTGCCGTATCCACAGTCTTAATCACTTTCGCATCGTGTGTTTATGAGATTGCTTCGCGAAGGCTTTTAGCGAGCGACCCAGGCGGGCGTCTCCCACTTCTCGCGCTGCTTTCGCCACATTGCGCCGATCAGGTTGGAGTCTTCTGGACGGCGCGCGAGAGCAACGCAGGGCTAACGCAGACTCTCATTCTTTCAATCGCATGCAGGACGGTTGTGCTAATGATTGGTATCCGTCCTGGTCCTACCGGTTATGCCAAACCGAGCGTTTGTCTTCATCTCCGTCCTGATTGCATCCGCCGTCGGCGCAGCCCTCGCCGCGTTCGCGCAGTCATCCCCGGCGCCTAAAGGGAACGGAACCGCACAGACAGCCCGAATCGAGTTTTACCTGGCACACGGCGAACCCAACGCCTGCGGACCGAACTGCGACGAATGGATCGCCGCGGAGGGCAAGATTGACGCCATCGCATTCGACCGGCTGCGGCAACTGCTCGATAAGCTGGGACCGGATCGAAAGCCGCCGATCTTCCTTAACTCGCCAGGCGGGTCGTTGAGTGGTTCCCTCGCACTCGGTCGCCTGATACGCGAAAAGAAGCTTGAAACCCGTGTCGGGCATACCGTTCCGCTCGGCTGTGACACCGACAAGCCCGATAAGCTGCAGGGTTGCAGCAGCACGCAAAGCGGCTCCGACAAGCCGGTCCAATATGAAATCTCGCAGTTTATGGCCCAGTGCAATTCCGGCTGCGTTTATGCGTTAGCCGGTGGCGTGACACATTTGGTTCCACCATGGGTGAAGCTCGCCATTCACGATGCGGGACTCGATCCGAATGCAGAGCTTCCACGCCATACGCTGCCGATACTGAACATGGCGGAAGCTCATCGGCGCATGGGCGTTTATCTGCGCGAGATGGGAATCGATGCAGCGCTATTCTCAACCATCCTGGCGACTCCCTTCGAAATGCCAAAGTTGTTGCAGCGCGACGACATTGTCCGCTTCGGGCTGGATCGCAGGGAGTTCGGCGAAACAGCCTGGCAACTCGTCGACAAAGTTACTCCTCAGATCAGAAAGCGGTTCTTTGTGCGCACCGATGGCGAAGAGGCGCATTTCGTCAATGGCGTGCTCCAGATCACGTGCGTTAGCGGACTTGGCATGACGGTGGCGTTCGGGCGAGAGCCTTTGGACTCAGATGCGGACCTCCCGCGTACCGTCCCGCCCATCATCAGCATCGCCATTGGAGGAAAAAAGGTATCCCTGAGGCGGAGCGCCTCGCCAAAATTCTATGTTCGCGTCGGCGGGACTCCGTCACTTGACGGTGCGATGGAGACGACAACCGAGTTGCCGGCCGCGGAGTTCGGGCGAAAGGAACTCGGCGATGTGACATTGAGCATGGAAGGCTTTTCGGCGGCGTATGCAAAACTGCGTCAGCGCTGCAATCCTCAGGCGGCAGCGGTACAGGCCCCGGCTGGCCTGCAGAACTTGGTGCAGCAGTTTCAGGCACACCCGGAGCGTTACGGGGGCACTCCAGCCGAGCCCGGAGCGGTCGGGATTCCTGTAGCGCCGGCTTGGCCGGCTGCAGTAGCGCCGGTTACCAACAAGCGACCGCCAATTGTCGAATTCAGCCGGTTTGCGACGGCCGAGCAAAAGCTTCGTATCGACTTTCTGTTTTTGCTCAAACCGGATTGTTCATCTGCCGGCAAGGAGGCCGTCGGCGTCATTGAACAGCCACAGCACGGCACGCTTTCGATCGAGACCAGTCAGGGCTTGAGCGACTTTCCGGAGAAAGATCCACGTGCCGCCTGTAATACACGCAACTCCGACGCCGTAGCTGTCT
>DASXZC010000709.1:0-3348 GCA_036502165.1 Bryobacteraceae bacterium
TGCCCCTTCATTTACAACGATATGGTGAAACGGTTTTACGAAAACGACGGATCGCTGACGCCTCTCGAAGGCAAGACGATCGCAATCATTGGCTATGGCAGTCAAGGCCATGCGCACGCCTTGAATCTTCGCGATTCAGGACTCAATGTGGTGGTTGGCCTTTATCCCGAGAGTAAGAGTAAGGCGAAGGCAGAAGCGGCCGGGTTGAAAGTCCTCTCAACGTCGGAAGCGGCTGCGGCCGCAGATGTGATCATGCTTCTGGTGTCGGACCACATCCAAGCCGATCTTTATCACAAAGACGTCGAGCCGCACCTGACTCCTGGCAAGACTCTGATGTTCGCGCACGGCTTCAACATTCATTTTGGGGCTATCAAGGCGCCCGAGGGTGTTGACGTGACCATGGTTGCTCCAAAGGCGCCGGGACATCGGGTTCGCGAGCTGTTCACCGATGGAGTGGGAGTGCCAGCCCTGGTAGCTGTCCATCAGGATGCATCGGGGAGGGCCCTCGAGCAGTCGTTGGCCTACGCGAAAGGCTTGGGATGTCTGAAGGCAGGCGTGCTCGAGACCTCGTTCAAAGAAGAGACTGAAAGCGACCTGTTCGGCGAACAGGCTGTCCTCTGCGGTGGAGCGGCTGAGTTGATTCGCGCTGGATTCGAGACCCTCGTCGAAGCCGGGTATGCTCCGGAGATCGCGTATTTCGAGTGCCTGCACGAATTGAAGCTGATTGTCGATCTCATCTATGAGGGCGGGTTGAGCTACATGAGATATTCGGTCTCCGACACGGCGGAGTACGGGGACTACTCGCGCGGACCCCGCGTTGTAACCGCCGAAACGCGCAAGGAGATGAAGAAGATCCTATCGGAGATTCAGTCCGGTGAGTTCGCCCGCGAATGGATCGCTGAGAACAAGGCGGGACGTGGCAAGTTCCTGAAAATGCGGGATGGCCAGCAGCATCAGTTGGTCGAGACCGTCGGCGCGGAGCTGCGTTCGATGATGCCATTCCTCAAGAAGAAAAAGGAAGTAGGCGTGCCGGTCAGCGCGCAATAGCGCTCGCCGGCGCCTTAGGAAGAGAGAGAAGAACCGTATGAAAATCCAAACCTTCGATACTACCCTGCGCGACGGCACTCAGGGCGAGTCAGTTTCGTTCTCGGTAGAGGACAAGATTCTGATCGCGCAAAAGCTGGACGAGTTGGGGATCGACTATATCGAGGGTGGATGGCCCGGGTCAAATCCGAAGGATAAGGAGTTCTTCTCTCGCGCCAAGGGCGTTCGTTTGAAACACGCAAGACTGACGGCATTCGGTTCGACGCGATTCGCAAGGAATCCGGTGGAGGACGACACGAACGTCCGCATGCTGCTCGAGGCGGAAACACCGACGATTTCGATCTTTGGCAAAAGCTGGGACTTCCACGTCCATCGGGCTTTGGGAATAACCGAGGAAGAGAATCTACGAATCATCGCCGAAACCGTGGGGTACCTTAAAGCACATGGGCGGGAGGTCGTGTATGACGCGGAGCACTTCTTCGACGGATACTTGGCGAACCCGGACTTCGCGCTCCGGACGCTCGAGGCCGCCAAGAATGCCGGCGCGGACGTGCTTTGTCTGTGCGATACGAACGGCGGGAACCTGACGCATAGCATCGCCGAGGTGTGCGAGACGGTCCGCGCACGATTCGATGGGACGCTCGGCATCCACGCGCATAATGATTCTGATTGCGCTGTGGCTAATACGATCGCCGCGGTTGAGCAGGGTTTTTCCCACGTCCAGGGCTGTTTCAACGGCTATGGCGAGCGTTGTGGGAACGCCAATCTGTGCTCGATCCTGGCCAATCTCGAGATTAAGCTTGGACATACCACTATCGGACCAGACCGGCTGACGCACCTCACCGGCGTTGCCCGATTCATAGCTGACCTTGCGAACCTACACATGCCCACAGGACAGCCCTATGTGGGGCGGAGTGCCTTCGCCCACAAGGGTGGGGTTCATGTCAGCGCGATTCTTAAGGATTCCGCCACCTACGAACACACCAAACCGGAGCTGGTGGGCAACCGTCAACGAGTGCTGTTGAGCGATTTGTCAGGACGGAGTAATGTCTCTTACAAACTCGAACAGCATGGGCTGTCGTTGTTGAACGAAAATGCGCGCCGCGAATTGCTCGAACGAATCAAGCACCTCGAGTTCCAGGGCGCGGACATTGAGGCGGCGGAAGGTACGTTCGAACTGCTCGTGCGGGAGGCCTTGCGCCCAGGCGTGCAGTTCTTCGAAGTTGTCGGATTCGATGTAACTACGCGCATGATTGGGACTTACAACACAATCACGACCGCCACAGTGACGCTCAAAATCGACGAGAATATTCATACGGCGACGGCTCAGGGTCACGGGCCAGTCAACGCCCTCGACATCTGCCTGCGCCAGTGTTTGTCGACGCAGTATCCCACATTAGCGGATGTGAAACTGACCGACTACAAGGTCAGGGTGATGGACTCGAAGAAAGGGACCGCCGCAAAGGTGCGGGTGCTGATCGAGTGGTCGGATCACACGGCGTCCAAATCAGCACACGTCAAAAAGAGTTGGGCGACGGTTGGCGTTTCAGAGAACGTCATCGAAGCAAGCTGGCTCGCCGTAGTCGACGCGATGCGGCTTGAACTGATGCGCTTGACGGATCAGGATGAAGCGGTCGACAAGGTCGTTGAGGACTACTGCTGGGGGGTGTAGGCTGTGCGCGACGTCCTACGCACTGTTGTCCCGAAGTTCCGGCGCGTCCTGCTTATTGAGAGCGGAAGCCGCGACCTGCTCGAGACTCTCATTCCGGGCATTTACAAGGCCCATGGACCGGACGTTCTGATCGATGTCCTGACCTGCTATGGCGGCGATCCGGCCGGGCTCGCGGCGAGCGGCACCATGTATCGCCTTTCGAGCTACGGTGGCTCCGATGGCCGCCGGCGTTTGGTTGATGAGCTACGGCGAAATGATTACAACGTCTGCGGGATGATCTGCTCGAGCGAAGTCATCATGTCGCGGTGGAAGTGGTATCTGGCGTTCCAGGTGCCGGCCAAGACATTCGTCCTCAATGAGAACGGCGATTACTTCTGGCTCGATCGCGCACACGCTGGCCTAGCTTGGCATTTCCTGTTGTTCCGATTGGGTCTAGCCGGGGCCGCCGCGATCCCCACGCTGGCGCGGATCATCACGTTTCCGGTCACTCTCGGCCTATTGATCGGCTACGCAGGTTACGTGAACCTCCGAAGGAAAATGCGCCTCGTCTTCCATGCTTAATGAAAGCGGGCGCTCCAAAAACCAGCGACAAAGGCTCCAATCGCCGCAAGCGTGAGCGTCAGAACGAAGAC
>DASXZC010000710.1:0-1802 GCA_036502165.1 Bryobacteraceae bacterium
GCTGGGTTTCTACGCGTCGGGGCATCCACTGGACCCATTCCGCACCGACGCCGAGCTTTTTGCGACGCATACCGTCGCCCAGCTGGGTATGTGGACGCCCGACCCCATCAAACTGGCCGTCGTCGTGACGGCCATAAAGCGACAAGTCAGCAAGCGCTCGGGGGCTGAGTTCGCCCGGTTGACAGTGGAGGATTTTTCGGGATCTTCCGAGGTACTGGTGTTCCCCGAGGCGTGGGCGAATCTCTCGGACCGGATTCGCACCGAGGTGCCGGTCCTGCTGGAGGGGGGGTATTCGAAACGCGATCAAGGCGGTGACAGCCCGGTCTTTATCGTCGAGACGGTAACCAGACTGGCCGAGTTGCGCACCAATGGTCGCGTTGTGGTAACGATCGATCTAGCCCCGACGTCGGGGCCGGCGTTATCTCCCCAGATCATGGCCGACGTTCGCGCGGTCGCCGAAACCTATCCGGGATCGGCCCCGCTGGAGGTACGGTGGAGCGATGGCAATGGAATGCGGGTTCGTTTTCGCTCGAGTTCCTCCGCTCTCAACGCATCCCCTGCTGCTCTCAATGATCTGCGCGCACTCCTGGGCGCGGAGCGTGTGCGGCTCGTACGTGCGAGTTGACGGATGGCGAGTCCCGCAATGACAATGGCACGGCATTGTTTTACGGATCTGACCGGACGTGACGTCGCCCGGGAATGGGCGGCCGATGCGTTGCCCGTTGCAGCATGCCACGCCGCCGCGTCCGCGGCGCGCGCGCGCTGAGGCCACGGCCAATGGCGGTTTCTGCCAACACTCTCGAATTCGAGCGCCCACTCGTGGAGCTCGAGCGCCAGATCGACGAGCTCAAGAAAATGGCCGGCGATCAGCAGCTTCACGTCAGCGACGAGATCGCGCCGCTCGAGCGCAAGCTGACGGAGCTGCGCTCGGAGATATACCGGAATCTGACGCCGTTTCAGCGGGTGCAAGTAGCGCGGAGCAGCCGCCGCCCGTTCACGCTCGACTACATTCGCCTGGCGTTCACGGATTTCATCGAGATGCACGGCGATCGCGGGTTCCGCGACGATGCCGCGATCATCGGCGGATGGGCACGACTCGACGGCGAGACCATCATGGTCATCGGCCATCAGCGCGGGCGGGACGCCAAGGAGAACCTGCGGCGTAACTTTGGCATGCCGCATCCCGAGGGGTACCGAAAAGCGCTGCGGCTCATGAAACTGGCCGAGAAGTTCCACGTCCCCGTGATCACGTTCATCGATACACAGGGCGCGTGGGCCGGACTCGGCGCCGAGGAGCGCGGCCAGTCAGAGGCCATCGCACGAAACCTCTACGAAATGAGCCGTCTGGAGGTGCCGATCATCGCGACGGTCATCGGCGAGGGCGGCTCGGGCGGCGCGCTGGCCCTCGGGGTGGGCGACCGCGTCCTGATGCTGGAAAATGCCGTCTATTCCGTAATCACGGTCGAGGGCTGCGCGATCATCCTCTGGAAAGATGGCAAGAGCCCGGAGATGCGAGAGAAAGCGGCGGCCGCACTCCACATCACGGCTCAGGATCTCCTCGAGCTCCGCGTGATCGACGAGATCGTGCCGGAGCCTCCGGGCGGCGCGCAGGCCGACCACGAGACTGCCGCCAAAGCTTTACAGCAGGCGCTCACCCGCAACCTGGATGACCTCCGGCACCTGAAGCCAGACAAGCTCGTGCGCCGCCGTCGCGAGAAATACTTCCGGATCGGACAGTACTCGGAATGAAGGCGGGGACGGATACAGCGGGGACGGATACAGCGGGGACGGATACAGCGGGG
>DASXZC010000711.1:0-5959 GCA_036502165.1 Bryobacteraceae bacterium
CGCCTCTCGCCGGCGGAGCGCCTCGCGACTTCCTTGACAACGTCACCGACGCCGACTGGACGGATAATTCGAATCTCGCAGTCATCCGCGTCGATGGCACCAAGAGCCGGGTCGAGTTCCCCATCGGCAACGTAGTGTTCGAAGCCGAAGGCCGCCGTCCTCCGATCTGCCTGCGCGTCTCACCAAAGGGCGATGGACTGACATTCCTGCACTTCGACAGCGAGATCGGCGACTACATGGTCGTCTACATTCCTAAAGGTGGAACGGCCAGGATCCTGAGCCGCGGATGGCGAGGCGTCGGACGTCTGGCATGGTCGGCCGACGGCAGTGAGATCTGGTATGTCGCAGCCGTTCCCGGCGGAGCGCCCGCACTTCGCGCCATCACTCCATCGGGCCGCGAGCGCATCGTCGCCCATACTCCGGGATGGCTTGTGATGAACGACATCGCCCGCGACGGCCGCGTACTCGCGACGCAGGTCAACTCCCGCATCGCCATGTTCTACGGGCGTATTGACGGAAAAGACACTGACCGCGATCTTTCCTGGCTCGACACGTCGGCTATCTACGACATCTCCGCCGATGGCAAGAACCTGCTGTTCCAGGAGCTCTCATATGGCGAAGGTCGCAATCCCGCGATCTATTTACGGAAAACCGACGGCTCCCCCGCCGTGCATCTCGGCAGTTGCTCTCGCCCCGCGCTGTCGCCCGACGGAAAGTGGGTCGTGTGCATACATGCCGAGGGCAAGGCGTCGAGCCTGATGCTGCTCCCCGTCGGCGCCGGCGAGTCTCGCGAACTTCCCAATCCGGGATTCCGTTACGAACAGGCGGAGTGGCTGCCCGACGGCAAGCGCGTCCTCTTCACCGGCACGCAGAATAGCGGGCCTCCGCGCACCTTCGAGCAGGCCATCGAAAAAGGCGACCCCAAGCCCGTTACTCCACCTGGCATGACCGCACGCCGGGTGTCCCCCGATGGGAACTCGGCCCTCTCGATCCATGACGGCGGACTCTTTTTGTACCGTCTCGACAACGGATCGAGCCAGCGCATCGGAGGCCCGGTCGAACCCGGAGAATCCGCCGTTCGCTGGGCCGCGGATGGACGATCGCTCTTCACGATGGTCCCCAAAGGCGGCACGACGTTCGATGTCTACCGCATCGAACTCCCGACCGGCAGGAAGACACTATGGAAGGAACTGAAGCCTGCGGATCCCGTCGGCGTCACGATGTTCTCGATGGTCGTTGCCCCCGACGGAGCCGCCTACGCGTATTCATACCAACGCGACATGGCGGATCTCTATCTGATCTCCGGCCTTCGCTGAAATATGTATCGGCTAAAGCCGTCTGAAGCATCCCCGGCTCAAAGCCGTCTGGGGTGGGCGCGGTGATCTTGGGCCCGTCCGCATCCTCGTCCCACTTCTGATTCTCGATGTAGTCTTCACGGTTTACTCGTCCACCGCGCCCACCAGCACCTTGTAACGGTACTACACAATCCACACGATGGGATACTTGGTATCGAACATCGCGTGCGCACTTCGTCGATACTCCGCCATCCGTACATTCTCGCAGCACGCCGCCTCGAAGGGGACCCCCTAAAGTGGGTTTAGATCTCGCGCATTGAACTAAAAATCCTACAACGCCGGCTGATACCACGCCGGAGTCGGACCCGCCGCCGCCTCGATCTCGGGAACGAGACTGCGATCAAGCTCCCGCACCACCGCCGCCAGATTCTCTACGATTTTCCGCCACTGCTCGGCATCCCCAATCGGATACTGCGAACACGACGCATCCTGCGGCGTCACCGGAATCGGCAGCGACGCCCTGAACCCCGCGCCCTGCGCCTGAAACACTGCGGATACCTCGTGACTCCACGTGCCGACATCCAAATAAAGTTCGACCGTCAGATTCGCCGCCGTCTTGCGCGTCACGTGCAGTTCGCCCGCTCCTCCGCCACGGCAGCTATATCCCATCGGCCTGAACACGGCCTCGAGCACCGGCTTCCGTGGACCCGCCACAATCCCCACGCTCTGTTCCCGCACCCCGGCCGCCGGCGCCGGCAAATCATGCGGCATCGCGGCGCGCTCCACAATATCCGCGAGCCGCGCCCGGTGCGCCGCGACAATCGCATTGACGGCCTCGATGCTCGCCTGTGGAACGGATCCTACGACAGTCCGGCCGCCAGGCGCCAGGATGGGCACCTGCACGGTGCCCCTGGTCTTTCCGCAAGCCCTCAGCACCGCCGCCACCGCTTCCGGATGCGGCGGCAGTTTCTTCGCCGCCTCTTCGACTTCGAAGACCGTGTAAGCGGACAATGCACGACTGCGCCCCGTGACCCACCAATTGTCGGTGACCACGATTCCGGGAAATGACTTCCCTAACTTCGGCAGACCGCGCAGAGCCTCGCCGAACACCGGCGCATAGAAATGGATCCAGACTCCGCTGAAGGGGTACGACCGCGGCACG
Organism: Bryobacteraceae bacterium; assembly: GCA_036502165.1. Lineage (GTDB taxonomy): Bacteria > Acidobacteriota > Terriglobia > Bryobacterales > Bryobacteraceae > F-183. The sequence continues at coordinate 2,458 of DASXZC010000711.1, forward strand.
CCCGTCATGATCGTGTGGACCGTCGCGTAATCCGCCTGCTCACCCGTCGCGGCATTCGAAATTTGCAGCGTCTCCTTGTGCCCCGGCCCCGGAAGAACCTGCGCGGAGATCAGGAACCGGTCCATTTGAGGATGCCGCCTGACTGCCAGGTCGACCGGCGACCTGCCTTTCGCGGCGGCCAGTGCCGAGTCGATAAACGTAAACCGGACGATCGGCTCACCCAACTGAGCATCGAGAAAACCTTGCCGGACCCGGCCGCACATTTCCGCCAGGGATTCCTTCTTGGCGGCAACAAAAGTAGTGTGATAAGCAACGCGCATGGCGATGCCCTGCTTATCGGATGAAACCGGCGCGTCCTACAGTTGCGGGCGCGCCACCGGCTTGAATCCACTGAGGCGCCGTACCTGCCGTTCCGTAACTCAAAACCGGCGTCCACGCCTGATCCGCCACGCGACAGACCCACAGGCAGCCATATGGAACATGCGACCCTTCGGCCTCTGCGACCAATACATAGTTCCCGTCAGGCGACCAATCGATGGATCGATTCAACCGCTTTCCCGAATCCAGATTGAGGATCTGTCCCGTCGCCACCGTGAGAATTGCCGCCTCCCGCTGCGCCGACAAAAATGAAATCCGATCCCCTTGCGGAGCCCACCGCGGGTGCCCTCCATTCATCAAAAGGCGCGTGCGACCAGTTGACACATCCACCTCTTGAATGTCGCCCCCATGCGATAACAAAATGGTTTCTCATCTGACGCCCAATCCAGATCAGGACTGTTCGACGGATCGATCACGTCGGCTTGCGAGTGATGAAGTGGGACAAGCCGCCGCGCTTGGCTGTCGTCGAAGCCGGCGACATACAGGCTTTCGGCCGCATCGAAAAGTCCTTGCGGACTGCCTATGAATGCGAATGAACGTCCGCTGGGCGAAGCCGCAACTGCCGTTGCCCTCACCTGAAAGCGTGAACGTCCAACCACGCTTCCCGTCGTAATATCCGCCAGAACCACTGGGCCACCGCGCGCAAACATGTATTTCATAAAGTGGCTGACCTTCGACAGGTCCGGGTCGCCGAGAAAAGCCTTCGCCGCGACCAGCGTCACCCGATTGCCGCCGGAAATTCGAACCACTGTACGCTCGGGGCAGCAGGCCATCGGAAGCTCAGTTCGGGATCCATCGAACAGACGCAGCCTCAAGCCGGAATCACCTGACTGCGCGAGAGCCAAGCCCTTCTTTGAAAGATTCTCCAGCTCGCCCTGAAGCCGGTCGTTCGTCCGATGGTCGAGCCATGGCATCGAACACCCGCTGAGAAGAACGCAAGCCGCCAACGCACAGGTTTTCATCAGGCCCCCTACTCATCGCCACGCATCAACCGCAGTGGATTAACCAGCGACGCCCGCCGAGCCGGAAGCAGGCTCGAGAGCATGACGGTTCCCGCCAATACGCACGGCCCCGCCAGCCACACCCAAACCGCCGGCAAACCACCGCCGGGAATAATTCGCAGCAGCAACCGCGTCAGCGCCACCGCTGCGATCACTCCCGCCAGACTGCCCATCGCCGCCAGCAGCAACCCCTCGCGGAGCACTTGCACAAAGATATGCCTTCTTCTCGCACCCAACGCGATTCGTACCGCCAGTTCGCGCCCACGCCGCCGCATCGAATCGTCGAGCGTCCCATAAAGTCCAAGAATGCCCAGCAGAATAGCCGTCACCGCTGACGCGCCAATAATCACACTCGCGATCCGCAGCGGAGCCAACGCCGTTTGCCCCAGCAACGTCTCGAGCGTCCGAATCACCGGCGGCGCGGCGCCACCGCCGGTCACTGCGCCAAGCTGCCGCCGCATATCGGCGAGCATCGGCTCGTTGACAGCCCGGGCGTTCGCGATCAGCGTCATCGTCATTCCCGGAGCGAAATCCTGAGCCATCGGAAAGTAAATCGCCGGTTCCACGCGCCTCTGAAATGTCCCGAGCGGCGGCGTGTGAACCTTCCCCGTGATCAGCGTCCGGTGGCCAACGTCATCGATCACCGAAGCTCCGTTGGCATCGCCGCGAAAGTAGAGTTCCGCCGCCTCCTCGTTCACGACGCCGACGCGGCAACCACCCGATGGAAACAGCTCTCCATCGACGAGCGAGATCCCCATCACGCGGAAGTAATCCGGCGACACGATCTGCGTCTCGAGCTCGCCGCTCTCGAGCCTCACAGCCGCCGCAGGTGCACGGAAATGCGCACCGCTGATCCGCGCCGGCGTGGGACCCGCCCGCTCAGGATCGTGATAGACGTACATCGTAGGTCCGCTCTTCGCGCCTGCGGCCTCCTCGACAACTCCGAGGATCTCGACTGGCACGCCGGCGGTATCACGAACCACGCGGCCCGGCGACTCATTTGCGAACAGCAAGCGAGCTGCTTCGACATTGACCACCGCCGCCGCACATCCCGCGGGCTCAAAACCGAACATGTGACCCGCCTTGAGCGGCATCCGGAACAGCCCGTATTTCGCCGGCGTGAACGCGTCGACATCGAGCGTCACGTCACGCATAGGCATCTGCCTTGGCTCAATGCGAAAGGATTGCGTAGCCGGAAAACTTCCCGGCAAATGGTTGGTCCACGCCATGCCGGACGTCCCCAGTACCGAGCGCGCCTCCGCTTCGATCGCCCGGAAATAACCAAAGCCGGTGTTCTGATCCGTTTGCACCGTCGCAAGTATCGGCGAGCCGGAACTGCCCTTGCCTCCCGCCCGGAAAGCCGCCCGCAGACCTTCCGTGAGAAATCCAGTCGAGATCGCCAGCAAACAGCAACTCGCCATCTGTGCGATCACCAGACCCGAGCGAAGATTTTGGATGATCCGCGATGGCCCCGCTGCCTCCCGCCGCAGCACCATCTCAGGTCGATCAAACGGAATCGCCAACAACGGCAGAAGTCCGCACAGAATCGTGATCCCCGCGCAGGCGAGCGCCGGCCCCGCGATGCTCCCGAAATCGGAGACGAACACCAACCGCTGCGCATCCTCCTCGAACAGGAACGCCGGCACGATCTTCAACGTCCACACCGCGAGCACGCCGCCGAGCAAGCTACCCGCGAGCGAAATCGCTATGCTGTCCGCCAGCACGCCCCGCACAATGACCCAACGCCCCGCGCCCAACGCGATACGCAACGAAGTCTCGTGAGCCCGCGCAGTCGCCCGCCCGATGAGGAACAACGCGACGTTCGCGCAGGCGACCAGAAAGACGCAAGTCGATGCCGCGCGCAGCACGGTCCCCACGCCCGTAAGCCCCGCCGCCCGTTCCGGAGTTCTCCCAGTGAACGCCGACATCTGCAAACCTGTCGCCACGGCGCCCGCTCGGATTTTCCCAAAAACCCAAAAGTTCCGCGCCACACGTTCCTGCCGGTCAAGCAGGTCCCTGCGCAATGGAATCCACATGTCGACAGCTTGATCGTCGTGGATCCCCTCGATCCCTTCACGCATCACGGCGACAATTGGAAAACTGACGCCGCCGACTTCGATCCG
>DASXZC010000712.1:0-10440 GCA_036502165.1 Bryobacteraceae bacterium
GGCCATAGTACGTCCTTCCTCTTTTTCAGAATACGCTAGTCTAACTACTTCGAGTCTGCCGACGTGTACTGTTCGTCGGTGACATGCTCCATCCAGTCGACGACCTTGCCGTTGAGCTTTTCCTGAATGGCGATGTGCGTCATCGCAGTGGACGGACTGGCGCCGTGCCAGTGCTTCTCGCCGGGGGCGAACCAGACGATGTCGCCGGGGAGGACGTGCTCGACAGGTCCGCCTTCCCGTTGGACGCGGCCGGAGCCGGAGGTGACGATGAGCGTCTGGCCGAGTGGATGCGTGTGCCAGGCGGTGCGGGCGCCGGGTTCGAAGGTCACGCTCGCGCCTTGTACGAACGCGGGGTCGGGAGCTTGAAACAGCGGGTCGATGCGAACTGTGCCTGTGAACCAGTCGGCGGGTCCTTTGGCGGAAGGTTGCGTGCCGGCGCGTTTGATATCCATGCCTTCATTATTGACGTTTTTGCTACTCTCCAAAGTTAGATGATGCTTGAGCTGTCGTGCGTATTTTTTGTTGTGGGGAGCCGATCGAGAGTTGCTGGTGCCTGACGCGAAGCGGCGCGCTATTTTGTGGACGACGCGCGTGTGGCAGGGAGCTGTATTGGTGAACGGGGAAATCGTCGGAATTTGGCGCCGATCAGGGGCTCAAGTGACGATCGACACGTGGCGGAAGCTTTCACGCGCGGAGTGGATGCGATCGGGGCAAAGGTGCTGTCGCTTCCTTTGCCAGGGTTGAATGAATCGAGTGAGGAGAGATCAATCGAATGCACCGTTATTACTTGACGTTCCTGCTTCTGATGGTGGCTGCGCATGCCTCGACGAACACGCATCCGTATACGATGCTGTATGTTTTTGGCGACAGCTATTCGGATGCCGGAGCCGGCTATGTGGATGGGAACGGTCCGACGGCGGTGGTCTATCTTGCCAAGCGACTCGGCATTCCATTCACGTACAACACTGATGCGGAGGGGGCGGGGAAGGGGTTGAACTTCGCGGTCAGCGGAGCTCAAACCGGCGAGGGCCCGGGCCATCGTCTCGAGGGCGGACAACTGTTGGGCTATGGGATGAGGAACCAGCTTGCAACGTTCGCCGAGTACTTGAAGAGCGGCTCGATTCCTAAGATCGATGCGAAGAACACGATGTTCTTTTTCGCCGGCGGACTCAATGATGGCAGCCGCCCCGACGGATTCACGCGCGCCAACATTGAAGCCGAGATCGACACGCTCTACGATCTCGGAGCACGCCGCTTCATGGTCGCGATTCTTCCGGTGAAGATCCCGCAGTTCGCGAAGACGGCTGTGCGAATCAATCCAGAGATCGAGAAGATTCCCGGCGATGAACGGGCGAAGCATACGGACATCCGGATCGCGCAGTCTCGGTGGGTTCTTCGATGAAGTGATTTCGAATCCGGTGAGATACGGCTTCACGGACGCGATCAATAAGTGCGCGGATCGTGGTTTCAATCATGAGCCGGTCGAGCCGTGCTCGAATCCGGAAACGCACTTCTTCTATCATGACGGCCATCCGTCCACGGCGGCGCATCGGGCTGTTGGGGAGATGCTCTATCGCGAGGCGATTACGAAGGCGCCATAGCTATGCGGATCTGCGGTCCGCCGAAGAGGCACGAATTTTGCAATGCTCGGATAACCGAACGCCTTCAAACGGAGGTGGCGGCCTCACTGATCACTTGCAATTTACGCTCGACAGCCGCCACCGTCTTCGCATCGCCGCGAAATTCCTCGACGTCCATGTTGGCTGTAAAACGCTTGATTGCTGCAATCGCTTCGGCAATATCGCGTAGCGAAAGGGACGGTTCCCTAAAAGGCAAGCACGGCCTCGTCGGCAGCGCGAACGGCTACGGGTGGTTTGAGCGTGTGTTCAGGCGAAAGGTCGACCGGGGCACCGAGGAGGTCGGAGAGATGGTTCTCAATGCCCACCATGTCGAGCAGAGAGAGGTGCTTCGACGCGTCGAATTCGGCGATCAGGTCAACATCTGACGTCGCCGTGGCTGTGCCTCTTGCGAGTGAACCGTGCAGGCGCAGATGGACGACTCCGGCCGCTCTTAGCTCCGGTTCGTGCTCGCGCAGTTTTGCGATCACGGAGTCCTTATCCATACTTCCAATCTGCCATAATTCCTTTCACGCGGCGATCAGCGGTTGTCCGCGGGCCAGTATGGAGGCCGGGCGAGCCAATCCATCGGGGCTTCTCCGATGGGAGCACCGGGAGGAGCTTGGGGCGCAGGGATCGGCTTCATCATTTCCGCAGGCCGATCGAGGAACCGCTTGATGTCGGCGGCGAGTAGCATTTGTGCGGCTTGATTGCCTTCGTCTGTGGCGGCGGGCGCGGGGCGATTCATTAGCTTCGACAGACGCAGTGTAGCGATGGCGCGGACTTGCGCGTTCGGCGAGCCGGTGGCGAGCCACATGACGCGGTCGACGAGGACACGCTCCTCGGCGCGGCGGACTTCGGCCTCGTAGGAATTGGCGGTGGGCGCATCAAATGTTGCGCGGGTGAGGCGGTCGATGACTTCTTCGAGTCCGGGAAGATGGGGATCGACGGCATGCTGTGCGACCATGCGGGCGGCACGGTCGAGCTCGAGGGTGAAGCCGATCGTTACATCGGACGCGACCATCGCAGGGCTGAGCGGATCGAAGGCGTCGCCCGTCGTGCGAGGGAACAGTTCGCGATGACGTCCATAGCCGGGAGGGCGGGCCGAAATTGCGTCGAGAGCTGCCTTGGGAACGGTCAGCTCGGCGGGTCGCAAGGTGGTCGCCAACGCGTCGAGGGCTTTACGCTGATTCGCGGCGGATTCCCATTTCGTAGGAACTCGATTGTCGCCGCGGAAGCCGTAAATGTAGTCCTGACCGGCGACCATGGATGCGGTGGATTCGACGGCGTAGCGGTGATACATGAAGATGGGCACGAGCGGCTCTTCGACTGTCGCCATCGGAGCGCCGCGGCGGATCGAGTGCTCGCCAATCCGGTTCAAAGCGGCGCGGCGGATCTTCATTAAGTGAGTCAATTCGTCGGCCTGGTTGACTCCGTTCGACCATTGGTCCGACCTGGGATTCAAGTCGTCATCCTGATTGGTGAGGTAGATGAGATCCTTTTTCCAGGCATCGTCGAGGATGCGCGCGAGGGCGGCGGGCTCATCGCCCGGAGGCTGGATGCTGTAGCCATAATTGATGGCGACCTTGTCCCAGTCGCCGATCTTCTGCGGGTACGCATCCGAAAGATTGACGCTGCCGTCGGCGTTCAGCGTTTCGAAAGGATGCGGATAATCCATGACGGAAATCCAGCCCTTCGAGCTGTCGTAGTAATTGTGGCCGAGGCCGAGGGTGTGGCCGACTTCATGCGCGGCCAGTTGGCGTACGCGCTTGAGGGCGGTTTGATACAGGATTTCGGGGCGTTCGTCGCCGGTGAGATAAGGGGACGTGAGGCCTTCGAAAATCAGATAATCCTGGCGATCGCGCAAGGAGCCGAGCGTCACTGTTGCTTTGAGAATTTCGCCGGTGCGTGGATCGGTGACGCTGCCGCCGCTGCTCCAGCCGCGGGTGGAACGATGGACCCAGTTGATCATGTTGTAGCGAATGTCCATCGGATCGGCGCCGGGCGGCAGTACTTCGACGATGAAGGCGTTGCGGAACCCGGCGGCTTCGAAGGCCTGATTCCACCAGCGTGCGCCGTCAAGCAGGGCTTGCCGAACATCCTCAGGCGCGCCAGAGTCGACCCAGTAGCGAATCGGTTCGACGGGGTCGCTAAGCGCCGCGGTGGGATCCTTCTTTTCGAGGCGATGGCGGCGGATGAAGCGCTTGACCATCGGGTCGCCGATGGGGACGCTGTAGTCGACGTAGTTCAATCCGCCATAGCCGGCGCGGGGATCGTCGAGGCGGGGCTTGTAGTTTCCATCCGGGAGTTCGACGAACGAATAATGTTCGCGGAGGGTAACGGAGTCCGCGGTGGGGGTCACGCTGGCGACGGTTCCGGAGAACATTCCGCCTCCGCCGAAGCGTCCGGCGGGTGCGGCGGCGCCGCCGGCGCCACCGGCTCCGATTGCGGGCGGCCCTTGCGCGGGGCCGGCGGCTCCGCCACCGCGTCCACCACCGGCGGCATCGTTCGCGAATGTCAGCGTGACTTCAATTTCCGTATTCTTCGGGAACGATTTCGTGCGGGCCATGTATAGCGCGCTGCGAGTGCGATCGACACGATAGGGGCCCGGACGGAGTGCGCCGGCTGCGCCATGTCCATCGCGGACGAAGAAATCTGTGGCGTCGACCAGGACGCTTCCGTTCGATTCGGCGGCGACCGTGAATCCCCACAGGGCCGAGCGCGCGAATGAATCCGCGACGGATTGTCTTTCGGCGGCATTCGGACTCGAGGAGCGGAAGGTTTCATTCGGCTGCATCATGAGGACTTTGGGTCCGACGCGCATGAAAGAGACGAGGCGTCCCTGGCCGCCCTGGCCGCGATCGAGACCGATGTCGTTCGATCCGAGCCCAGCGGCGAGGCCGGTCGAGTAGAGGAAATCGGTATCGAAATGCTTGATTTCGAGAAATAGGTTGCCGGTGCGCTCATCCCAGTACAAGGGAAAGAAGCCATCCATCTTGTGCATTCCGGCGGTGCGTTCTTCAATCGTTGGCGTGCGTCCCGGTGCAGCGCCGCGTCCGCCTTGCTGCTGTTGAGCGAGGCAAATCAGAGATGCGGACGCCATGACAACGAGAGTGAATCGTGCTCTTGACATGGCGAACATTGTATCCCCAACTGCATGTGCAAGGGGCGAGACGGCTCAGGCGCGGGCGGCGGAGGTCGCCTTGTCGAAGACGCGGCAGAAATTTCCGCCGCCTTCGATGAAGTGGGATCCTTCGACGATCTGGACGATTCACGGGATGATGCTTGGCATGCGCCGTCTGCAGATCTTGAGATTCAGGGCGCGATGCGTGTGGCTCTTTTCGAATCTGGTGTCGATGACGGTGAGCCATTGTAGGAAGTTGTCTCCCGCGTCGCCAGGTTTATTGTTGGGCGCGAGGGGATCAGCGGCCGGGTTTGGTAAACTCGAAGGCAGACGCGTGCAGGACGCGTCCTGTCCGCGGAAAGGGCTGCGCCCACCTGTTTCCTTTTGAGGCATCACTCGTTGTTGACCCTCTTTCGCCTGTCATGCGGACCAGGCATACGAAGGAGGCAGTCTCTTGAATCTTGAACAACAAAAGAAGCAGGCTCGCGATCTCTTGCGAGGGATCCGGTCTGGAAATGTGGACTCGCTTGCCCGGTTGCGGCGCAACCATGCGCGCTGGACGGCGTTAGACGATAGCAGCGTGCGCCGACTCGTTTCGCTGCACGATGCGCAGTTCGCGCTCGCTCGTGAGCAGGGGTTTTCGAGTTGGCCCAAACTGAAGGCGTACGCTGAGCCGGATTTGCGCTCGGGGCAGACGCGATTGTTTGTTGCCGATATGGCTTGGATTACCGAACGCGTGCGCGGCTTGCCGCGTGTGCGGGCGTCGGATGGACCGGAGGCGCTCGAACAAATTCGCGAGTGGCATCCGCGGTTTGCGGATCGGAGCGATGAGGAGATCCGGCAGGCTCCTTTTAGCGAAGACGATGCGCGGCTGGTTTATGCGAGGGAGCACGGGTTCGAGACCTGGGACGACCTCGAGAGCCGTGTGCGTGTGCTTGCCGCGAACCCTGCTGCAGCGGCAGCGGGCGAACCATTCATGGGCGCTTTTACGGCTCTTCAATCCGGCGATGTGGGACGTTTTGAGGCGTTGCTGCGTAGTCATCCGCGGATCGCGAGGGAGCGCGGGACCAATGGCAATACGCTGCTGAATCTCGCCGTTAGTTTTGCCGGCAGGGCGGACTGGAAGGGCGGTTTGTCTGCGATCGAAGCGTTGTTTGCGGCGGGCGCGGACATCAACGAGGGCAACGATCGCGGATTGACGCCGCTGCATCAGGCTGCGTATTCGAACAATCCGGCGATTGCCGCAATGCTGATCGAAAACGGCGCGGCGCTCGATGCGGAGGCGCATGGGGCGGGCGGTACTCCGCTGATCATGGCACTGTTCTGGGGACATCGGGAGGTGGCTGATTTGTTGGGACAACGGCGGGATTTGGTGTCGCCACGGAATCTGCGGGCGGCGGCGGGGCTCGGCGTTCCGGAGTTGGTGGAGGCGTGTTTCGAGGCCGATGGCACGCTCACTCCAGAGGCTTGCGCGGCGCGAGGGTTCTATCGTCCGCACAGTGGATTTCCGGATTGGCAGCCATCGACCGATCCGCGGGAGGTGCTTGATGAGGCTCTGGTGTGGGCTGCGAAGAGTGGGCGCACGAACGTGCTCGAGCGGCTCATCAAGGCGGGCGCGCGGGTGAATGCGGATCCGTATCGAGGGACTCCTCTCATTTGGGCGGCGGTGCGCAATCGCGTGGAGACAGCCGCGTGGCTGCTGGATCATGGCGCGGACATCAATCAGAAAGCCACGTTCGGCGGGTTGACGCACGGGCAGGGCATTACGGCTTTGCACATGGCGGCGCAGAACGGGAACGTCGAGATTCTGAAGCTGCTCATCAAACGAGGGGCGGATCGCTCAATCCAAGACGATCTTTACCAATCGACGGCGGAGAGCGCGGCGAATTACTTCGAGCAGACTGCGGCGCGAGACTATTTACGGGGGTTGGAAAAATAGATGACTTTGCTGGACGCTTTACTGGACTCGTGGGATCGGAACAATCGGATCCTCGTCAATCTGCTGCGCGCGCTGCCGCCTGGCGGATTGGAGTCGAAGCCGATGGAGGACAGCAAGTCTGTCGGACAGATGTTCATGCACATGCACTATTGCCGTCTGGTCTTCATTTCGGAGGACGCGCCGGAGTTCGCGAGGCCGCTCCCTGAAGGGGAATGGAGGAAGGAGCGCGATCTCGAGCGGATTGCGCAGATGCTCGATGCGAGCGCGCAAGCGGTGCGCGAAACGGTGAAGGGCCGGTTGGAATCGGACAAGCCGATGGAGCAGCATTACGATCATCCGATCCTATTTTTGCAGCACATGATCTGGCACGAAGGCTATCATCACGGGCAGATTAAGCTGGCGCTGAAGGCAGCGGGCACTCCGCTGGCGGATGAAGAGATCGGACCGGTGACGTGGGATGTGTGGATGGATAAAACCGGAAAGTAGCGCGTGCTAGGGCGCCACCTTCCGGCTTTTAATTGAGGCTTAGGCGAGGTCGTAACGATCGAGGTCCATGACCTTCGACCAGGCGGCCGAGAAGGCGTTGACGAACGCTTCTTGCGAATCGCTGCACGCATACGCTTCCGATATGGCGCGCAACTGAGAGTTGGAGCCGAAGATGAGATCGGCGACGGTGGCTTTCCACTTCGGCTCACCAGTCTTCCGGTTGCGGCCTTCGATGACGCCCGGTGAAGTTGAGGACTTCTCCCACTTCGTTTCCATGTCGAGCAGATTGACGAAGAAATCGTTCGTCAACGTGCCGGGGCGGTTGGTTAATACGCCGTTCTTGGAATGTCCGTGATTGGCATCGAGCGCGCGCATGCCGCCGATGAGGGCCGTCATTTCAGGAGCGGTCAGGGTCAGCAGGTTTGCGCGATCGATCAGCATTTCGGCAACTGCCGAGGACTCGTGTCCCTCTTTCAAGAAGTTGCGGAAGGCGTCGGCAGTGGGTTCGAGGACGGCGAAGGAATGCGTGTCGGTCTGATCCTGCGAAGCGTCGGTGCGGCCGGGATTGAAGTGAACCTTCACATCGTGGCCGCCCTTCTTCGCCGCTGACTCGACAGCCGCGCAGCCGCCGAGAACGATGAGGTCGGCGAGCGAAACTTTCTTTCCTCCGGCGTTGAAATCCTTCTGAATGCCTTCGAGCGTTGAGAGGACTTTCGCGAGCTCGGCCGGCTCGTTGGCCACCCAGTTCTTTTGCGGCTCGAGGCGAATACGCGCGCCGTTCGCGCCACCGCGTTTATCGCTGCCGCGGAAGGTGGACGCCGAGGCCCAGGCCGTCGAAATCAGTTGGGAGTTCGACAATCCGGAGGCGAGGATCTTCGCCTTCAACGCTGCGATGTCCGCTTCGTTGATCCGCTCGTGATCGGCGGCGGGAAGAGGATCCTGCCAGAGGAGCGGCTCCTTGGGAACGAGAGGACCGAGGTAACGCGAAACGGGTCCCATGTCGCGGTGCGTCAGCTTGAACCAGGCCTTGGCGAAGGCGTCGGCGAATTCCGCGGGATTCTCGTGGAAATGCTTCGAAACCTTTTCGTAGGCGGGATCGACGCGCAGCGCGAGGTCGGTCGTAAACATGATCGTCGTGTGGCGCTTCGATGGATCGTGAGCATCGGGCACGGCGCCGTTGCCGGATTCCAATATGGCCGCGGAGTTCTTGGGAATCCACTGATTCGCGCCGGCGGGACTCTTCGAGAGTTCCCATTCATTTCCGAAGAGATTGTCGAAGAAGTTGTTGTCCCACTTTGTGGGATTCGTGGTCCACGCGCCTTCGAGTCCGCTGGTGATCGTGTGTGCGCCGTGACCCTTGCCGAAGCTGTTCTTCCATCCGAAACCGAGTTCTTCGATGCTCGCGCCTTCGGGCTCGGGGCCGACATGTTGATTGGGATCGGCCGCGCCGTGCGCCTTGCCGAAGGTATGGCCGCCGGCAATCAGTGCGACGGTCTCATAATCATTCATTGCCATGCGGGCGAAGGTCTCGCGGATGTCGCGCGCCGCAGTTGCGGGATCCGGCTTGCCGTTGGGACCTTCGGGGTTCACGTAGATGAGCCCCATCTGAACGGCCGCGAGAGGATTGGCGAGGTCGCGATCGCCGCTGTAGCGCTCGTCGGCGAGCCACTTGCCTTCAGGACCCCAGAAGATGTCCTCTTCGGGTTCCCAGACGTCCGTGCGGCCGCCACCGAAGCCGAAGGTCTTCAGGCCCATCGAATCGAGAGCGACGTTGCCCGCGAGGATCATCAGGTCGGCCCAGGAGATTTTGCGGCCGTACTTTTGCTTGATCGGCCAGAGCAGGCGGCGCGCCTTGTCGAGGCTGACGTTGTCGGGCCAGCTATTGAGCGGCGCAAAGCGCTGCGCTCCGGTGCCGGCGCCGCCGCGGCCGTCGCTGATGCGATAGGTGCCTGCGCTGTGCCAGGCCATGCGGACGAAAAGCGGGCCGTAGTGACCCCAGTCCGCGGGCCACCAGTCCTGCGAGTCGGTCATCAGGGCGTGCAGGTCTTTGATGACGGCGTCGAGGTCGAGGGTCTTGAATTCCCTGGCGTAGTTGAAGTCCTCATTGACGGGCCGGGCGAGGGGCGAGTGTTGGTGCAGGATCTTGATGTTCAACTGATCGGGCCACCAGGCCGCGTTTCCGTGACCTCCGGCCGAGGTATGTCTGCGAGCGCCGCCCGAGAAGGGGCACTTCGATCCGTTCTGCGTCTCGAGACCAGCGGCGGGTGCTCCGGTTGCGCTTGTGATTTGTGTGTCCATAAATGTTCTTCTTTCCAAATAAGTCAGAAACTATGAATCAATTGCCTGAAATTGCGGCCTTGCGGCGGGCAGTCCGGCACTTCTTGCAGAGGCCGACGAATTCGACGCGGCACTGCTCAATCGAGAAGCCCGCGGGTAATGCGGCCGTTGGTAGCTGAATCGGCTTCACCGCCGATTCATCAATGTCGAAGATCGCCTTGCACGAGGCACACACCAGGTGATGGTGTGGAGTCATGTTCGATTCGAGGCGGAGGGAGCCGTGGTGGAGCGTGACTTCTCTCAGTACGCCAGTATCGAGGAACGTTTTGATGTTCTTATAAATAGTGGCGAGAGAAATGGAGGGGATCCGCTGCCTGACCTGCTCGTAAATCAATTCGGGCGTCGGATGTTCGCGGGAGTCGACGACGGCTTCGTAGATGACCTGGCGCTGGAAAGTGAAGGCGAGTCCTTTCTCTTTACAGCGGCGGCGGAAGTCGTCGAGGGCGCGCGTACGCAGATCGGACATGGACATCCACAATTAGACAATAACTATTCTCCAGTGTCAAGGATTCTCTTTCAGGTATAGTTATCCCTGCCGTGCTTTTTCAGCGCAGCAGCTATCCTGATGGAATGACTCGTCGCAATCTGTTGGCCGGTGCAGCGAGTGCGCTCGCCGTCCAAGCAGCGCCGAAAGGTACGGATCCGCTGGACTGGACGCTGACCGAGGCGTCGGCCGCACTCGCTCGCCGCATTGTTTCGTCTGAAGAATTGACCAAGTTGTGCCTGGCGCGGATCGCGAAGCTCGACGGCTCTGAAGATGGGAAGCTCAATGCCTTTATTACTGTCGATGGCGACCGCGCGCTCGAGCAGGCGCGTGCATGTGATCGGAGCCGGGGTGGCCAGAATCGACTCCTGCACGGCATTCCGATCGCGCTGAAGGACAATTTCGACACCGCCGGCCTTAAAACAACAGCGGCTGCAAATGTTTTTAAGGATCG
>DASXZC010000713.1:0-6279 GCA_036502165.1 Bryobacteraceae bacterium
CCCGTCTTCACCGAATACCGCCAAAGCCTCGCGCGGATCTACGACGTCTTCTTCGGCCGCTTCCAGCAACCCTCCCAAGACGTCATGTATCAATTCGTGCGTGCCGGCAAAGGCAAGATCGTCGACCTCTGGGGCCCGCCCGATCTCGTCAACGCCATCCGCGCGATCAATGTGGAAAATTAAAGCGCCGCCAACACATCCTGCAGCCGCTCCGCGAAATTTACGTGCGACTCCGTCGACAGCACGCGCTTCTCGACCGGCAGGATGTCGTCGAGCTCATGCACCAACCGCAGCAGGCTCTTGATATTCGCCTGCACCATCCGCAATCCCGCCGCCCCATCCTGTGGAAGGAACCGCGTCTCGGTTCCGAAATCGATACGGAAGTCCTCATCGCTCTCGCGCTCGAACCCAGGACCGAATGAGAGGATCGACACCGGCGCCGGCAGCAGCTTCCAGTCGCCATCGAGCAATCCCCACAAATCCCAATAGGCATCGAGCTGCAACGCCGTATCCGGCTCCTTGAACTCCTTCGCGAGGCGTATCACTTCCTCCGCATCCGGCACCGGCACGAGTGGATATTCCGCAATCGGCGGCTCCGACCAATCGACCGCCATGATCAGCAGCGTCGTCCCGCCCGTCGATAATTTCGAAAACGGAAACGCGCGCAATAATTTCTCAAACGCTCGATACTGATTCTGCGGAGTCACTCCACCCCGCAGCCACAACGATAAACTGAGCCGGTCCGACATGCCTTCTCCTGTGCGTTATGTTAACCCGCGTAAGCGGGCGATAATAAGTAAGATGATCCACGATCTGATCCAGATTCGCAGGCTGGGCGAACAGAAGCGGCCGGAAAATGAACGCTTCCGGAAGCACCTGAAATCCCACTCCTATCAGGAACTAAAATTCCGCCGGATCGCCGAATCGATCGAGGATCAAATCGACTGCCTCACCTGCGCCAACTGCTGCCGCAACGCCTCCGTCCAGGTCGTCGATCGCGACATCACCAAGCTCGCCAAGTATCTCCGCGTCAAAGACGCCCAATTCCGGAAGGATTACACGCAACCCGGCGAGGACGGCCTCGACCTCAAGCGCAACGAGGATGGCTCATGCGTCTTCCTCTCGGGCAACGAATGCACCGTCTACGACGCTCGCCCCGCGATCTGCACCGACTTCCCCCACTTGGTCCGCGGCAAAGGCACGATCCCCTTCCGCATGTGGCAATTCATCGATCGCGCCTGTTACTGCCCGATTGTTTACAACGGCCTCGAGGCATGGAAGGACGAGTCCGGATTCCGTAAGGGCTAAACCGCTTGCTATCATAAAAGACAATGGCAACAAAATCGAATGCCGCGGCCCCGGCGGCCGTGAAGCCAACTCCTGTCGAAGTGCCGGATGTTCCGGTCTCGAAATGGCTTCCTCCGGTTCTGTTAGGCTGGTTGATCCCCGGCGGCGGACATTTCCTGCTCCGCAAACACGCCCGCGGCGGATTGCTCGCCTTCGCAGTCATCTTCATGTTCCTCAGCGGAATCATGATGCGCGGCGCGACTTTCCAAAAGCCGTTCTTCGACATGATGGATAGCCAGCAGCCGGTCGACCTGTTGACGAAGGTCATCAACACCGGCGGCTTCATCGGCAACATCATGACGGGCCTTCCCTACCTGATGACGGCCTGGTTCAGCTACGATCAGCCGGATGTCGCCGGGCACGTTCACGACTATGGAACGAAGTTCCTCGTGGCCGCCGGACTCTTGAACATTCTGGCCCTGGTCGACGTATTCGAAATTGCCACCAGGAAAAAAGACTGATGCCTAAAATGAGCCTGACGCACTTCGAGGCGTCGATTTTATTCGCTCTGTTGACATCCATCGTGCTCGGGATCGTCACCAAGAAAACCGACCGCGAACGCTTGCGCTATGGATTGTATTGCTTCGGCTGCTTCGTCTTCGCGATGTTCGCTCTAAGCTGGCTGATGTACCTCGGTCACGGCTGATTCGTCTTCGTCGTCACCGTCTCCGAAATCACCTGCGGACTCGTCAACCGCCCATTCCCCGTCACTTCCGCCTTCTGTGAAGTCGTCACCTGGATCACCGATCCATCGGACGCCTTGCGCTGCTGCACCGTCTGCACTTCCTTCAATTCCGGCCTGCCCGAGTCGTTGGTCACGCCAGGGACCTGCTCCCCATAGACCTCGATCTTCTTCGCCACCGTGCCATCCGCTTGCGGAACCTCGTGCGTGACCGTCTTCGCCTGCAGCGCAAATCGTCCGTCACCCTGCACGACATACGTGGCATCAGTATTCACCGTCTGCGCGCCCTGCTTCTTGGTTTCCTTCTCTTCCTTCACGACCTCATACAGATTCCCATTGTTATCCCGCCGAAAGATTGCGGATTCCGTCTTGCTGCCGTCGGGCTTCTTCTCAGTCGTGCTCGTCTGCCGTTCGGCGAGCGCGAGCGAACCATCGAGTCCCCGCTTCTCGACGTTCGTCACCGTCGTGTTCCCCTCGGTCTTGGTAACGGCACGCTCGTAGAGACTCTCGTTCCCATTGACGTCGCTGTTATAGACGGTCTTGTTCTGCTCGACATTCCCATTGCCGAGTTTCTTCTCGTCGGTCACTACGCGCTCGGATGAAGTCTGCTGCCCGTTCTGATCGAACCTGCGGATGACCTGCTCGACAATCGTGTGCCCGTTCTGCTCTGTCTTGACTTCCTCAGTGGACGACAGCGGAACCCGCTCACCATTGATGCCCACCGAATACTCGGTACGCACCGTCTTCCCGCCCGCATCGGTCTTCGATTCGGAAGTCGACCCCGCCGGAATCGGATTGCCGTTGACATCGAACCGCACCGACTGCGTGGTAGTCGTTTGCGCGAAGCCCGTCGCCGCCAAAACCAGTACTAAGAACGAGAAAAGACCATACGCCTTCATACCCTAAGGCTAAAGCTGTCCGCAGGCCGTAGCAACCGGGTAAACACCTGAATTCCCTGCTAGGATACTCGAAGGAGACAACTCACCCTTTTATGACACCAGAAGAAGCGATTGTAATTCGCGACTATTTCGTCGGACTCTTCAAACAGGAATCCGCCACCACTCGCCGAGTGATCACGTCCGCGCCCATCGGCCAGAACGAATACGCCCCCAGCGAGAAGTGCATGAAGGCCGGCAAACTGCTCCGTCACATCGCCGAAAGCGAAGTCTTCTTTCTCCGCGGCATCGCCGACGGCGAGTTCAAACGCGACGGCCTCATGCCTCCTGAAGCCGACACTCCCGAAGCGATCATCGCCTGGTACGACGAGAACGAGCCCGCCCAACTGAAGCGCGTCTCAGAGCTAAGCGGCGAGCACATGATCAAGAACATCAAATTCTTCATGTGGGACTTCCCGGCCCTTCAGTTCCTGCCTCTCAGCCTCATGCACGCCATCCATCACCGCGGCCAACTGTCCGCCTACTTGCGCCCCATGGGAGGCAAAGTTCCCTCCATCTACGGACCGTCGGGCGACGATGATCAGGCCCACTAACGCGCTGTTCCTGGTCGCCGCGCTGGGCTTACTCAGAGCCCAGCCGGCACTCATCCCCATTCCACAATCCGTCAAAGCCTGCGCCGGCGAATTCACGTTTGAACATCTGAAGCCGGACGTCACACCGCCCCTCTCGACCGCCCTCGCCCGCCTCGCCGCCACAGTCCCCCTCAGCGATTCCGCACCTCAAAAAGTATCGATTCAAATCGGCGCTGGAAATCAGGAGGAATCGTACACTCTATCGATCGGCCCCGATGGCGTCTACATCATCGCCCCCTCGCCTCTCGGCGCGATCCACGCGGTGGCCACTCTCGCCCAACTCCGCACCGACAACCGCTATCCCTGCATCCAAATCTCCGACGCCCCCCGCTTCCCCTGGCGTGGACTCCTCCTCGACGTCTCGCGCCACTTCATGCCCATCGACTCCGTGAAGCACACCCTCGACCGCATGGCCGCCGTGAAATTGAACGTGCTGCACCTGCACCTCGCCGACGATCAAGGCATCCGCGTCGAATCGCACCGCTATCCTTTATTGCAAGAGAAAGCCTCCGGCGGCCAATTCTACACGCAAGCCCAAATCAAAGATCTCGTCGCATACGCGCAACAACTCGGCATCCGCATTGAGCCCGAGTTCGACTTCCCCGGCCACGCCACCGCCTGGTTCGCCGCGTATCCGGAACTCTCGAGCGCCCCCGGACCCTACACGATCGAGCGCCGCATCGGCATCTTCGATCCCGCCTTCGATCCATCAAACCCGAAGACCTACGAATTCATCGAAGGATTCCTGAAGGAAATGACGACCCTCTTTCCCGATCTCTACATCCACCTAGGCGGCGATGAAGTGAACGGCAAGCAGTGGGACGCGAATCCGAAGATCCAAGCCTTCAAAAAATCACGAGGCCTCTCGACCGACCGCGAGTTGCAATCTTATTTTGAGGCCCGCATGTACGCGATCGCGACCCGCCTCGGCAAGAAGCTCGTCCTCTGGGATGAGGCGATCCACGAATCCGCCCCGCCCGACATCACCTATCAGGCCTGGCGTGGACCGAACGCACTCATCGCCTCCGCCTACCTGCAGCACCCCACGCTCGTCTCCTACGACTTCTACCTCGACTGGGGACTCTCGAGCCGCCAGCTCTACGAGAATCACCTCGACGGCATCCTGCCCGACGAAACCGATCCGATTCTCAAGCGCCTGAACCCCCTCATCCCCATCCCCAAATCGCGCCCGCCCGGAATGCTCACTACGCTCGAAGCCGCCCAACGTCTAGGAGGAGAAGCCGCCCTCTGGAACGAGTTCACCACTCCCGCAAACCTCGACACGCGCCTGTGGCCACGCACCGCGGTTGCAGCGGAAAGGCTCTGGTCCGCGCCCGAAAACTCGCAGAACTTCGACGACCTATTTCGCCGCCTGTATGCAGTTTTCCCCGCCCCGAAAACCAAGCCCCTCGAGGATCTCCTCGAGCCCGGCAAGTATGTCTACCGGCACTTGTCGCACAAGTACACCGAGGACAGCCCCCTCGATCAACTCGTCGATCGCCTGCCCCCCGAAAGCTACCGCGCCCAAGTCTTCAATCAGGCGGTCGCAAAGCACGACCTGGTGAAAGCCCGCGCCATGCTCGAAGAGTGGAACGCGACCGAAGCGCCGCAGTTGAATCCCGCATTAGAAGCCGACGCGAAGCGCGCCATTAAGATCGGACTAGAAGCTCTGAACGGCAACGCTCCCGCAACCGCAAGTCTGGCGACTTTGAAATCCCTCAGCGACAACCACCGCGAAATCGTCATCGCGATCGCGCCCGGAGTCACTGCCCTCGTGAACGCCTACGCCGCCAAAAGCGCGCCCCAGTGAAACCCCGCCCCGAACGTCGCGAAGCAGATCGATCGCGCATCCATCCAGCATTCCGACGCCGCAATCAACATCGATGCCGATGACGTATTTCCATACTTCGCGATGTTCGTATAGAACCGCTCCGCCGGAACCCCCACCGACTTCGCGACCCTGTTAATGAGGTTCTGATTCGCCTGGTGCATGACGAACCGGTCAATGGTCTCAGCCGCAATCGAGTGCTTCGCAAGGATCTCATTGATCGCCGCGGGCATCTTGCGCGAAGCCTGCATAATCACCGGCATCCCATTCATCTGCAGCCCGCCCTCGAGCCCGAGCTTCAGATCATCCGCATACGAGCCATCGGAATGCAGCACCGAATCGACGATCCTCAAGCGGCCCGTCTCCGCGGAAATCAGGCATGCTCCCGCACCATCGCCAAACAGGATCCCCGTGTTCAAATCCATCGGCTCGCGATCGACCACGGCCGACATCTTCTCCGCCGCAACGACGAGAACGTTCCCATAAACCTCGGCCACTCTGGATGCAAGCGACATAGCGAACAACGATCCCGCACTCGCAATCGGAACGTCGAGACAAGGAACTCCAGGAACCCCCAGCCGCTGCCCGACGACAGAAGCAGGCCCAGGAAATCGCCGTTCCGAAGATCCGGAACTCACGATGATCATCCCGATGTCGGAAGAAGAAAGGCCGCCCTTGCCCAGGCAGTCGTGAGCCGCCGCGACAGCCAGATCGGAAACGAGAACATCCGCCCCCGCCCAACGCCGCTCGCGGATCCCGGAGATCTCCTCGATCCACTCCGCCGTCTTGCCGATGCGCGCGGCAATCTCACTATTAGGAACAATTCGCTCAGGAAGGAAGCAACCGAAGCTGCGCAGAAATGCCACAGAACGAATCCTCTACTGCAACGAGCCG
>DASXZC010000714.1:0-13323 GCA_036502165.1 Bryobacteraceae bacterium
ATCGATCCGAGTTGCGCGCTCCACTTGGCTTCGAACGAGCCGAATTCGTTCGACAACTTCATCGGATCCGGCAGCTCGTCCACTTTGAAACCAGCCGGCACGAGGATGCGGACAGTCTCCTGAAACGCGTCGCCATCGAGCACCACCGGATACTTGCGCGACTTCTCCCGCAGTCGGATGTTCTCGCCATGATAGAGCAGGCCTGCACGGAAAATCATCATCCGCGATTGAGGAATCTGCGCGAAGCGGCTCGATGAAAACTGGCCCTTCAACATGAACTTGCCATCCTTCGCGTCGGCTTCAATCGCTGATGCGGACGCGCCAGTCATGCTGCGGCCGACCCAGCGCTCGATCGATTTTTGAAAGTCCGTCTTCGAAAGAGCGCGCAGAGGCGCGAGCCCGCCTGAGTATGCTTCGCCCGTCAGCACTTCCGTGAACGATCCGGCAATGCCGCCATCGGGCTTCAACTCCGCTTCCGTCTTGAAGACGCGCGAGGCCGGCAGTTGCGGAGACTGCGGCACGCGGATCAATCCGCCGTTGGCCGCTCCGATCAGGGCCAGGCTGTCCTGCTCGTGCTCAGGCAAATAGCCCGGCTGCACATACGGATCGGTGGAATCGAATAGCAACAGTCGCCCGAGCTGCGGATGCACGATCACCGCCGGCAAGTTCACTTCGGGCCCGACGACGATGGCGGAGATCGCGTGATTGAACACGCCGAACGACGGCCAGTTTTCAGGAACGTGCGACCGGTCTCCGGAATAAATCGCCACCGGATACGCCTGGATTCCGACGGCCTTCAACATCGAGCGCGTGAGGTTGGCCTTATCCTTGCAATCCCCATAGAGCTTCTGAAAAACCTGTGTCGCCGAGTGCGGACGATATCCGCCGCCGCGGGCTACGTCAGTTTGGATTGAAACATAATTGACCTGTTGCGTGAAATTGCCGATGGCGCGGATCTTATCCATCTCGGTAGTCGCGTTGGCGGTGAGCGCCTTGGCTTTGGCGGTGATGGCGTCGTCCGGCTCGAACTGCGTCTGATTGATGTCCGCCATCTGTTTCGCGGCCTCGGGCCAGGATGTGACCGCGAGCTTTCCTCCCAACACCGTCACGCCGACCCAGGGCGTAAGTGTCAGGGAACTGGGGGCGGCGGGTTCGCGCTCGATGGCGGCGACGTGGCTCATCTGCCAGGTGTAAACGCCCGGGCCGCTGGCAGTTTCCTTGGGCGCTCCGTTGAATTCGCGCGATTTGACTTCCCATCCGGTCGGAACAGTAACGGAGAAGCGAGCACTCTCAACGGGCAGCATGTCCTGAAAGTGGAAGCGAAGCTGGTTGGTGAACGTCCGCTCTTCTACGACTGCTTCGTATCCGAAGATCGCGCCCGGCTCGGCATCGGCCTTCCCGAAAACGACGCGGGCGCGGCACTCGTCAAAGACTTCATTGGGCGCACACGCGACATCGACGATTTCAGTTTTCGCATATCGCTTCACCTTGCCCGACGCGGAGATCACCCACGCGCGGAAGTCGCGGATCTTGGCGCCGTCGGTGTCGTACGTCTCGACGAATTGAATGTCCGCCTGCCGCGAAATGTACCGTACAGCCTGGCGAGCCGTGCGCGTGATTTTGCCGGTTTCGTCAATGACGTTGCTCTCGTCATTGAGCAACATCACGGCGGTCACCTTCGAAGGATAGGTCTGCGCGGGGACGTTCGCGAGCTCCTTCAGCCATCCCGGCGCATCTTCGGCGCCGAACGCCGCGCCTGCGATCAGACCCGCGCAGACGGCGAGTTTAGTTGTTCGCACTAGGAGTGACTCCTTGCCGCTTGAGTGTCAGCACGTGATGGTCCTGCGCCTGGACGAAGCCGAAAACCGTCTTGAGGCCGTCGTAAGTTTTGGCCGGGAAGACGAGCGTGCCGTCCGTGCCCCAAGTGAAGGCCCGCCTGTAAAAGATTTTGCGCTGATCCTTGCTTGTGCTCAGCTTGATCTGGTAGTCGCCGACATTGGACAGCTTCGAGGACAGCGGCGCCGATGGCTTGTCGAGTTCCCATCCCGCGGGCAATTCGATGCTCACGTCGTCTCCTTCCGAGTAGGCGAAATGAAAGTAAACGTCCCATTTCCGCGTGGCTTCCGCGAACCGCGCTGTGGAATTGTGTTCGAAAAAGCACGGCTCCAGCAGGATCCGCTTGCCGGTGCGCGCGGCGTATCCGGGGATCGAGATGTTCATCCGCACGATCAGCGGCAGTGTGGCATCGTCCTTCTGCGCGACCTCGAATTTCGAGATCGTCGGCGAGCCGAATTGACCCATGCGAATCTTCCAGTCCTCTTCGATTTCCGACGGAGTCTTGCCTTCGTACCGCCGCCGCTCCTCACCGGCGATGTGGCCCGTGTAAAGGTATTCGAGCGTGCCCTCGAGGTCGCCCTCTTCCGTCAACTTCATCGTTGCGCTGCGCCTCCGCTCCGACATCGCCGGCGCCGTGAACTGAGTCCGCGTGAAGAATCCGCCTTTCGGATCCGATACCAGCGCCTGCTGCCCCTCTTCCTGCCAGCGCAGTGTGCCGGGCATCAGATCCGGAGTCGCCGGATCGAAGAACACCCACGCCTCATCGACCTTCACGGCGACGCTCCAATAGCGCAAGAAGTACTTGCTGGCGATCTGCGGATCGAAGAAATGGCGGCCGCGGTCGGGGATGCGGGCGTAGCGGGCGTCGAACCCCGCCGCATCCGCGAGCGCGATGAACAGCATATTGATGTCCGCCGGCGTGCCGGCCATCTGCTTCAAGGTGTCGGATGGGCGCTTGTTCTCCTTAACGGCCTTGCGTTCGGTGCTGGTCATGGCGATCTGATCGCTCGACAGGTTCCGGATTTTCGCGCGGCAGAAGGCGTCAATGTGCCGCAATTTGTCGATGTCCGATTTCGCCGGCGCAGTTAATTCCTCAGCTTTCGACTTGATCGCATCATCGACCTTGAGCAGCGGCTTGACCGTATTCCAGTCGGCCCTGCCGACTTCTTTCCAGAATTTCTCCGGTACGAGCTTCTTGTCTTCCTCGTAGTAAACCAGCATCCAGATGCGGACGGCCTCCTCGGGCGGCATCATCGGTTCCTCTTTGAAAGCCGGAACGTTGCTCAGGCTCGTGAAGTAAAAGCCTTGCGATTCCTGTTTGAATCCACTGAAGCTCGCGTGAAATCCCATGGTACGCATGCCATACGGCAGCCAGGGAATGCTCAGCGGTTTCAAATGATAAGTGACCTCTTCTATGGGAATGTCCATCTGAAATTGCAGCGGCAGGAAGTCGGCGGTTTCGTTGTCGCGGAATTCCTTGTAGTGGTATTCAATGATGTCGCCGACCTCGACGTTGGGCAGGACGAACGTCGTTCCATGAGCCTTGAAGCCCTTTGTTTTGGCCAGATCCCGTTCGAAAATGGCGTCTTTCTTGAGCTCGATGATGGTGCCGTCCGGCTTGATCGTACGTCCCGCGACCTCTCCGATATGACGCTTGCCGACCTTTTGAATCTCGACGGTCGAATATCTTTCCTTGCCGCGATCGGTAAAAATTTTGATGCGAATATAATGACTGAGCGTCATCGCAAAGTCTTCGCCCGTCAGGCGATCTTCGATTCTGACATCCCAGAAAATGACTTCCGCGTCGGCGTTCGCCTCAACCTTGGGACCCTTCAGCGCGAGTTCCGCCGGATCGATGGGGCGCCACTCGATGGCCCACGCCGGCATACAGGACAGCAGGAAAATCGGGCACAGAATTCGCCCGGCTTGTGAGAAAAGCTTACGCACCAATCGAGTTTATCTGAAGGGCGGCCACTTTTCCAATCATAAGAAATAGGTATCAAGTTTCAGCCGGTCAGCACCCCCCGCGCCGCCGGCCGGCGCGAATGTCGGATACTGAAACTGCGTGGCTGCGATCCAAAAGCTAATCCGTCTGAAGACGGCGGCCGGGATGCTTCTGCTGTTCGCCTCCTTAGGACTGGTGCGCGCCGAAGTCATCGACCGCATCGCCGCCACCGTTGGCAGGCAGGTCATCACCGAATCGCAAGTCGTTGAGGAGATCCGCGTAACGGCTCTGCTCGATGGAAAGGCCCCGGACTGGAGCGACGGGAATCGTTCCAAGACGCTCAATCGACTGGTCGATCAGTTGCTCGTCCGCAAGGAGATCGACGCGACCCGTTTCCCCGAAGCATCCGCCGCCGACGGGGCCAAACTGCTCGAACAACTGAAGACCACGACGCCCGATTTCGCATCGAAACTCGCTGGGCTCCACCTTTCGGAAGCGATCGTCCAAAAGCATCTGGAATGGCAGGTGACGTTCCTGCGATTTGTCGAATTCCGTTTCAAACCGGGCGTCGAAGTATCCGACGCCGATTTGAAAGACTTCTACGCGACACAGGTCAAGGAATGGAAAAAGGAATCGAAGCCGGTCCCCGAATTCGACGCCGTGAAAGGAGACCTCGAGCGCCTGCTGACTTCGAAGTACGTCGATCAGGCGCTCGACCGTTGGCTCGGTGACCAGCGCACCGAAACCGCGATCGTATTTAAGAATGATAAGAAGGGGCAGCCATGAGTCCGACGCCATCGCCGACTCCGCCCGCGCGCAGGCGCCGCCGCCGCTGGGCATGGTTTCTGGGCACGTTCGTCGTTCTCCTGATAGCGGCGTCCATAGCCGCGGTTGTCATCGTTCGATCCGAGTGGTTCGCGAACAAGGTCCGCGAGCGGATCGTCGCAGAAGTAGAAAAAGCGTCCGGCGGTCGCACCGAAATCGGATCCTTCCACTTCGACTGGGGACGCATGCGCGCCACGGTCACCGACTTCGTACTTCACGGTACCGAAGGCCCAGCCGAAGCGCCGCTGTTCGGAGCCAAGCGAGTCGAAGTAGGGCTGGGCATCACGTCGGTCTTCCGCGCGGGCATCCACGTCCGATCGATCCAAATCGATCAGCCAACGGTCCACATCATCGCGGACAAGAACGGCAAGACCAACTTTCCCGAGCCGAAAGTGAAATCGAGCAACAAGGACGCCCTCGACACCCTCCTCGATCTGGGTGCATCCGAGATCGGCGTCCACCATGGATCCTTCGATTTCAATGAACTGCGCATGCCGCTCGAGTTGGTGGCGCATGATGTCGACGTCCATCTTCTGTACAACTCGAACCGGCTGAAGCCCAAATATTTCGGCGACGTCTCCGCGAACACGCTCACGCTCGAGGCTCTGAAATTCGCGCCCGTCACCTTCGCCTACAACTCGACGTTTGTCATCGAGCACGGAACCATCGCTATCTCGCAAGCCAAGCTGGCCACGAAGGAATCGAAAATCGAAGTCAGCGGATTCGCGTACCAACTGTCGAATCCCGTGTCGGATTTCGGCGTCAATGCGACGATCTCGCTCGCAGAGTTCGCCGGGCCGCTGCAATTGCCGATCGAGCACCGCGGCGTCGTCCAGTTCGCAGGCAAGGTGTCGCTCAAGCTGAAGGATGAGTTCGACTACGCGATAGACGGCCGCCTCAAAGGCAACGGTCTCGCCATTCGTGAAGGATCCATGACGCTGCGCGATGCGGCCATCGATACGCAAATTTCCGTCACGCCCAAGGGACTCGTGATGAAGCGCCTGATGCTCGCGATGCTCGGCGGAAGGTTCGATGGATCCGCTGAACTGGCGGACTTCAAGAAGGTCACGGTCGACGGGTCGATCCGCAACATGGCGACTGGCAAAGTCCTGTTGGCGTCGGGTCAGAAGCCGCTGCCGTATATTTCCATCGCTCGCGGCCCGGTGCATGTGCAGGCATTACTTGGTCCCGCGGGCGTCACGCAGGCCGTAGTGAAGACCGACCTCACGCTCGCCGGCGGCGTTCCTGAAAATCCTCAACAGATTCCTCTCGAAGGCATGGTGAATGTCACCTGGACGCAAGCCGCCAACACGATCGAGCTGCGCGAGTCGCACTTGGCCACGCCGTCGAGTTCAGTGGACGTGAGCGGAACGTTGGGACATCGTCTCGACGTCGTGGCCCGCACGACGCGCCTCGGTGATATCGAGGTGATGCTGACGGAGCCGCTGCCGATCCAACTCCACGATGGCGGGTCGGCGAGTTTCGATGGAACGGTCAGCGGACCACTTGAAAATCCGCAAGTGGATGGCCGCGCGACGCTCACCAATTTCGTCTATGACCAGCAGAGCATCGACAATGTCAGCGCCGAGTTTTCCCTGACGCGCGAGCGGCTGAGTGCTCGCTCGTTCACCGCCGCGCAAGGTGACTTGAAACTGGATGGCACGGGATCGGCCCAACTCCGTGACTGGCAGTTCAGCACAAAAAATCCGCTGACGGCGAGCGTGAATCTACACAACGCGAAGATTGAAAAGCTGCTCGCTGAAGTGAAACAGACGCAGGTGCCCGTGACCGGCTCGGTCAGTGTTTCGGCGAATGTCCACGGGTCGATTGACGAGCTCGAGGGTGACGCGAACATCAATGCCAGCGGCATCACCGCCTGGGATGAACAGCTCGATCGCGTGCAGGCGAATGTCCGCATCAGCCCGCAGCGCGTGGAGATCGCCAATGGATCCGCGCTCTTCCACAAAGCCCTCATCCCCATTCAAGCCGTCTACCAGCACAAGGCCGGTGACTGGCAGGCGGGAACGGTGTCGTGGAATGTCAAAGTGCCCGTCCTCGATGCATCACTCGTTCACAATTTCGCTACCAGATTTCCGGAGTGGAAGGGAAGTCTCAGCGCGACGCTCGCCGGTTCCGGATCGATCTCGAACGGAAGCACATTCCGTTTGACGGCCTTGAACGGCGATGCTTCGGTGCGATCGCTCGCCTATCAAGGACGCGACCTCGGCTCGGTCGATCTCAACGCGGCCACATCCGGATCGGATCTCAAAGTGACAGCCAACGCGGCCGTACGTTCGAGCCGCGTCCGCTTGAATGGCGACTGGAAGCTGACGGATGGATATCCGGGCGGAGGCGACGTGAGCATGACGTCCGTTTCGTTCGATACCCTGCGCGATCTTTTCATCGCCGGCGCGCATGATCCGCTGCCGTTCCAGAGCGCCGTCGAGGCCGGTGCGACGTTCCGCGTGCCCCTGAGCGATCCGAATCAGTTGACTGCCGAAGTGAAGATCCAACGATTGTTCATCGCTCCCGGTGCGCAGCAACGTCTCGGGGCCGGCGCAAAGGAACAGGATCTGGTTCTCGAGAACACGAAGCCCGTGATCGTGCATGTAACGCCCGGCGCCGCGGACATCGAAACCGCTGTGTTCCATTCGACTAATACGAACATCGAAGTCAGCGGCAAAGTCGCTTTCAGCCCGACTGCGGCTTTTGACTTGCGAGTCAAAGGCGGCCTGAATCTCGGCCAATTGCAGATGTTCCGGCAGGATCTTCTGGCGTCCGGTACGGCGACTATGGATGCGACGGTGCACGGCTCCCTGACGGATCCGCAAGTGAATGGATCGCTAACGCTCGCGAAGGCCTCGCTCTACTTCGGCGATCTGCCCGTGGGCCTCGACAACGTCAACGGCTCGGTGTCATTCGATCGCAATCGCGCCACGATTCAATCGCTCGCCGCCGAATCCGGCGGAGGCAGGATGGGCCTGACCGGTTTCATCGGCTTCGGAGGGCCGGCGCTCATCTATCGCCTACAAGGCGATGCGCACGGCGTGCGCGTGCGATATCCGGAAGGCGCCAGCACTACCGTCAACGCCACGGTGAGCCTGACAGGCACGTCGGAAGAAAGCCTTCTAACGGGAACGGTGACGATCGTTCGCGCTGCATTCACGCCGCGGTCGGATCTCGGCTCTCTCATGTCGAACCTCACCAAGTCGACCATCGCTCCGATCCCGCAGGAGAACGACTACATTCTCGGAATGCATCTCGACGTTCGCATCGAGAGCGAGCCGAATCTCGAATTCCAAACGTCCCTGACGCGCGGGTTGCAGGCCGAGGTAGATCTGCGTCTGCGCGGAACCGCGGCGCGTCCCACGCTGCTGGGCGACGTGTCATTCAGTGAAGGCGAAATCTCGTTGTTCGGCAACAAATACACGCTCAACCGCGGCGATATTCGATTCTTCAATCCGACGCGGATCGAACCCGTATTCGATCTCGAGGCCCAGACCCGCGCACGCGGCATCGATGTCAACATCAGTTTCTCGGGCACGGCCAGCAAACTGAACGTCTCCTACCGCTCCGATCCGCCCTTGCAGCCGACCGACATCATCGCACTGCTAGCGATTGGCCGCGATCCCAATATTTCCGCGGGTTTGGCCGCGAGCCAGACGACGCAGCCCTCCGCGGCGAATGGATTGGGGAGCGTCGTGGGCGAAGCCGTCGCCTCTTCGGTGACGAACCGGCTGCAGAAATTCTTCGGCGTCACGAAGATCAAAATCGATCCTCAGTTGACTGGACTCGACAACATCCCGCAGGCGCGCATTACGCTCGAGCAGCAGGTCTCGAACGACGTCACCATGACGTTCATCACCAACATCGCCCGCACGTCGGAACAAATCGTCCGCATCGAGTGGGACCTATCGAAGCAATGGTCGGCACTGGCAATCCGCGATGAAAACGGACTGTTCGGAATCGACATCCAATACAAGCGCCGCTTCAAGTAACGACTACTTCGACCACGGCGGCACGATCCCGTTGACGCGTTCGTAGGCGATCAACTGACCGAGATGTTCTGAAGCATGGTTCAGAAACAGGATGAACAATCCGCGCCGCGTCGTATTCATTCCGAACATCTTGACGTCCGCGCCCAGGTTGCCGGCGCGCAAAGGTTCAATCGCCTTACGCACAGCGTCGAAGCTCTCGCGCAAATCGGCCAGCGTTTCCTCACGCGTATAAATCCTCGTCTGCGGCGCGTTGGCTTCGGCATCCATCTTGCGGACTTCCTCCGGCTCAGGAGTTTTTGAAACCACGGCCAGCCACATCCGGTTGTCATTGCCGATGTGCCGGAACACTTCGCCGAACGATCGCACGCCTTCGCCCGGCCGCCACGAGAACTTGTCCGCGGGGAGCGATTCCGCCATCGAAAGGAACTTCTTCTCGAGCGAAGAGAGCCCATCGAGGATCTCCTGCGCGGCGGGCGTCACCGGCATGTCCTCGACGCCTAAGAGTTCGACGTCAAAGATCAGGTCAGCCTTGGGCGGAATCACTTTGCCCGATCCCTTGTCGCCATACGCGAGTTGATAAGGAATGAGCAGCCGCCGCTTGCCGCCGACTTTCATGCCGGCGAATCCTGTTTCCCATCCGGCGATCACCTGTCGGCGGCCCTGTATGAATGTGAGCGGCTCCGCGCGGTCGCGCGACGAGTCGAACTTCGTTCCGTCGTGCAGCCATCCCGTGTAGTGGACCTTGTACCGCTGACCAGCGGCAGCCGCGGCGCCAGTGCCGGGCTCGACGTCGATGATCCTCATCTTGAACAGCTCTTGCGGCTCGCCTTGCACCGGCGGAATCTGCGCAAATGCGGGAAGAATCAGTGTGAATAACAGAACTGCGTATTTCATAGAATCTCTAATTATCGTCCGTGACAGCTAAAGGCGGAACCGGAGTCGACGGCGTCAACGGCGGCTGTCGCTTGTGCCACTCAGTCGCCTTCTCAAACGCGGCCGCGAGTGCGAGTATGCGGCTCTCAGAAAAGCGCGGACCCGCGATCATCAAACCGACCGGCAATCCTTTCGCGGTGAAGCCGCACGGCACCGAAATTGCGGGAATGCCGTACATGTTGAACTGGCCGGTGTTTTCGATCTCCGGATTGCGGATCTTGTCGGACTCCTCGCGTTTGATTGAGGCGTCAATCGTACGCGGCGTGCGCCGGCGCGTGGGCAGCACAACCACGTCGATGTCCTCGAATGAATCGTCGATCGTCCGCCGCAGCAGATCGAGTTTCCACCTGCTTCGGACGTAGTCGGCGGCCTTGGCGTTGGCGGCATTCTGCACCGACCGCCGCGTAGGAATCTGATAGCGTCCCGCCCCATGCCGGAAGAGTTCTTCGTGATACGCGTAAACTTCGCCTTCCATGGAAATGTCGCGCGTCGTCGGCAGCGTCACTTCCTTCGAGCTACGCGTGAGCTTTCCGAGCACCAGGAGAGCCTCTTCGACCGCCTTTGACACGTCCTCGTCGAGCAGATCAAAGAATGGCGCGCGCGGGATGCCGATGCGCAATCCGTTGACTGGCTGGCGCATACCGGCCGCGTAATCCTCACGCGGATGTTCGACGCTCGCGATGTCGAGCCGGTCGTATCCAGCGAGGACATTGAGGATCATCGCCACATCCTCGACCCTTCGCGTCAGAGGTCCGCAATGATCGAGCGAGTAGACCAGCGGAATGATGCCGCGGATCGACACCAGTCCATAAGTCGGCTTCAATCCGACAACGCTGCAAAACGACGCGGGCGTGCGAATCGAGCCGCCAGTGTCGGTGCCGAGCGCGCCGAAGCACAGTTCCATCGAGACTGCCGCTGCCGATCCGCCCGAGGATCCGCCGGTGTTGCGTTCGAGCGCCCACGGATTGCGAACGGGCCCGAAATAGCTGGTCGACGACGTTCCTCCCATGGCGAACTCGTGCAGATTAGTTTTGCCGATAATGACCGCGCCCGCATTCTTCAAGCGGCGCGTAACTTCGGCATCCTCGGTGGGAACGCGATCCTCGAAGACCGCGCTCGCGGCCGTCGTCCGCGTGCCGGCCGTGTCGATATTGTCTTTGAGCGCGATCGGAATGCCGTGCAGCGGACTGCGGAACCGCCCGGCCTGTTGTTCCTTATCGAGTTCGCGAGCCTGTGCCAGAGCCTGCTCGCGCATGACGGTAATGAACGCGTTGATTTTAGGGTTGTAAGTGACGATCCGATCGAGGCACGCCTGGACTAACTGGGTGGACGTAACTTGGCGCGAGCGGATTCGGGACGAGGCCTCGGCGAGCGTGAGCGACGCGAGTGCCTGATCCCCTTGATTTTGCGAATAGGCGGCAGCGCAGGCGCCGGCCATGGTCATTGCAAAACCTCGGCGAGTCATGCCGCTTAGGGTACCATGGAGCAGGAATTCTGTAACCTGATTGATGGTATACTGCAACGCTAAGAGACTATAACTTGGCATCCCTTGTCCAAGAATAGGCTGCCCGGCATTACTGGCGGTTGCTGAGGGAAGGCCTTGTGAACGACTTAATCTTTGTCCGTATCATATTTGTTGCTATTTTGACCCTTGCGGGATATCTGCTGCAGCCCGTAGATCGTACCGGGATTGGTGGCGCCGCAATCGGTTTTGCGCTTGCAGCTCTCATGCTCATTTTCGAGCGCAGAATCAAACAGGTTTCTCTCAGCCGTTTGATTGGCGCGGCGATCGGCGCCATTCTCGGAGTCCTGGGCGCCTATCTGGCATCGATGGTCGTCGCGCAAGCCGTGCCGCGCGATGCCGGAGTCGTGCCGTTCATGCAAATCACGCTGCTCATGTGGATGGGTTACATCGGCCTGGTTGTTGGTGGAACAAAGGGCGAAATGCTGAACCTCGCGGCCTTTGGCGGATTGTTCGGAGCGGAGAAAAGCTCCCGCACAGCCTTCAAAATCCTCGATACCAGCGTCATCATCGACGGCCGCATCGCGGACATCGCGGAGGCCGGCTTCCTCGAAGGAACCCTCGTGATTCCGCAGTTCGTCCTGCGTGAGCTGCAGTTGGTCGCCGACTCCGCCGATTCGATGAAGCGCAACCGTGGCCGCCGCGGACTCGATATCCTGCAGCGTCTGCAAAAGATGCCGGACGTCAATGTGCAGATCATCGAGGAAGACTTCCCTCACATCCGCGAAGTCGATCAGAAGCTGATCGAGCTGGGCAAGCTATATGACTGCAAGGTCGTCACCAACGATTTCAATCTCAACAAAGTCGCCCAATTGCACAAAGTGGAAGTATTGAACATCAATGAATTGGCAAACGCCCTGCGCCCGGTCGTACTGCCGGGCGAGATCATGCGCGTGTTCATTCTCAAAGAAGGCAAGGAATACAATCAGGGCGTCGCCTATCTGGATGACGGCACGATGGTCGTTGTGGATAATGCGCGCCGGCTGATTTCGAAGACCATAGACATCACTGTCACCAGTGTCCTGCAGACGACCGCCGGGAAGATGATCTTCGGCAAGCACGACGACCGCCAGCACGCGGTGCATCAGCCTCAGCAGGAACACAAACAAGACCGCGCGCCCGCTCCCGATCGCATACCGGGTCCGCCGGTTCCGGAGAAGGCGCCCGTCAGGGAAGCGGCTGCCTCGGCGTCCGCCGCGGCTTCGACTTCGACATCGACGCCCGGCTCGCCCGCGTCCTGACCTGATGCCGTCCGCGCACAGGCGCGGTAGGATGAGAGTTACGATGAAAGTCTCCGTGATACTGCCCGCAGCCGGACTCGGGACGCGCATGGCTCGTCCCTCGGGTCTCGAAAAGAGCGGGCGGAAGCAGTTTCTGCTGCTCGATGGCTCGCCGGTTCTGATCCACACGATCCGCAAATTCCTGCATTGTCCATCGGTGTCGGAAATTATCGTGGCCCTGCGCGCGGATGATATCGCGTGGGTCCAGGAACTGATCGACAACCTCAAACCGGCGAAGCCCGTGCGGCTGACCGAGGGCGGCGATTCACGCCAGGAATCAGTCGAGCACGCGCTCAAAATTCTGGCGCCCGATACGGATCTGGTGGCCGTGCACGACGCCGTGCGGCCGTTTGTCGAGCCCGAACTCGTCGAGAACGTCATCGCCGAAGCCGGACGCACCGGCGCCGCGATCGCCGGCATCGTGCCTGTCGACACCGTCAAGCAAGTCCACAAGCACACCGTTCGTGCGACTTTGCCCCGCGAGCATTTGATCCTCACGCAGACTCCGCAAGTCTTCAAAGTCGCGCTGCTTCGCGAAGCATTCGAGCGCGCCGCAGCCGATCAATTCGTCGGCACCGATGAATCAAGCCTCGTCGAGCGCCTCGAGCAAGTGGAAGTCTCGATTGTCCTCGGCAGCGACCGCAACATCAAGATCACCAAGCCTGCGGATCTCGATCTGGCGCGCCTGTTCCTGCACGAGGAAACCGCACTCACCTCGCACGGAGCCACCGACTAGTGGACGAATTTCGGACCGGCTTGGGGTGGGACGTACATCGCGTCGCCCCCGGCCGTCCGCTGATTTTGGGTGGCGTCACGATCCCCTCCGACTTCGGACTCGATGGCCATTCGGACGCGGATATTCTGCTGCACGCCGTGACAGACGCCCTACTCGGCGCGGCCGCGCTCGGCGACATCGGCATGCACTTCCCCGATACCGATCCGAAATGGAAAGGCGCGGAGTCGGCGCAGTTTCTCACCCACGCG
>DASXZC010000715.1:0-10607 GCA_036502165.1 Bryobacteraceae bacterium
CGGCCCGCCTGGCTTGGGAAAAACGACTCTCGCGCAGATCATCGCGCAGGAACTCGGTGTCGGATTTACTCAAAGTTCCGGGCCTGTTCTGCAGAAGAAGCTCGATCTGGTTGGCATCCTCAGCAACATTCCGATTCGCGAAGTCTTCTTTATCGACGAGATCCACGCGCTGCAACGCGATGTAGAGGAAATGTTTTATTCCGCCCTCGAGGATTTTCGTATGGACATCCTCATCGGAACAGGCCCCGGAGCACGAACCGTCTCGATGGACATCAAGCGGTTCACCGCCATCGGGGCCACCACCCGACAAGGCAAGGTTAGCGCCCCGATGCGGGCGCGGTTCGGGCTCGTGCTGCGGCTGAATCATTACGACATCCCGGAACTGACGCGGATCGTCAATCGCTCGGCGCGGTTGCTCGACGTCGAAGTCGACAAGGGAGCCGCGGAGGAAATCGCCCGCCGTAGCCGCGGAACGCCACGGATTTCAAACCGGCTCCTGCGCCGCGTGCGCGACTATGCGCAGGTGCGCGCGTCGGGGCGCGTCGATGAAGGTGTCGCAATGGCCGCGTTGAATCTGCTCGAAGTCGACCAGTACGGGCTTGATGAGATCGACCGCAAAATCATGCTCACCATCCTCGAAAAGTACGGCGGAGGTCCGACCGGGATTTCGACGATTGCAGCCTCGATCGACGAAGAGGCCGGCACCATTGAGGAAGTTTACGAGCCATACCTCATGCAACTGGGCTTCCTTGAGCGGACCCCGCGCGGCCGCGTCGCCACCGACCGCGCGTTCGATTATTTCAAGCTCACGCGACGCCGGTTTGTCACCGGAACCCAGCAGGACAGCCTGTTTTGACCGGTCCGATTCTCGCCATCATCGCAGCGATCGGATTCGCCGGCAAAGCGGTACTGGTGCGGATGGCGTACGCGTCCGATCCCAAGCTCGATGCGACCACGCTCGTCGCGTTACGCATGGCCCTTTCCCTGCCCTTCTGCCTCTTCATGCTGTGGTGGCAAGGACGCGGCGGCAGGTCGAAACCGCTGACGAAGCGCGATTGGATGACGATGATCTGGCTCGGCTTCATTGGCTATTACATCGCCAGTTTCCTCGATTTTCTGGGCCTCGAGTACATTTCATCGGCACTCGAACGCATCCTGCTATTTACGTATCCGACGCTCGTGGTACTGATCTCCGCGGTGCTGTACAGGAAGCCCGTCCACTCGCACGCCATCATTGCGCTGCTCTTGACGGTGGCTGGAACGGTCGTCAGTTTCGCGAACGACATGCGCTTCACGAGTTCGACATCGGCGCTCGGAAAAGGGACGGCGCTGGTGCTTGGATCGGCCGTCTTTTATGCACTCTTTCTGATCGGAAGCGGACACAACGTCGAGCGCGTCGGATCGTTGCGCTTCAGTGCCCTCGCGCTTTCGATCGCGGCCGGCTTTGTGCTGGCGCAGTTCTTCCTGCTGCGTCCGGCATCGGCGTTGATCCTGCCGGCGAAGATTTATTGGTTGGGACTCGCGCTCGCCTGGTTCTCGACCGGATTGCCGATTTTCCTCACGATCGAAGCGATCCGGCTCGTCGGAGCGAGCCGTGTATCCATCGCCGGATCGGTCGGTCCGATCGTTACGATCTGGCTGGGCCACATCTTTTTGGACGAGCCGGTAACATGGCTGCAGATGGGGGGCGCTGCGCTGGTGCTCGCCGGGGTGGGACTCATCACGGTCAGTCGCGCGGAAGCACCGAAGGCCGTTTAAGACAGCTTCTGCATGCCCGCGAGATAAGTAGTCAAGTGGTGTGCGTAGGTGACGTCGAGCGGACGAAATCCGCCATGCACCAGCGTCTCTGCGCCCACGTGTTCGTAGGCTGGCGGAAGCGGAACCTGCGGAACAACGTCCATGAAATTCACGACGCGATTGCAGACCGGGATGGCGGTATTAAACGCCGTATCGAAGTCAATGGCTCCAGTCCGTGGACCCGCGAATGTATATAACTGCGGCACCGGACCGAGGTTCACATTTTTCAGGATGTCATAGGATGCTAAAACAGCCAGAGCTCCGCCCAGACTATGACCTGTAACCCAAATTGTCTGCGCTCCTTGGCAATTCACCCTTAATAGATCACCGATACTCGTTCGAATATGTTCATTCACTAATTGAAATCCCATATGCACAAGTCCGGTGTTCGGAACGGGAATATAGGGAACGGGAATAGCATCGATGTCATCGAGCCAATCCCAAATCGTGGCGGTTCCGCGGATCGCGACGATCGCCGTCTTGGTGCCAGCATTCCATGCGACAAGGCCGAAAATACTGCTTTCCGCGACCATGTTGTTTGCTAACCGTTGATGATCGGGAGTGGCGGCAGCCATGGCGACGGCGGCATCCGATGGATTGGCGTGGATCAGCCCGGCAAGCGCGAATCCAGCGGGCAGGTTGAGACCGATAGGAGTGGGGACACTCATCACTAAATACGCCGCATTGGCGCATGGATACATCGTGCTAATGGCGAAAGCCTTGTCAAAAGCCATAGGAATCCTCGATGTTGGAAGTATACACGAAATATTGTTTCGGTAGCGTGTTTTTCAACGGTATGCAGCCGCTTGAATCCGATACAACTCTGAGTATTGACCCTGTTTCGCCATCAACTCATCGTGCGTGCCCACCTCGACGAGTTTCGCTCCATCGAGGACGACGATCAGATCGGCCATACGCACCGTCGAGAATCGATGGGAAACGAGGATTGTGATGCGTCCGCTATCGCCGGCATTGGGTCCATGCGCGGCAGCCGCATACCGTTCGAAGAGAGCGTGCTCGGTCTCCGCATCCAAGGCCGCGGTCGGCTCGTCGAGCACCAATAACAGCGGCTGATTTCGCATGAAGCCACGCGCCAATGCGAGCTTCTGCCATTGACCGAACGACAGTTCAACGCCACCCGGCCACGTCGGGCCGAGTTGCGTTGACAGGCCGGACGCGAGGCGCGCCACGACATCGCCGGCACCGGCACGATCGACCGCTGATACGACTGCCGGCTCATCCTCGATTCGAGGGACGTCGCCCAGACCTACCGATTGCAGGGCTCGGAATTCAAAACGGAAGAAGTCCTGAAACGCACCGGCGAGCCGCTCGCGCCATTCGCTCGCGGCGACGCGGTCGAGCGGAGTGTCGTCCAGAAAGATTGTGCCGGACGACGGCTCGTACATCTTCGATAACAATTTGACGAGCGTGGTCTTGCCGGCTCCGTTCTCACCGACAACCGCGATGACCGCGCCCGCGGGCAACTGCAACGAGACATCCTCGAGAACCAGGCGCGAGGTTCCCGGATAGGAGAACGAGACGTGTTCGAGCCGGATCCCCTTTCGCAAGGTCGCAGGAACCGGCCGATCGGCGGCGGCCGCGGTCGAGGCTGCGTAGTCCTCGAGCCATGCGAGCCTGCGCGAGCCGTCCATCCAAAATCCGCGCAGGAAGCCGATCTCGCCGACCGTAGCGCCGATGTACGCCGATAACCGGGCGCCCGCGGCCAGCACCAGCAGCACCTTATCCGCCGATGCCTGCAAGCCTGACGACACGAACACAACCGCCGCGACATAGGCGAATCCAAAGATCGCCCAAGCCAGCGTGTGCCACAATGCGGAGCCTGCCCGGGCCGCTGCGACGGGACGATACCAACGGTCCCACGCGGCCCTGCGATCGGCGATGAGACGCTCGCCGATTCCCATGACTCGCACTTCCTTGCCCGGCGGAGCCGTTGTCGCGAGAGTGAACAGATGACGCGCCAGCCGGCTGCTTTGCGCGCCGCTTTCCTGCGCCGCACGCTCGACTCCGGGGCGCCACGTCGAAGTCAGAACCGTCGGAATCGCGAACGCCGCGAGCAGGAGCAACGCCGGATGAATCGACGCGAGCAATGCCATCGTCACGCCGAGCCGCAGTATCCATCCGAGCGTCGAGAACAGCGACACGTACATGTGATCCAGCACGAACACCTGATCGCGCAGCATCGAAAGACGGTCGAGATATTCCGGACGCTCCTGATGCGCAACAGTGGCGACCGTCGCTTGCAGTTGCGCGACGTGCGACTCGAGCGCGATCGTCACCTTATCGCGGAAGCGGCGCTGCACGCGTGTGCTGACGGTGCGCAGGAACCATGTCGCGGCGGCGGATAGTGCGAGGCCGACCGCGGCACCTTCAGCCAGCGTCCGGCGGTGATCGATCACGCCTTCGCCAAGCAGCATCAGCCACAGCGCGATCAGCGCATCGGGAAGCGCCGCGAGCTGCGACAATCCGAATGACGCGGCCATCAGACGCGGTTCGTGGCGATAGCCGAGCTTGCACAAACGCCACATCGACGACATCGCCGGAGGCAGCGGACCGATCGCCTTTTCGTTCGTGTCAGAGAACGTCATACGTTACGCCCTCCTCTTGATCCGGCTCGGTGAATCGTTGCGCCTGCAAATCGAACATCGTGCGATAACGGCCGTTGAGCGCCATCAGTTCATCGTGCGTGCCGAGCTCGATGACGCGGCCTTGCTCAAGCACGCAGATGCGATCGGCGTGGCGGACAGTCGAGAAGCGATGGGAAATCAGGATCGTCGTGCAATGCCGGGTCGCCGTGAGAAGACGATCGAAGATTTCTGATTCTCCGCGCACGTCGAGTTGCGCCGTTGGCTCGTCGAGCAACACGACTCCGGCGCCCATTTGCACCGCTGCGAGCGCGCGGGCGAGTGCGATGCGCTGCCATTGTCCTCCGGAAAGATCCGTGCCATCGGTATATCCGCGCGCCAATATCGTATCGAGCGAAGCGAGCTTCGACGCGCCCGCGGACTCGAGCGCGGCCAACACAACTGGATCCGGAGCACCCCCCGGCGCCACGTTTTCACGCAACGGCAATTCGAGGCGGATGAAATCCTGGAAGACTGCGGTGAGCCTCGCGCGCCAGGACGCGAGATCGAACTCGCGCAGATCGACACCGTCGATTTCGATCGCCCCCGATTGCGGATCGTAGAGCCGGCACAGCAGCTTCGCGAGCGTCGTCTTACCCGCGCCGTTCTGTCCAACAATCGCGAGCGACGAACCAGCGGGGATCGAAAGATCGAACTGCTCGAGCACGTTCCCGCCGCCGGAGGGATAAGCGAAGGTGACGTCGCGCAGCCGGATCTCGCGCGCCGGCGCTCCATCCGCGAGCCGATTGCCGGATGCCAGCGCGCCGCCTGCGCGCATCGCTGGTTCGAGCCTTAACACCGCGGCCACCGGTGCGGCCGCTCCGTCGAGGGCCCAAGTGAATCCTCCAAACGCGATCATCGACACGCCCACCGCGCACTGCACATAGATGACCGCATCACCGAGGCTGATTCCTCCGTCCAGAGCTGCCTTCGCCAACACCCAGAACACCAGCAGATTGGCGGTGACTACGATCAGCAGGCTCCACAGCACGGGACGCTCGCGCAGCCGTGTGGCCGCGTATTGCAACTCGTGCAGGCGCGTACGTCTCGCGATGAAGCGCTCGATCGTCCAACCGGCGAGACCGAACATGCGAAGCTCCTTACTCGCCGGAGGGTCGACCGCGAGCCGATACGTGTAATCGGCATCGCGCTGCGCGCCGCGGACTTCTTCAGTGTTGCGGTCGAACCAGACGCCGCTCTCGCGCAGCAGCCAGTGCGTCGCGAGCCACGCGGCCACCAGCACGATCGGCGGCCACCAGGAAAATCGCAGAAGAATCACCGCGGACGCAAGGCCTCCGATCATCTCCGCCATGCCGTTCGCAATGAAGTCCATCGAAATCGCCATGGGCGGACCGGTCATTCCGAGATCGAAATCTCGCGCGACTGTCAGATCGCTGGTCAACTTCGGATCCTCGAGGTGACCCATTCCCGGCGGACGTACGCAGTCCTCAGTCAGGCGATCGTAGAGCCACGCCGCCGCGCTGTCGCCGAGATTCGAACTGAGCGCCTCGTGAATCGGATTCAGCACCTGCAGCACAACGAAGATCGCACCCATGAAGGCGAGCGGGCCGAGCAGCGGGTCGTGGTGTTGGACGGCGCCCACGAGCACGCCCATCGCGATCGCAAAGATCGCCGGCAGGATCCCGCGCAGGATGAGAGATGTCCACCAGCCCGCCGCGAGCCCGGGAGCCGCCTTCGGCAGCACACCGAAGAATTTCCACTCCGCGCGCTGGGTCAGTGACTGGAACACGACCATAATTCTGCCACATGCATGAGTCCCATCGTGCCGGCTGCGCGTGTTAGGATGTGGCCAATTGGAGGATCCACGATGTCCCAATGTTCCAGACGCAACTTTTTAAAGACTTCGCTTGGCGCGGCCGGTCTGCTCGCGGGAGCCGGAACCGCTCCATTGCTGGCCGCAACGGGCGGCAAGGCGACCGATTGGGTGACGCTCGGCAAGTCGGGCGTCAAGGTGACGCGGCTTGCGTTCGGGACAGGAACGATGAGCGGCCGTGTGCAGCGCGAACTGGGGCAGGATGACTTCACGCGCCTGGTGCGGCACGCCTACGACCGCGGCATTCGCTTCTTCGAAACGGCCGAGAGCTATGGCGATATGCACCGGATGCTGGGCGTCGCCCTCAAAGGAATTCCGCGCGACAGCTATCGGCTGATGTCGAAAGTCTCGACGCGTCCGGGAGTGGATCCCATCGAGAAGATCGACGAACTGCGCAAGCTCGCGAACACCGACTACTTCGACGTGATGCTGTTGCACTACCAGCACGTAGCGTCCTGGCCGGCCGATACGGTCCGCTGGCAGGACGGGATTCTCGAGGCGAGGACGAAATCCGCAGTGGTTGGTTATGGCGCGTCAGTCCACGGACTTCCCGCGCTGCGTCAGATGCCGGGCAACAAATGGCTCGAAGTCGCGATGATCCGCATGAATCACAACGGCACGCGGATGGACGCCGAGGATTACAATACGGCTGGGCTCGGCGACGTCACCGAAGTCGTGGATCATGTGAAGCAGGTGCGTTCCGACCGCATGGGTGTGATCAGCATGAAGCTTGTCGGCGAAGGCGCGTTCACACGTCGTGAAGACCGGCAGGCGGCGATGAAGTTCGCGTTCCGCAATGCGGGAGTCGATAGCGTGACGGTCGGCTACAAGAACACGGCCGAAGTTGACGAAGCGATCGAGAATTTGAATCTCGCACTCGCATAGATCCGAGACAATCCATTCCTCTGAACCCACGCTGTTGGCGCGAGGATCGAACGGGCGCATGATGGCGACTCGTGCTTTCGAGGTGAACAGCGTGCGTCCACTATTACTTGTCCTGACCCTGAGCGCGGCTTTCGCGCAGATGCCCTCTGATCCGGTGCGCAAGGTCACGGATCCGGGTGTGATTACGACCCGCCAAACCATCACGCCCGCGGGCGTTGCCACGAGCGTGTTTACAGGCAAAGTGCAAGGTCTTTCGTTCGGCATCGACACATCCGAAATCTGGGTGATGACGAACACCAAAGTTTTTCAGCTCGACTGGAAGAACAACCGCGTGATTTCGAAAGCGGATCTCGGCGGTGACGCGGGCATACAGTCGATCCGCTATTTCTATCCGTATCGAACTGCGTTCGTCGGAGTCACGATCAAGGGGAAAGTGCAGCTTGCCACGGTATCGGATGGCAAAATGAAAGTCATCACCGACGGCCTCGGCCGCACGCAGAGCGGCGCGCTCGCGATCTGCGCAAAGAAGAATGTGGCGCTGGTGCCGCTGCTCGATGAGAACCAGCTCGCGCTCGTTGACTTGTCAACTGGTGAAGTGAGAAAGACGATCGATGCCGGAGTCGTGCCCTTCGGCGCAGTTGTGAACGCGGAAGGATCCGTCGCCTACGTCAGCAATTGGGGAGGGCGGCGGCCAGGTGCGAACGATCTGGTCGGACTGATGGGTTACCGTGCGAACCCCGGCCGCGTGGTTGTCGACAAACGCGGCATCGCGTCCACAGGAACCGTGACTAGGATCGATCTCGAATCAGGCGCGGCGCGCGCAACCATCGCGACCGGACTGCATCCGACGGCGATGGTCCTCGATGAAAAGAGTTCGCGGCTTTATGTCGCGAATGGAAACGAAGATGCCGTCTCGGTGATCGACACCGGCGCCGATCGCGTAGTGAATACGTTCGTCATCAAGCCGTTTCGCGAGGGCGCATTCGGCGCTGCCCCCACTGCGCTCGCGCTCAGTCACGATGGATCGACGCTATATGTCGCGTGCGGCGGGTTGAATGCGATAGCCGTATTTCGAACCTCCGACGGGAAGCTGACCGGAATGATTCCGACGGCTTGGTACCCGGCGGGATTGGCGTTGAGCCCGGACGGAAAATATCTGGCTGTCTCGACGCTGCTCGGCGAGGGATCGGGGTTCCAGGAGAGTCCGAAGCGGAGGTTCGCGCTCGCCGTACGCGGAT
The DNA here is from genome assembly GCA_036502165.1 of Bryobacteraceae bacterium. GTDB lineage: Bacteria > Acidobacteriota > Terriglobia > Bryobacterales > Bryobacteraceae > F-183. The sequence goes on from DASXZC010000715.1 coordinate 8,397, forward strand.
CCATTGCCGTGATCGCGATTCCGGATGCCGCGCAACTCGCGAGCTATACGACGGCGGTCGCTGAGAACACTCATATGACGCTCGGGCCTCCGGGGACGGTTGCGATGGGTAATTCCAAAGCGAAGCCAGTCGCCCTTCCGGACCGCTCCGGCGAGCCCTCGCTCATCGAACACGTGGTCTACATCATCAAAGAGAACCGGACGTACGACCAGGTACTCGGTGACCTCGGAAAGGGAAACAGCGACCCATCGCTTGCGATGTTTGGACGCGATGTCACTCCGAATCAGCACAAGCTCGCCGAGCAGTTCGTGCTGCTCGACAATTTCTACGCGGTCGGCGGCAACAGCGCGGATGGGCATCAGTGGCTGACGCAAGCGAATGAGACCGACTATTGCCTTTGGCCCGGATATCAGGGGCGCAGTTATCCGTTCGACGGTTCCGATCCGATCGCGTATTCGAACAGCGGATTTTTGTGGGACGCAGCGATTCGCATGAAAAAGACGGTCCGCATGTATGGCGAGTACGCGGGACTCACCGCGGGTTGGGATCGTCAAAAACTGCTGAAGCAATGGCGCGATGGTGAGGACTTCCACGCCACGTTCCACACGGTCGCTCCTCTGGCGCCTTTGAATGCGATTCTTGCGGCTAGTTATCCGGCCTACACGACCAGCATTCCTGACGTCGTGCGGGCGCGCATTTTCAAGGCGGATATTGCAAAGTGGGAACAGGACGGGCAGATGCCCAATCTGTCGATTCTCGCGTTGCCTTCGAATCACACCAACGGGACGCAGCCCGATTACTCGACTCCGAAAGCGATGGTCGCCGATAACGATGTCGCGGTCGGCGAAATCGTCGAGGCCCTGACGAAGTCGCGATTCTGGCCGAAAATGCTGATCTTGATTGTCGAGGATGACGCGCAGAACGGCGTCGATCACGTCGACGGCCATCGTACGGTGGCGCTCGCGATCAGCCCCTACATCCGGCGTGGGACGATTGATTCTTCGTTTTACTCGCAGTTGAGTATCGTCAAGACGATCGAGCTCGTGCTGGGCTTGCCGTCGATGACAGTGTTCGATCTGATCGCCCCGGCGATGAGCGCGAGCTTTACGAATACGGCGGACCTGACACCGTATACGCGCGAGGAGCCGAAGCAGTCGTTATTCGAAACCAATCCGCCGCTCAAGGCAATGCGCGGGCAGCAGCGCAGAGACGCCGTTGCGTCACGCTCGATGCGATTCGATATCCCGGACGCCGCTCCGACTGAGAAATTGAATCGGATATTGTGGCGTTCCGCGATGGGGATTGGTTCGAGGTATCCGGCGGTGCATCACTCAATTTTCTCGCCGCTGGCGGTGGATATTGATGATGACGACCGCTAGGTGGCGGAGAGTCCGCGATCGATTGCGGCGAAGAGACGTTTGCGATCAGCCGGAAACAATGCGTTCGTATCGAGCCACAAGCCCCGGAATTGGGATGAGCGAATGAATCCATCTTTGGACGCTTCGACCAGGCGATACCGGCTGCCGGTCAGCACGCGCCACTCGACGCGCTGCTCCTCGAGCAAGACCGTGACGTACTCGTGAAGACCAGCCGACCGGTAGGCCGCCAGCTTGACGCCAAGATCGTATGAGCGGCTCGAATAGGAGATCTCGACGATGAGGTCCGGGATCTGCTCGAGGTATTTGGTGGGAGAGGCTGGGTGAAACATCGCGATGTCGGGCTGAAACGAGGAATCGCCGAGAAGCAACGTAGCATTTGACGTGATCGCGAAATTCTCACCGGCAGCGTATAGGTAGTAACCGAGCCACGTGTTGAGCAGAGCGTCATACAATCCATGGTCCAGCGAGACCTGGGGTTCCAAGTAGACCACTCCGCCGATCAGCTCTGCGTGCTTCAGTTCCGGGATCTGCTCCCATCGCCTCATGAACTCATCGCGCGACATGCGGTCGCCGTTATGGAGCCCGGGTTCTCGGCCTAATTCAAGTCTCATGGAACCTTACACTCGAAACTCGCCGCGTCGTCGGTGCTTCCCGATCCCTTATATTTCGCTACCTGCGGATACGGGCAAATAGGCCGTGTGCGCTCAATTCCGGACGCTGGACGATTCTGTTTGTATCGAACCGCTGTGAGATGCGATGGAGCCACTCCGCTCTCCACCCAACGCTCGAGCGCGAGCAGCATGTTGCTCGTCTCGTCGGGCTCCTTGTCCCA
>DASXZC010000716.1:0-4128 GCA_036502165.1 Bryobacteraceae bacterium
ATCCGAGGCGCTTCATTTGGTCGGTGATGCGCTTCTGGTAGAGTTCCTTCCACTCCCAGACTTTGGCTTCGAATTTTTCGCGTCCGAGATCGTGGCGGGTGATGCCTGACTTGGCGAGGTCGCGTTCGACGAGGATTTGTGTGGCGATGCCGGCGTGGTCGGTTCCGGGCACCCAGAGCGTGTTCTCACCGAGCATGCGATGCCAGCGCACGGCTGTGTCGATGAGCGTGTGCTCGAGCATGTGTCCGATATGCAATTGACCGGTTACGTTGGGCGGTGGGATGACGAGAGAGAAGTAGGGCTTGCCCGGTTCAGGGGTGGCCCGGTAGAGTTGGGAGTCAATCCAGCGCTGTGCCCAGACGGGTTCAAACCGTTGGGGTTCGTACACTTTGTCCAATTGCATGTTCGTTTTTCGGGGGGAGTAACTTCAGGTTAACACGGGTTTTCGACGGATCCAGTCGTGTTGTTCCTGCGTTTCTGGAACCGCTACCCCTCGGGCTGCGGCGACCGCGTTGATGGCCGTCTCGGGATCGAGGCCGAGCACGATGATAACTGCGGAGGCGATCATCCCCGCGCGGCCTACGCCGTGCCGGCAATGGATCACGATCGATTTGCCTGATTGTCGCCGCGGGGGCGTGCAGAGATCGCCCGCTTGCCGCGAGCCGATGTCTTGATCCAGTGGAGCTTTGCCGAGATCATAATGAGAGCAAGCCGTCAGGAGGTGAACCTATGCCCAAATTGCTGGATGAAATCGAAAGATTGCAGACTGCGGATTCGGGTTTTGATGAGTATGAGCGGCTGCTGCTGCAGATGTGCGCGAATATGCTCGAGAGTTATTACGAGGTGAGGGCTCCGAAGCACAAGCTCAAGATGGAGGAATATTTCGAGGTGCCGGGACGTTTCGAATTGATGGATGGCATGCTGCATTGGGACGGCATGAGATACATCAGCGATTCGCGGCGGAAGAAGAAGAAATTGGGCGATTAGATTCTGGAAACTTGGGGTGCGGCTTCCGACGGCTGCGGCTTTGCGACAAGGTGCAGGCTGGGTAGACGCGGCTCAATTGGGACCGGGACGCGGAGTAGACGAGGCTTGCGCTTCGCGAGGTACATGCGGCGGTCGGCTTCGGAAAGCAGATCCTCGACGGTCTGGCCATCGCTTGGGAAAGTGGCTTCTCCGACGCTCGCCGTGAGGATAGTTCCCGAGTCCTTCACGCCGGTCTCTTCGCCGATGCGGGCGACGAGTTGCTCGATTTGCCGGATCTTGACGTCGGCGGCTTCGGCGACCATTTCCGGTAGGATGATCACGAATTCGTCACCGCCGAGACGAGCCACCATGTCGTATTCGCGGCAGATTTCGCGCAGTCCGTCGGCCATGGCCTTGAGGACGCGGTTGCCGGTGAGCTGTCCCAGGCGGTCGTTGATCGACTTGAAGCCGTTCAGGTCGCAGACGAGCACAGTCAGCCCGGCTTCGACGCGCTTGCTGCGGGCGAGCTCGGCATCGAAGCGTACGAACATCGATTTCAAATTGGGCAGGCCGGTGAGCTCGTCGGTTGCGGAGAGTGATTCGGCGACGAGGAACTTGCGGGCGTTTTCGACTGAGACTGCGAGCTTCGATCCGATGGCCTGCAGGATGCGTAGATGATCTTTTCGGAAGGCGTCCTTTTCGGAACGGTATAGCGCGAGGACGCCCACGAAGCCGTTGACGCCGTTCAAAGGGATCGCGAGGGCGGAGCGCAGATTCGTGAATTTGCTGGGATCGTTCAAGTATCCGGGCTCGACGGCGGGGTTGCCGTTGATGATGGCGCGCTCATGTTGGGCGACCCATCCGGCCAGGCCTTCGCCGAGTGGAATCCGAAGGGATTGGAAGAGCTTCGCGTTTTCGCCTTGCACATATTCGGCTTCGAGCTTGCCGTCTTTTTGGACGTAGAGAGCGATCGCTTCGTGCGGGATGAGCCGCTTCATACGGCTGGCTACGAGCGAGAGCGTCTCGGCGAGGCTGAGCGAATTGCCGAGTTCCTGCGAGAGCTCGAACAGCTCCTGCACTTCATGACGGGCGGAGGCGATGGCGGATAGGAAGTCCACCGCTTCTTCGGGAGCAGTCATTGCTCTCATAGAGCCGGTTTCCGATAGCGCGACCGCTTTGGCGGTCGATTCGAAGCCGGCGGCGGGGGCTTCGCCGCGTTCGATTTTGATGTCCTTCGAGAGTTTCACGGTGTCGACACAACTGGCGACGGCGGCCTTTTCGAGCTCAACATAGCGGCGCTTGAGGACGTCGACTACGGCTGGATCGAAGCTGCGGCCCGAATCGGCGTCCACGACTTTCATCGCTTCGTCGAGGGGCAGCGCGCGCCGATATTGACGATCGGAGGCGAGCGCGTCCAGGCAGTCGACGGCCGCGAGAATGCGGGCTCCGAGCGGGATTTCCTCGCCTTTCAAACCATACGGGTAGCCGGCGCCATTCCATTTCTCGTGATGCGCGCGGACGATCGGCGCGACTGGATAAGGGAATTTGACGTGTTCGAGAATTTCGGCGCCGACCACCGGATGGATCTTCATCTTCTCGAATTCTTCGGGCGTCAGTTTGCCGGGTTTGCAGATGATGTGCTCGGGAACAGCGAGCTTGCCGATGTCGTGCAGAATGGCGGCGGCGCGCAAGGCTTCGATTTCTCCGCCGCGCATGCCGAGATCTTCGCCGATCGCTAGCGCGTACGTCTGCACGCGGCGCAGGTGAGCGTGGGTCGTGTCGTCCTTGGCCTCGATCGCGAGAGCGAGGGACTCGATCGTCCGCAGATGGAGCGCGGCCACTTCCTCAACATGTTTGCGGCTATCGTCGATCCTGCCGACGTAGGTGTTATAGCCCATGTAGATGAGGTACGCCACAGGTCCGAGCACCAGAAAATATTGCCAGCCTAACTTGTCGGCTACCACGGAGCAGACGCCGGCGACGCAGGCCCCGCCGAGGTAATACGGATAGGACCATAGATACGCCGATCTCCACGCGGGGATGAACGGAACGCGCGATTCGAGGGAGGAGATCCGCGCGACGATCAGCGTGTTGACGAGGAAGTATAGCGTTCCGCCGACGATCAATCCCAACTGGACGCCCACTAGCGGGATCGAATCGCGCAGAAGTTCGTAGCCGTGATGGAAGGCGACGGGTGCCAGGACCGAGAGCGAGGAGTTGAACGCCAGTTGATCGAGGCGGAACTTGCCGGTTTTCGATACCGTTTGGACCAGCGCGCAGCACACGCTGATGGCGACCACTTCAGGCAGATTCAACTGGAGAGTCGCCAGGATCAGCAGGATGAAAGTCGGCGATAAAGTCGCCACAACATTGGGGATCCGGATCTTCAGCCGGGCCGATGCTAGCGATACAACCAGGTATCCAACGAACCGCGACCAATTATCGGTATGCCAGTGCCCCGCTTCCCATCCACCCACCAACAACCCGGCGGCCACTTCAGCCATCAGGAAGGAAACAAACGCGACTCGGTTCGGGGGCATGAGGTTCGCGGGCTCTTCTGCTTTATCGGCATCCCGAGAACGTTTCTTTACTTTCACTTACACGAAAACGTCAGATCTTGAACTATTTGGAGTACTTGGCCTTCCATGCCAGCAGGTTGCGGCGGAAGTCATCGCGGGTGGTGATGTAGTTCCGGTTGGCGAATTCGTTGGTGATCTGTTTGGGATCATCCCGGATGTCAAAGAGCTGGTTGGGCCCTTTTCCGCCATCGCGGAGGATCAGTTTGAAACGGCTATCGCTCGCTGTATCGGTGTTGCCGAAGGTTCCGTACTGCATCGATCCCCAGCGTTCCTTTTTGGGAAACGGCCTGCTTAATACCAGGGGATAGTAGCTGCGTCCGCAGAGATTGCGGTCGGGAGCGGTGGCTCCGGTGAGCTCGCACAGCATCGGAAGAAAGTCATATGTGCCAACGAGTTCCGGCGGCCTGGATTCGACTGGGATATGGCCGGGCCAACACATGATCAACGGAAGGCCCAGCGATTCAGGGGATCCCCCGGCGGAGGTCAGGATGACCACGGTCTTCTCCTCGAGTTGGCGGCTTCGGAGCTTCCCGATCAGTTCCGGAAGTTGCCTATCGATAGTGGAGCCAGCGTTCATTCCGGC
>DASXZC010000717.1:0-5681 GCA_036502165.1 Bryobacteraceae bacterium
TGTTGTTCGCCGCACCTGTAATTTCCGCCCTAGCGAAGGGGCCCGAAGGTGACAGGCGTAGTACTAGCGTCGCCGAGAACATGATCCTCTCAAAACTTGACACTCGAACTCCGGTCCGTTACTTTGCAGCTATGACGATCAAGCTCGACGCGCGATTTGAAGAGCGGGTGCGGAAAGCCGCTGAATCCGAGCATGTTCCGGTTGAGCAATACGTAGTCGAAGCGTTGGAGCGCGACATCCGGCATCGCGCGGCCGCTCCAGTCAGCCCCGGCGAATCCCGCGCCAGCAATCTTATGGAGCTCTTTGCGAACTCTCCGTTCAAGAGAGTCGATCTCGCGATTGAGCGCGATCCGGCGCCGATTCGGGATCTCGAATTCTGATTAATGGGGTCGGCGCGCGTCACTGGCGCACGAGCTTACGCTGACGTCACGGAATGTCGAATAGTTTGGGCATTTGCGCGACCTTGCGCTCTTCAGTTGCTGGGGCTCACTGCAAGGACCATCGCGACGCCTGCCTGGCTTTGGACATTACCGAATGAGACGACTACGCATCATCGTTGCGAATGCGGTAGTTGTGCTCTCTGATGAAGAGTGTTGCGCCGGGGGCTTTGGCGATCCATTCTGTCTCGCCGGCTACTTGGCCTTGATTGGGCTCGAAGTGGAGCGGGACGCGCGGCCTTTCAATCGACGACGCCACGAGCAATACAGAAAGCAGGAACATTTGATATCCTCCGCAGTACGCCAAAACCGCCAGCCTTGTTATTCTGAAGTTGTTATTCAGCAGCCAAACGGAGGCCGCCCAATGCGTACACGCAACGTGACTCTGACGGAACATTTTGATCAGTTCATCGAAACCGGGGTGAACTCCGGCCGCTTCGGCAATGTGAGTGAAGTTGTGCGCGAAGGACTTCGACTCCTCGAGCAGCGCGAGGAGGAAGACCGGGCGAAGCTGGCATGGCTTCAGGCGGCGGCGAAGGACGCTTCCGGTTCCATTGAGCGGGGCGAAGGTCTCGAATTCGAAACCTTCGACGATCTTGCGGCCTATGTTCATCAGGTCGATCATGAGGTTTCGACGGGGGTCAGAGCGCGCGAGCGCAAGCGTGCCTAGGAAGAAGGCGGCTCATTCCAAAATTGTTCTTTCGCCGCATGCCGCTCGCGACATGCGGCAGACTCTGGAGTGGAGCCATTTCGAATTCGGCAAAGACGCCGCTTCGCGGTATCGCGATCTGATTGTCCAGGCTCTCCGCGACTGGAAGAGGATCCGATGCGGCATGGGTCGCGGAAGAGAGAAGAACTCGGCGCAGGCATCCGAACCTATCATTTGCGTTCGAGCCGCGACCGCGTTCCTGAAGCTCCGAACGTTGTTCGCAATCCGAGGCATTTCGTTCTTTATCGGATTCGCAAACGCTCTGTCAATGTCCTTCGGATATTGCACGACAGCCGCGATCTTCAGCGCCACATTCCTCGTGGCAAGGGCGGCGCGTAGGAAGAGCCGGTGCAGTTCATTACTGCGGTTCGTTGTTGCGAAGGCGATAGCGGTGCTTTTGATGAAGAGCCTCACGCTAGGGGCCTAAAGGATGGACGTCAAAATCATTGGGTCACCTGAAGAGCTAGCGTCACTCCGGCTTGGCTGGGATGGCCGCCGACGGACAGCACGACAGTGGGTGGTGACAGAGATGGACGCGGGAGGCGTTGACCGGGGGCGATGGTTGGCACATCCGCTGGAATGGTTATGTCGAATTGGAACCAGCCGGGTTGGTTTGGAACGAGTCCTGCGTATCCCACCGGGGCATCGACTCCATTGATCGTCACCGTGAAGGGGAGCAAGAGGTTGCCTCCGCCGGTGCCGTACAGAATGATCAGGGAGCCGGGCGATGGCGTGCCTTCGATTAGCGCCGGTCCTTTTCCGGACATATCGGCGGTGAAGAGTCCGGGAGCGGCAGGGGACACCGCGAGACGGAGTGGGACCGAGGCGAGGGCTCCACTGGCAATAACGACGTCCGCGGTGGCGCCGGTGAGTTGCGGCGGAACGAGGGCAACCACTTGAGTATCCGAGAAGGAGATGGGGGTTGCGCGAAGTCCTCCGATCGTCAGAGACAGTTGGTCGATGGGGCCGAAGTTTGTGCCATTGATTTGGATGAGCTCACTGGGCGCGAGTGGTTGGGTAAGTTGGCTTGCGGCGTTGACAATGCTGGTGATCACGGGAGTCGCGCCGCCGACGGAGACGGTGACTGTGCCGGAGATGTCCGATTGCGGATTTACGGCCGAGAACTGGTAGCTGCCGGGAACGATGAACGAGAGATACGACATCGTCGTTTGGAGAGTCTGCGGATCGATGTAGACGACGGGGGATCCCCAGACGGCTGTGCCTCCGAGGAGTAGTTGGGTTTGCGGCGTGAATCCGGAGCCGGTGAACGTAACTGTTGTGTCGGCTGAGAGCAATGGGACGAATGACGGAGTCGCGGACGTTAGCTGCGGAGCGGGGTTCAGGATCTTCATGCTGACCGGAATGCTGAGCGGTGTTCCGGCGGCTGGGGTTACGGTGATGGTGCCCGAATAGTTAGCTGGCACGAGTTGGGTGGCGCCGATTGATAATGTCGCGGGTGCGACTCCGGTCTGTGGATTTACAGTGATCCAGGCGGCGTCGGAGGAGACGGTGAACGGGACGTTGTCGCCCGCTAGCTGGACGTTCTGGGTGGCGATGGGTGGTCCGCCTTGGACGTAGCGGAACTGGACTTGGCTGGGTGTTGCGCTGAGGGGGCTGACTCCGATGACGGAGGAGTCGGATATGCGGGCGAGGAAACCGTCGCCGCTGCCGCCGTAGGCGGATTGGAATGCATTCTTGACGGGGAAATTGTCGGAGGTTGTCCAGCCGGCGATATACAAACGGTTCTGCGAGTCCAAAGTCAGGCCACCAATGTAGTCGTCCTTGTCGCCGCCCAAGAATGTCGAATAGGCCAACGTGCGAATATCTCCTGAGAATCTCGCGGCGAAGACATTCAGGTTGAAGGACCCTCCGTCAACGAAGGGAAATAAAGAATTGACCGAGGGAAAGTCCGCGGAGCCGGTTGTGCCAGCGACATACAGTGAGTCGTCGGAGCCGACTGCGATCGCCCGGACTCCGGTCTCGCCAGTTCCAGATCCGGACAAGAGCGTGGAGGTCAGGATCTGCTGACCGGTCGGATCCAATTTCATCAGGAGGCCACAGATTTCTGGTTCGCAACGGGGTTGAAATGCATTGGCAGTCGTGGCGAATTGACCGCCGAAGACGTGACCGCCCAGGTAGACTTCTCCTTTCGAATTGAATGCAACGCTGCTCACGCTCCCCGAGCCCACGCCGCCCAAGAACGTGCTGTATTGGAGCGAGCTTCCGTCAGCCGAGAATTTTGCGAGAAATGCTGTAGGGAAGCCGCTAACCAGGCTCAGAACCGTCTGGATTGGGTTTTTCAACGGGAAATCGTCAGAGTACGATTCGCCACCGAGATAGATCGCGCCGGTGGAGTCGAGCGCGAGGCCGCCGTAACAATAGTCTGTTCCGGAGCCACCGAAGTAAGTGGAGAAGACAAGCGCCCCGTTTGGGTCGACCTTGGTCAAGAAGCAATCGCCTTGGCCTCCGGCGAACTTCGGTTGGAACGCGTTCTTGATCGGAATGTCGGTAGATGTGGTGTTGCCGGAAAAGATCAGATTTCCATCGCTGTCGAGAATGCCCTGAAACATGTTGTCTCCCATCCCGCTGCCGCCGAAATAGGACGAGTAAACAAGATTGCGTCCATCGGGAGAGAATTTGGTAACGAACGCGGTGTAATACTCGGCCACGTAATTCGTTTGGAAGGCGTTTTTTAGAGGAAAGTCCGGAGAGTAGGTGTTGCCGACAATGATCGGGCTCCCGGCGGAGTCGACCGAGAGACCGGCCGCTCCGCTTGGGTCGCTGGACCGCAAGGTTGAGAAGTAGATGATGCGATCCGCATTAGGTGTTAGCTTGAGGACAAACGGCGACGAAAGGACGAGGTTGGTCTGCTGGAAGGGATTCAGACTTGGGGTTGCAGGCGTTTCGGTCGAGCCGCCAATGTAAATGAATCCAGCGCTGTCTACTGCTACTCCGTTTACGAACTCAGTTCCGGGGCCGCCGATGTATGTGGAGAAGTCGAGCACCGGATCTACGGTGAGCGGCAGCGCTTCGTCGTAGGGCGCGACTTCGATCTTGACGTGATTGTTGGGAAGGAGCCTGTATCCGCATGCGACTTCTTTGCCGCCTTGGAGCACCTTGGGCCGATGCTGTCTGATGGCGTGAGCGCCGAGGCGCAGAGAGAGATCGCCGTGTTCATCGATCTCGATTTTGTCGAATCCGGTGAAGGAGAGCTCGACCTGGTCGAGATCTGCGCCGGTTGCGACTTCGAGGTCGTATTCGATTTGACGATCCGGAGTCGCGTAGTAGAGGAGGTCGATTCCTTTGTACAGCCCTTTGTAGCGGACCCTCGAGAAGTGCGGGATGCCGCTGTGCCAGTTCTTCTCATCGCGGCCGGTGAAGTAGTTGGAATATCCGCCAGTGGGATCGAGTCCTTCGCCCTTTGTTGGTTGCGCGCCGACGAAGCGCATGACGCGGGGCTTTTTACCTCCGGGGTCCTTCGTCGTTGCGAAGGCGACGGCGGTGTTTTTGATGAAGACCGTCCCGCCGGGGGCTTTGGCGATCCATTCGGTCTCGCCGGCGACTTGGCCTTGGTTGGGCTCGAAGTGGAGCGGGATGCGCGAGTGATGGATGTCCATCGCTAGGACCAGAGTGTAGAGCAGGATCACTGGGTCACCTCTTCGTTGAGAGCGAGTGTTACGCCGGATTGGCTCGAGCGGCCCGCTACCGAGATAGTGACAACCGCGGGCGAAGAATGGGAACGAGGTACGGGGCGCGGGATCACCGTTGGAATTGTGACGGTCAATTGGAACCAGCCGGGCTGGTTTACAACGGTGCTCGCTGATGTGACTTGGGCGGCGGCACCGTTGATACTCGCGGTGAACGGCTGGGTGAGATCCGCGACGCCGGTGCCGAAGAGCGTGATCGTCGAACCTGGCGACGCGGTGCCTTGGATTAGCGCGGGGCCTTTGCCGGACATGTCTGCGGTGAAGAGTCCGGGGGCGGTGGGGGCGAGGGGGAGGGTTGATGGGACGGAGGTGAGTCCGCTGGTGCTGAGGACGACGTCGGCGGTAGCGCCGCTGAGTTGCGGCGAGGTGAGGGCGAGCGCTTGTGTATCCGATGAGGAGATGAGGGTTGCGCCAATTCCTCCGACCGTCACGGACAGTTGGCCGGCGGGGCCGAAGTTTGTGCCATTGATTTGGATGAGCTCACCAGGGGCGAGTGGTCCGGTAAGTTGGCTTGCCGCGTTGACGACTTTCGAGACGACGGGGGTCGCTCCACCGACGGAGACGGTGACCGTGCCGGAGATATCGGATTGAGGGTTCACCGCGGAGAATTGATAGCTGCCTGGAACGATGAACGAGAGATACGACATCGTCGTTTGGAGAGTCTGTGAGTCGATGTAGACGACCGGTGATCCCCAGACCGTGAGGCCATTGAGCAGCAGTTGGGTTTGCGGGGTGAATCCGGAGCCGGTGAATGTGACCGTCGTGTCGTCCGACAGCAACGGGACGAATGATGGATTCGCTGACGTTAACTGCGGCGCTGCCGTGAGG
>DASXZC010000718.1:0-11955 GCA_036502165.1 Bryobacteraceae bacterium
AGGCGAGATGCGGAATCCGAAGCGAGATCTGGCTCGCGCAATGGTGCTCGGCGTCATCGGAGTCGTCGTGCTGTACACCTCTGTGAACGCGATTTATTTGCGTGCGCTCGGGCCCGAAGGACTCGCCGCGACAACGACTCCGGCATCGACGGTGATGCAGGAATGGTTGGGCACTCGCGGAGCATCGCTTACCGCGGCGGCGATCGCCATCTCGACGCTTGGCTTTCTGGGGCAAGGGATGCTGACCGCTCCGCGCGCTTACTTCGCGATGGCCGCGGACGGATTATTCTTCAAGAGCGTCGCCAAGGTTTCAGAGAAGACGCGTGTGCCCGTGATCGCGATCGTGCTGCAAGGCATTTGGGCGATCGTCATCGCGATGTCCGGCCGATACGAGCAGATTCTGAACTACGTGATCCCAGTCGATTTTTTCTTCATTGGATTGACCACGACTTGCCTGTTCATCTTCCGCCGGCGCGATCGCTCGCCGAGTGATTTCTCAGTTCCCGGATACCCTTGGACGGGATTGTTTTTCGTCATTGCCGCATGGCTGATTGTCGTCGCGACGATCGTCCACTATCCTCGTGAAAGCGGCATCGGATTGTTAATTCAAGCCGCCGGAATTCCGGCATTCCTGTTTTGGAATAGGAGAAAGTCCGCATGAGCCTCCCTCCGAGGCAAACGTCCTCGCCTTACATGAATTGGGCCAAAACGCGGTCCGGCTCAAAGTTCAATCTCGCATCGAGCGGGATGCGCAACTTGACACCTGCCGAGTTCCCGTTCACCCTTGCCGATGTCGGGCTGAGCGGTTCGAGCTACTACGGCTTCCCTGCCCTGCAGCAGTCGCTCGCGAAGCATGCGGGCGTCGACGAGAAGTGCGTCTTCAGCTCAATTGGAACGTCGATGGCGAACTTCGTGGCCATGGCCGCGCTGATCGAGCCGGGTGATGAAGTGATCATCGAGCATCCGGTGTACGATCTGATTCCGTCGTCGATCGGATTCCTGCAAGCCAACATCAAATGGCTCCCGCGTCCGGAATCATTGGGCTATCAGCCCGATCTCGACGCTCTGCGCCGGAGCCTGAGCACGATGACGAAGCTCATCGTGTTGACTAATCTGCACAATCCGTCGAGCGCGTTCATCGAGCCAGAAACCATGCGCGAAATCGGACGGCTCGCCAAGGCTGTCGGAGCTCGCGTGCTCGTCGATGAAGTGTATCTCGACGCCGCGTTTGAAGCCGAGCCTGAGTCCGCGTTCCACTTCGGCAATGAATTCGTCACGACGAATTCGCTGACCAAGGTTTACGGATTGAGTGGGCTCCGTTGCGGATGGGTTCTCGCCGAGCCCGCGCTTGTTGAAAAAATGTGGCGGCTGAGCGATCTGTTCAACGTGATCCCCACGCATTCCGGCGAACTACTGAGCATCCGCGCGCTCGAGCGGCTGCCGGAGTTGAAAGCACGAACGCGTGCGATCCTCGAGCGCAACCGTGCACTCGTCAACGCGTTCCTCTTATCGCACGATGAGCTCGAATGCGCGACCCCGAAATTCGGCATGACCGTCTTTCCGAAATTGAATGGCATCAATGTCGAGGCGCTGTGCGACACGTTGCGCTCGCAGTTCGAAACAACCATTGTACCGGGCAGTTTCTTCGATCAGCCCGATCATTTCCGGCTCAGTTATGGGCAGGATACGGCAGTCGTAGAAGAAGGATTGCGGCGCGTCGGGCTGGCGCTCGACACGCTAAAATCCTGACGATTCTCTATCTCGCTTGAATCGCGGCAGCCGCCTTGTCGATGTTCATCGCACCGTAGTCGAAGGTGTGCACGCTTCCATCGGAAAGCGTCAGGATGCACTTCTTGCTGAACAATTTCTTTTGCACTTCGACGCCTCGAATGTCCTTCTTTTCGATTTCCAGATAGCCCTCGCTGCCCCACTTGATGAACAGCGCCTCGGTCACCATGCCCGAGAGACTGGCGTCGTATTTCGCATCGTAGAGCAAGCGCATGTTCGTGATCCTGAGCTTGCCGTTGTACTTGCCTCCGCCCGGAGGCAGGTAGAACAGCGTCCATGTGCCGAGGTCGATTTCACCCGGCCTGAGAGTGACGTCCGCAACGTTCATGCTGGCATTATCTCAAAATTGACGAGCGTTACCTGGAATAATGGAGGCATCCATGGTTGGGATCCGGGATAACCTGCGTGTGGCCGTCGAGGCCATGACTGCGCAGAAACTGCGCACGGTGCTGACCGTGCTTGGTCTGACGATGGGAGTCGCGACCCTCATGACCGTCATGACGCTGGTGCAGGGCGCGAACGTTTACGTCGAGCAGAAGATCGCCAATCTGGGGACGAACGTTTTCCGGCTGGCGAAGACACCGTTCGCAGTCGTCGATTTTACCGTCATCGTCAAGTCGCTCAAGAACAAGAATATTGATCTGTCCGATTACCGCGCCGTCGCCGATCAGTGTACGGCGTGTGAGGAAGTGGGTGCATCGGCGAGCGGCACGCTGTCGGTGCAATACAAGAATAAGCAGACCGACGACACATCCATCATCGGCTACACGCCCAACATGACCGACATCGACACGCGGACGCTCGAGTTGGGGCGATACTTCACACCGAGTGAGGACCGCCACGCGGCGTATGTCTGCATCATCGGCTCCTCGCTGGTCGAACAGTTCTTTCCTTATGAGAATCCGATCGGGCACACGATCCGCACGGGGAGCCTCGAATTTACGGTCATCGGCACGTTCCAAAAAATCGGTTCCGTGCTCGGTCAGGATCAGGATAACTACGTGATCATCCCGCTGAACACATATCTGAAAGTCCGCGGATCACGGTCGAGCCTGACGCTCGAAATCAAGGCATCGGGTGGAGAAAAGAATTTCAACGCAGCGCAGGATGAAGCACGCGTCATCATGCGGACGCGCCGGCACGATCAGCCCGGCGCGGACGACAGCTTCTTCATCGGCACGGCGCAGAGCTACATCGCGCTGTGGCAGAGCATCAGCGGATCGTTCTTCGCCGTGTTCGTGATGGTGAGTTCCATCTCGGCGGTCGTCGGCGGCATTGTGATCATGAACGTGATGCTGGTGAGCGTCACTCAGCGGACCCGCGAGATCGGTGTACGCCGCGCGGTCGGTGCAACCAAGGCCGACATACAGCGTCAGTTCCTCACCGAGAGCGTTCTGCAGTGCCTGATCGGTGGCGCGATCGGCATCGCCATTGGATTCGGATGCGCGCTTGCGTTGCGCACGTTGACATCATTTCCCGCCGCGGTTCAGACGTGGGTTGCGGTGCTGGGCCTGGTCGTGAGCTCGACCATCGGGTTGTTTTTCGGCATCTATCCGGCGCGCAAGGCTGCTCATCTCGATCCGGTGAACGCCTTGAGGACGGAGACGGGCTGACGTGACACGCCAAGAATTATTCGAAAACCTGTCGGTGGCGCTCGATACCTTGCGTGCGCGGAAGGTACGTTCGGCGTTGACGATTCTCGGGATCGTCGTCGGCGTCACGACCGTGATCGCGGTCGCGTCGATCATCGATGGCCTGAACGGCGAGATCAAAGACCGCGTCTCGCGCCTGGGATCGAATACGCTGTTTATCACTCGCATCCCGCCGATGGAGAACGCGACGCGTTTGCCGGCGAAGATCCGCATGAGAAAGTATCTCGAGGATGAGGATGCGGCCTTTATTGAAGAGACGAGTCCCGCTGTCTCGTACGCCACGGTCTTCGCGAATCGCATCAACTTCAACAATCAGACCGATGAAATCCGATACGGCGATGCGCACGTCGAGCGGTTCTTCCTGCGTGGAGTGCAGCCCGAATACATCAACGCGTTCCCTCTGTTCGCCGTCGCGCAGGGCCGCTTCATTTCACCGTTCGACGAAGAGCATGCGCGAAGCGTGGTGGTGATCGGGCGCTCCATCGCGGACTCGCTCTTTCCGAACCTCGATCCGCTGGGCAAACTGGTACGTCTCGATGGAAGGCAGTACGAAGTGGTTGGCGTCTTCGAGCCCGATCAAGGCTTGTTCTCGGCCTTTGGCGTCGATCAGTTCGCCTGCATTCCCATGAGCAACTTCCGCAAAAGCTTTCCGGAAATTAAGGAACGCTTCATTGCGGTCGCTGGCAAGGATGGCTACTCGATCGAGACGTTGCGCGATCAGGTCGACGAGTCGATGCGGCGCAAACGGCGCGTGCCCTATGGTGCAGAGGACGATTTTGACATCACTTCGCCTGATTTTCTCAGTTCATTGTGGAATCAGTTGACAGGTGCGATGGTGCTGCTCACAGGCATCATCAGCGGCGTCGGACTGCTGGTAGGCGGCATCGGCGTGATGAACATCATGCTGATCTCGGTCACCGAACGCACGGCGGAGATTGGGATCCGGAAGGCCGTGGGCGCTCGCCGTTCAGATATACGAACCCAGTTCTTGCTCGAGGCGATCACGCTTTCCTGTATCGGCGGAGGAATTGGAATCCTCATGGGCGCTTTCATCGCGTTCGTTGTGCGGACAGTCATGCCGGCGATTCCGGCGTTCGTTTCGCCGTTGTGGATCGTACTGGGTTTCTCGATTTCTGTGGGTGTGGGATTGTTCTTCGGATACTACCCGGCGAACCGCGCGTCGAAGCTCGATCCGATCGTGTGCCTGCGATACGAGTGAACGTCCGGGGGTGCGGACGTTGTACCCTTTTAGTTGCCGCTCCCGTTGATGTCCGCCACTGAACCCACCAGCGATACCGAACTGGCCGCGAGTCTGCTCAGCGCCGCCGATCAAGGGCGGACGATTCGTTTGGGCGACGCTCCCATCGATGCGGAAGTCCGGATTTCGACGCGTTCGATGACGCGGATCCTTCGCTATGAGCCGCGCGATCTGACGATTTCGGTCGAAGCCGGCGTGAAGTTCTGGGACCTCTCGCGGCAGCTTGCCTCCGATGGACTGATGTTGCCGCTCGATCCGCCGTGGTTCGATTCCGTCACCCTCGGTGGACTGGTCGCCGCGAATTTGAGCGGTCCTCGGCGCCGGCTGTATGGCACGGCGCGCGACCTGGTGATTGGCATGCGATTCGCTACCGTCGACGGCGCACTCGTCGATACCGGCGGAATGGTCGTCAAGAATGTCGCCGGGCTCGACATGGCGAAGCTCATGATTGGCTCGTTTGGAACGCTCGCAGCCATTGCGTCGGTCAATTGCAAGTTGATTCCGCTTCCGAAACAATCGCGGACGATTCTGTTTGAATACGATTCGGCACGGGAGGCGTTTGCGCAAAGGGACCGGATCCTGAAGAGCATCCTGCCGGTCGCATCGCTGGACGTCCTCAATCCGCAAGCCGCTGCGCGTTGCGGATGTGCGCGGGCGTGGGTGATCGCGTTGCGCGCGGTAACCGCGGTCGAGCGCTATAGCGCGGAGTTCCCAGGGGGTCGGGACGTCGAGTGCGACGCGTTCTGGACATCGGTGCGCGAGTTCACTCCGAGCTTTCTAAGCGAATATCCAGAAGCAGTCGTGACGCGTTATTCGACGACGCACACAGCGCTCGGCGGCCTGATGGAAGCGTTAGAGGGTCCCGCGGTGGCGCGAGCTGCCTCAGGAGTCCTCTATGGATATCAGACGGAGCCCGCGAGCGGCGGCGGTCCTCAAACCGGCACCCGAGTCGTCGAGTACGCTCCAGCGGGCGTCGAGCGGTGGCCATCGCCGGACGCAAGCCTGGCAGTGATGCAGCGCGTCAAACAAATGCTCGATCCTAAAGGTGTGTTGAATCCCGGAGCGCTTTATGGCCGCATCTGACAAGCCGCAAACCAAGGATCTCGACAAGTGCGTCCACTGCGGGCTGTGTCTGAATGCCTGTCCGACGTATCGCGAATTGGGCCTCGAGATGGATTCTCCGCGAGGACGGATCTATCAAATGGTGCAGGTGTCGATCGGGAAAGCGAAGCTCGATGACAGCTATGTCGAACATCTCGATCTCTGCCTCGCCTGCCGCGCTTGCGAGTCCGCATGTCCTTCGGGAGTTCCGTACGGGCGCCTGATTGAAGCAGCCCGGACGGAGATCGCCGATGCGCGTCCCAGGCCGCTGTTGATGCGCCTCGCGTTCCGCCATTTGCTTCCTTCGCGTTTCAATCTGCAAGTGGCGGCGCGGATGTTGTGGCTGTATCAAGCTTCCGGATTGCAAGCTGCTGCACGCAAGCTGGGGTTGATTCCCAAGTCACTGGCGGCGGCTGAGTCCTTATCTCCGCCGGTCGAGATGCCATCGTTCTTCGGCGCGTATGGGAAGACGTTTCCGGCGGAAGGCATGAAGAAATACCGCGTCGCGATGCTGGGCGGCTGCATGGCGAACGTGACCTTCGCCCGGCTGCATGAGGCTACCGTACGGGTGCTGCAAAAGAACGGCTGCGAGGTCGTCATTCCCGAAAATCAGACGTGTTGCGGAGCCTTGCACGTCCACGCGGGATGTCGCGACGAAGGCCGTGCGCTCGCTCGCAAGAACATCGACGCGCTGGCAGGCGGGGGTTACGACGCTATCATCACTAACACTGCGGGCTGCGGATCGACGCTGAAGGAATACGATGAACTGCTCGAACACGACGACGCGTATCGAGAGAAAGCAAAGCAGTTCAAGGCGCTGGTGCGTGACGTCAACGAATTCCTCGCCTCGATCGAATTGAATCGCGACTTCGGCGCAGTTCCCGTCACGGCGACTTATCAAGACTCGTGCCATCTCGCGCATGGGCAGAAGATCCGCAACGCGCCGCGACAATTGTTGCGGGCGATTCCCGGATTGAAGCTCAAGGAAATGCGCGGCGCGGACGTCTGCTGCGGCAGCGCCGGCATCTACAACATCCTCCACACGGACCTGTCGCTGCAGATTCTCGATTCAAAAATGAAAAACGCCGCGTCGACGAAGGCTGAATGGATCGTCACCGCGAACCCGGGTTGCATGTTGCAACTCCGCGCGGGTGTCACCCGTTGCGGATCAGGCCAGCGAGTGCTGCATGTGATCGAAGCGCTCGACGCTGCTTACGCGGCCGCGAAGCACTAAGCTTCGGCGGGAATTTCGACCTTCCGCGCCGCTCTCCATAATCGCTCGAGCTCATAAAACGCCCGCGCTTTTTCAGAGAAAACGTGCACGATGAAGTCGCCGTAGTCAGCGAGGATCCACTCGGCGTTGTCGAATCCTTCAACAGAATTCGCGTGCTCGCCGACTTTCCTGAGCGCGATGTCAACCTCTTCGGCGATGGCTTGCACCTGCTTCGGATTGGTTCCCGTCGCAAGAACGAAGAAGTCCGCGAACGAAGTGACTTCGCGTAGATCGAGCACTTGTACGTCGAGCGCCTTCTTCGATTCTGCGGCGCGCGCCGCTGTCAGCCACGCCGGCGGATGAGCGCCCACGGGTTGCGGTTCGGGAACAGCCGGCGTGGTCGAGGCCGCGGCAGCCGCACTGATGGCCAGCGCCGGCTGCGGCGGTTTTCGACCCTTCCTTTGAGCTGCTTTTCTAGGGGCGGCTGCTGCGGTTTTGACGGGTCCTCGTCGAGCGGCCGGTTTCTTGCGAGGGGAGTTTTTGCGGGTAGCCAATCGGGTGTTCGGGATCGCTCCTGGGCCTATCGTACCACCCTGGAGTCGTGCGCCGTGGTCATCGATTCTGTGACAGACTACTTAAATGTCCGCCACTCCGCACGTGTTCATCTCCGCGACTGAGATTCAAAAACGAATTCAAGAACTGGGCGCTCAAATCGACGCCGACTATGCCGGATCGGGTCCTGTCTACCTGATCGCGATCTTGAAAGGCGCGTGCATCTTTCTCTCCGATCTGGCGCGTGCGATGAAGACGCCTGCGCGGCTCGAGTTCATGGGAATCTCCAGTTACGGCAAAGGCAAGACGTCATCGGGACAAGTGAAAGTCACGAAGGATCTCGACGTTTCGATCGAAGGATTCGATGTAATCATCGTCGAAGACATTGTCGACAGCGGCGTGACGCTGAGCTACCTGATGCAATTGCTCGAACAACGCAAGCCGAAAACGTTGCGGATCGCGACGCTGCTCGACAAGCCTGAGCGTCGCATGCGTCCCGTCGAGGTCACGTATTGCGGTTTCAAAATTCCGGATGAATTCGTCGTCGGCTACGGTTTGGATTACGCTGAAGATTACCGGAATCTGGGGGATGTCTGCATTCTCGGGTGACAAAATATGGAAGCGGAAGAGTCGCTCGAACTCGCTTCTCTCGAGCAGTGGGAACGATGGCTCCAATCGAATCACTCGCAATCGACGGGCGTTTGGCTGATCCTGAATAAGAAAACGGCGCGGACGAAACCGGCCGGGGTCGTGTTCAACTATTCCGACATTCTTGAAGCCGCGATTTCGTATGGTTGGATCGACGCGCGGCGCAAGTCCGCTAGTAGCACGACGTTCCTTCAGCGCTTCACGCCGCGCGGCAAGCGTAGCATCTGGTCGAAAATCAATTGTCAGAAGGCGAACGTCCTCATCGCAAACGGGCGCATGCATCCCGCCGGACTCGCTGAAGTCGAACGCGCCAAGCAGGACGGCCGCTGGGCTCGCGCTTATGACGGCCCCGCCACATCTGGCGTGCCGGATGATCTCGCTGCGGAACTCGAGAAGAAGCCGAAGGCGCGTGCCTTCTTCGACACTCTCGACAGCCAGAACCGCTACGCAATCCTGTTTCGGCTGCAGACTGCGAAGAAAGCCGAGACGCGTGCCCGGCGCCTCGCGACGTTCGTCGAGATGCTCGAGCAGCATCGCAAAATCTATTCCTGACACAGCCTATGCTGTAAAGAGGAACTCATGCGAATCCTCTGCTTACTTCTTCTCGCGGCGGCATGCGCCACGGCGCAGACGGCTGAAACGCCGTTGACGACTTTGCCCTACACGCCGGGTCTCGATCAGAAATTCATGGATAAGTCCGCCGACCCCTGCCAGGACTTCTTCCAATACGCCTGCGGCTCGTGGATCAAGATGAATCCCATCCCAGCCGATCAGGCGTTGTGGAATGTCTATGCGAAGCTTACCGATGAAAACGCCCGGTATTTGTGGGGAATTCTCGAACATCTCTCGCACGAGCAGGCATCGCCGGCATCGGCTCCTGAACGTGAGGTCGGCGCGTTCTACGCCGCTTGCATGGACGAACAGGGGATCGAAAAGGCCGGCCTCGCTGCGCTTGTCCCCGATCTTCGGCGACTCGCCGAAATCAAATCAGTCAAGGAGATCCCCGCCATTCTCGGGAAGGAACATCTCGGATTTGCGGGTAGCGGCGACATGATGTTCGGCTATGGCTCCAATCAGGATTTTGCGAATTCGAATGAGGTCATCTCGTTCCTCGGCGCCGGCGGCCTTGGACTTCCCGATCGTGATTACTACACGAAGACGGACAAGAAATCGATCGAGATCCGTGCTGATTACGCGTTGCACGTCGAGCGTATGCTCGCGCTGCTCGGGGATCCGCCAGCGGCCGCAAAAAGAGGGGCGGCCGACATCCTCAAGCTGGAAACGGAACTCGCCGAGGCCTCCCTGACGCAAGTCGAAAAGCGCGATCCTTACAAGCTGTTCCACAAAATGTCCCGCGAGGATCTGCAGAAGATCACGCCGCACTTTGACTGGAATGAGTACTTCGCGGCCCTTGGAGTCGCACCGAGCGTGGCCATCAATGTCACGGAACCGAAGTTCTTCGCGGAGCTCGCCACGCTGCTGGGGCACACCAAGATCGAAGTGTGGCGAACGTATTTACGCTGGCACGCGATCCACGAAGCGGCTCCGTATTTGAGTTCGCGGTTCGTCGATGCGAACTTCGATTTTTATGGAAAGATCCTGAACGGCGTCCAACGGTTGAAGCCTCGCTGGAAGCGGTGCGTCCAATATACGGACGATCAATTAGGCGAAGCTCTCGGCCAAGTCTTCGTCGCGCGCACGTTCACGCCCGAGACCAAGCAGCGCGCGGTCGCGATGACGAAGGAAATCGAAACCGCAATGAAAGGCGAAATCGAGACGCTGCCGTGGATGACCGCCGCGACCAAGCAGAAGGCGCTCGAGAAGCTGCACTCGATCGTGAATAAAATCGGCTATCCCGATCACTGGCGCGACTACAGTTCGATCGAGCTCAAGCGCGACGACTTCACTGGAAATGTCGAGCGGACCGTGGCATTCGAAAATCGCCGGCAGTTGCTGAAGATCGGCAAGCCGGTCGATCGTGGCGAATGGGGAATGACTCCGCCGACTGTGGATGCTTACTACAATCCGCAAATGAACGACATCAATTTTCCGGCGGGAGTTCTGCAACCGCCGCTGTTCGATCCGAAGATGGATGACGCTCCGAACTACGGCGACACCGGTGGCACGATCGGCCACGAACTGACGCACGGCTTCGATGACGAAGGCCGCCACTTCGACGCCAAGGGCAATTTGAAGGACTGGTGGAACGAAGATGACGCGAAGGCGTTCGAGCACAAAGCCAAGTGCATCGTCGACGAATATTCAGGATTCACCGCCGTCGACGACATCAAGATCAATGGAAGCCTCACGCTCGGCGAAAACATGGCGGACCTCGGCGGCGAGTTGCTCGCCTACATCGCTTGGAAGCATGCGACCGAGGGAATGAACCTGCAGCCGAGGGAAGGCTTCACGCCCGACCAGCGATTCTTCATCGGCTTCGCGCAGTGGGCGTGTGGCGATGAGAGGCCTGAGCGCAAGCGCGCGAACGCGATCACGGATCCGCACTCGCCCAACATATATCGCGTGAACGGCATTGTCTCGAACATGCCGCAATTCGCGGCCGCGTTCGCTTGTAAAGCCGGACAGCCGATGGTGCGCGCCCAGGCTTGCCGCGTCTGGTAGGCTTCCGCAGCTAGATCATGCCGTCCAACCGGACGTAGCTCGCTTCCATCCCGCGCTCCATGCCGCTCGCGAGCATCGTCGCGCGTGTCGCCTCATCCGGCAGCGACATCCGCATCGTCATCAGACAACCGCCGGAGTCATCAGGTTCGAACGTTGTTTCGACGTGGTTATCAGGCGTCGGATCCGGCAGGTGCATCCTCTCGATATGGACGATGCGGCTGAAGGGCTCGAGAGCCACATACTCTCCGGTCAGATGAAATCCATGACCCTTCGCGTTCGCCCATTCATAGCGGAATTGGCCGCCGGGCCGCAGGTCAATGGAACAGACGGGCATCGTCCATCCGGGCGGTCCGAGTAGCCATTTCTGAACGATCGCGGGTTCTGTGTGAGCCCGGTACACCAGTTCCGGCTGGGCCGCGAAATGGCGGGTGACCACAATATTTCGGTCGCCTTCTGTCTTGAGTGTCATGGGAGTCATCGTTTGCGTCTTCCTTTCTTCGGCGGCTTCGCCTTCGATTCTTGTTGCATTTCTGCCAATACCTGGTCGAGCCTGTCGTAGTTCTCTGTGAGAGCCTTCCGCAGCAGATCGAGCCAGCGGTCCATAGCGTCGACTGCCGGTCTCGCCAGTTTGCAGGGCCGTTTCGCGCCATCTACGCGGCGTACGATTAAGCCCGCGCCTTCGAGTACCTTCAAGTGCCTCGAGACCGCCGGCTGCGTCATCGCGAACGGTTCTGCGAGTTCCATCACGGTCGCCTCACCTTTGGCGAGCCGTGCCAGAATCGCCCGGCGCGTCGAATCGGCGAGAGCGAAGAAGGCGGTATCGAGATTGGGCTGCATCGTTGCGGCGGTACCTTATATGTTCACTATGTTATATAACATGTTCGTTATAGTCAAGCAGAATCTTGGAGCTCGATGCGTTCCTGGTAACCTGATTTGAGGATGAGTGAAGAGGGGATCGTCTCGCCCGCCTCCCGGGACGAGGAGCGTCAATTCGAAGCCGCGCTACGCCCGAGCCGCCTCGATGATTTCGCCGGTCAGACCAACGTCAAAGAGAACCTGAAAATCGCCATCGAGGCCGCCAATCGTCGCGGCGAGGCGATGGACCATGTGCTGCTCTACGG
>DASXZC010000719.1:0-6995 GCA_036502165.1 Bryobacteraceae bacterium
CCGTATTCTCCGTCCGTGCCGATTTCCATTCTTAGAACTCTGGCCAGGTTCACGATCACCGAACGGTGGATGCGGCAAAAGGCCGCAGGATCCAGCTCTTGTTCCAAGTCTGCCATGCTGCGGCGCAGGAGATGTGTTCGCGGACCCACGTGGAGGCAGGCGTAATAATCGGCAGCCTCGATCCAGTCGATTTCAGTGGCCTTTAGCACCGTTACGCGCCCCGCACTCTTGACGACAATGACATCCGGCTGGCCTTTCGATCCGCGTACGATCGCCTTCGCACGATCGAGGGCACGCGCGAATCGGACGTTATCGAAGGGCTTCAACAGATAGTCCACGGCCGCGGCTTCAAACGCCTTCAACGCGTATTGGTCGTATGCCGTGACGAAGATCACTGCCTTGGGAGCTGCGCCTGCGCCGAGTTGCTCGAGGACGTCGAAGCCATCACATCCCGGCATCTGGATATCTAGGAACAGAAGCTCCGGACGAATCGTGCGAATGGCCTCGATTGCTTCAGTTCCCGAACTACACTCGCCCACGACGACGGTCTCGGGGTCCGCCTTCAACAACGCCGAGATGTTGCGGCGCGCCAGCGGTTCATCGTCCACGATCATGGTTCGAATGGGCGGCGAGCTCATTAGGATGTTTGATAGGGAACGGTGACCACGGCTTCCACCAAGCCGCCGGCCATGTTGTGGATCGCGAACCGCGCCCCATTTCCATACATGCTCTTCAAGCGGGCGCGCGTATTGGCGATGCCAACGCCCTCGGCTGAGGGCTTTAGTTGCGGACCCTCGTTCTCGACGCGGATCGTGAGCAGGTCATCCGCGCGGCGGGCGGAAAGGCGGATCCATCCTCCATCGAGGCGCACCGCGATGCCATGCTTGATCGCATTCTCGACGATCGGCTGCAGAATCATGCTCGGCACGCGGGCGCTTGCGAGTTCATCGGGAATCTCGACTTTCACGCGCAATCGGGAAGCGAATCGCATTTGTTGCAAGACCAGATATTTCTCGACGAACTCGATTTCTTCGGCGAGGCTGGTCTCGAGTCCCATCGGACCATCGACGACTCTGCGCAAGAGCGCGCTCAGTCCTGCAATCATCTCGACCGCGGTCGCGTTCTCACCTGTACGAACCAGCCCTGCAATGCCATTCAGCGTGTTGAACAGGAAGTGCGGTTCCAATTGCCGGCGCAGTGCGTCGAGCTTCGCCTGCGCGAGTTGTTCCTCTCGCTCGGCGAGCGTACGCCGGGAATCGAGCATGCGTCCCAAGGCTAGGATGGCCGCGTACGCGAAGAAATCGAGATGGAAGCGGCTGTAAAAGAAACTCGCGAAGGCATCGACTACCGTGTAGCTTTTGTAGGCCGGCCCGAGCGGCTCGAGCATCACCTGCAGAGCGACGATCCAACCGGCGTGCATGAGTCCGATCGCGGCATAGACGCCGAGGTGCATCGCCCAATAGTGTTCCGCCGGGAATCGCCGGCCGAGTAGCAGCACCGCGGGGCTAAGCAGCGCCCACAACGCCCACGAGAGCGCTTGTGCCGCGAACAACCGGCTCCAGGGGTGTTGCATGCCTTGGGCCCGCATGCCGACCACCACCTGCGTTCCATTCACTATGGCGAGCACCGTCCAGATGACGATCGACCACATCCACAAAGGCAACCATTCCCGCGCACGTACCATGACTTTACTCTAGCCGCAATCCGCCGCGGCGGAAACATCTTTGCAGCCAAATCCCACGCCTTTGCAGCGAAGAAGCTGGACCCGCCGCCGGACTTGCAGAATACTGTAGAAGAACCGCCGACAATACCAAGAGGAGCCTCCATGAAAACTCAGCGTCTGATGACCTTATCCCTTGCAATCGCAAGCGCGGCGTTCGCCGCCGAAACCGCTCCGATGATCGTCGATGTGAACTGGCTTTCGAGCCACCTTAATGATCCGAACCTCGTGTTGCTGCACGTCGGCCCGAAGGCACCGTACGAAAAAGGGCACATCCCGGGCGCGCGTTGGATCTCGCTCGACGATATTGAAAAACCGATGAATCACCAGAATCCGAAGGAGATCATGCTCGAACTGCCGGCGCCGGAAACATTGCGCGCGACGTTCGGGGGCAGATTCGGAATTGGTCCTGAGAGCCGCGTCGTTGTTTACTTTGGCGAGAAGGCAGCGTTTCAATCGTCCACACGAGTCATCTTAACGCTCGACTATATCGGCCTCGGTGGACATACGTCGATCCTCAACGGCGGCATGCCTGCCTGGACAACGGCCGGCAAGCCGTTGACTGCTGACGTCCCCGCGGTGAAGGAAGTGACGTTCCCCGCTGTGCCCACAAAGGATGTCGTCGTGGACGCCGAATTCGTTAAGGCTGTGAGCCAGCATCCCAATCAGAAACTGATCGACGCCCGCGCGCCTGTCTTTTACAAGGGCATTGAGGCGACGTACGGAAAGAACGGTCACATTCCAGGAGCGGTCAACTTGCCCTACACCGAGATCCTCGACGGTTCGCTGAACCTCGATCGGGATCGCCTCACGACGCTTTTCAGGAATGCAGGCATCAATCCCGGTGACACCGTAGTCGCGTATTGCCACGTCGGACAGCAAGCGACAACGATCGTCTTCACGGCCCGCCTGCTGGGGCATCCGGTATTTCTCTATGATGGATCGTTCGAGGATTGGGCGAAGAACTCGAGGGGGCCTGTCGAGAAATGAACCGCTCGCCTGATCGCTACGCAGATCCTTATTTCGCGGGCATCGGACTCGGCCTCGCTCTGCTTGCAGCCTACGTTTTTGCGGGCCGTGGACTGGGAGCTTCCGGGGGATTCGCGAGCGTCGTCGCCTCGGGTACGGCCGTCGTGAAAGGCACCGCGGCCGCAGCGTCATCGCCTGCGACCGGGCCTTATCTCGACCACGGCATCATGAGTCCTTTGCATGACTGGCTGGTTCTCGAACTGATCGGCGTGATGGTTGGCGGCTTCCTCTCGGCATGGCTGAGCGGCAGGCTTCGCATCGCTATTGAGCGCGGGCCACGCGTCTCGGATCGCCAGCGAATCGCATTCGCGCTTGCAGGCGGTGTGCTGATGGGAATCGGTGCGAAGTTCGCACGCGGATGCACAAGTGGACAAGGTCTCACTGGCGGCGCATTGCTCTCCGCGGGCAGTTGGATTTTCATCATGACGTGCTTCGCCGCAGGATACACGATGGCGCCGTTAGCGCGGAGGCTTTGGCGATGATTGCACCGTTCTCAGAAACCGGCGGACTCGGATCCACGGGGCTTCTGTTGTCCGCGCCATTGATCGGCCTTGCGTTCGGATGGTTCCTCGAACGCGGCGGACTCGGGTGCGCGCCGAAGCTCGCGGGCCAGTTCTTCTTCTCGGACCTTACGGTCTTCAAAGTATTCTTCACGGCGATCCTGACCGCGATGCTGGGCGCCTTCTGGCTCGACCGGTTCGGCCTGCTCGATCTCTCGCTCGTCAACCTGCCTGAAACATCGGTCTTGCCACAAGCGATCGGCGGCGCATTGTTTGGCGTCGGGTTCCTCGTTGCCGGACTTTGCCCAGGCACTTCATGCGTCGCCGCCGCATCGGGGCGCCTCGATGGCCTCGCTGTCATGGGCGGCATGCTCGCGGGAATCGTGGTGTTCAATAGCGCGTTCGATTGGATCGAGCCGCTGTATCGCGGCACTCCTCTGGGCGCGATTCGATTCTCCGATTGGATGGGAATCTCGACCGGCGCAGGCGTCGCGCTCATCACAGCGATCGCACTATGCGGATTCGCGCTGGTGGGCCGCTTCGAGAGGTCCAGGGTCTCGTCGTGAGCCAGACCCATCGCCTGTTGGCGATTGTCGCCGCCGTCCTGGGGGGCGCGGCCTTTCTTTCAAGCTTTAGCCGCTCGGCGGATCCATCGGAGCTGGCCTCCGAAATTGAAGCCGAGAGCGACCATATGTCCGCGCTCGATCTCGCGACACGCATCATGCACGAAGACAAGAATTTACGGATTTTCGACCTCCGTTCGCAAGCGGAGTTCGAACAGTTCCACATTCCGACCGCGCAGCCGATGGCTATCGAGGCGATCACTAAAAGCGTGCTGCCACGGGATGCGGATATCGTCCTCTATTCCGAAGGCGGCACGCACGCGGCGCAGGCCTGGGTCCTGATGCGTATGCGTGGCTATCGGCGTGTGTTCGTGCTGCGCGAAGGGATTTATGAATGGCAGTCACGGGTCATGGAGCCGCGTCTCGCGATTGATGCGACTGCCGCCGAGAAAGCAGAATTCGAAAAGGCGTCGGAGCTGAGCCGATTTTTTGGAGGCAATCCTGAGATGGGAGTTCCGCGGAGTCAGGTCCCTTCCGGTTATTGGACAACCCAGCAATCGGAGACGCCTCAGACGCATACGGCGCCGTTTCGTAGAAGAGGTTGCTAGATGCCCGATCTCGCCGACATCTCGGAACTCCGCCGCTATGAATTCAGCCGCCTCGCGGCCACTGGCACCGTCTATCTTGACTACACGGGTTCTGCGTTATATCCGGCTTCGTTAGTCTGTCGCGACATGCATCGCCTGACGCAGCAGGTGTTGGGGAATCCGCACTCCGATAGCGCTCCGTCCGCTGCCAGCACAGATGCGATCGAGACGGCTCGCGCGCAAACTTTGCGTTTTGTCGATGCGGATCCGGCAGTCTACGATGTCGTGTTCACTTCGAACGCCAGCGGCGCGATGCGAATCCTCGCCGACTCGTTCCCGTTCCGAGCAGGATCTCGACTCGTGCTCACGGCCGACAATCATAATTCCGTAAACGGATTGACCGTGACCGCGCGGCGCAAGCGAGCCGCGGTCGAACACGTACCGCTGAATCCTGAGCTCCGCGCATTGGATCCAACGCCTTGGTTGACGCAGGCGACCGCGCCGTCTCTATTCGCCTTTCCTGCGCAGTCGAATTTTTCTGGAGTCCGCCATCCTCTCCAATGGATTGCGGAAGCGCAGGACCGCGGCTATCGCGTGCTGCTCGACGCCGCCGCATTTGCACCGGCTCATCGGCTTTCCTTGCGTGCGACACCCGCCGATTTTGTGGCTCTGTCGTACTACAAACTGTTCGGCTATCCGACCGGCATCGGAGCCTTGATCGCACGCCGCGATGCTCTCGCCGAACTGCGGGCGCGCTCGTATTTCGGTGGCGGCACCGTAGAGTTCGTTTCCGTCCAGAACGGGATGACGCGCCTGAAGGCCGGGGCCGAAGGATGGGAGGATGGCACGCCCAACTTTCTCGCCATGCCTGCGATCTGCGACGGGCTGAGTTGGCTCGAGAGCGTCGGAGTGAATCGCATCCGTGACCATGTGGCGTCGCTGACGAATGCCTTACTGGAGCGTCTGAGCGCGCTCGGCGATCGCGTTGTCATCCACGGTCCGGCGGGAACTGAAGCACGAGGAGGAACGATCGCGTTCAATCTTCGCCGCGCCGGCCAGTGGATTCCGTTCGAGATCGTCGAATCCGCCGCCCGCGCACGCGGACTCGCTATTCGAGGCGGCTGCTTCTGCAACCCAGGCGCAGCCGAGCATGCGTTTCAAATGCCTGCTCGCAAGGCTCGCCGGTGCCTGCGCGGCGAATTTTCTATCGCTCGTTTCCGCGAGTGTCTGGGGGACGGTCCGGTTGGGGCGATCCGCGCATCGATGGGAATCGCGAGCAGCATTGAGGACGTCGATGCCTTGACGGAATTTGTGGCCGAGCTTACGGCTTGACGCGAACGAACGCTGCTACTTCTTGGCCTGCTTCTCGATCTTCGCCCACGTATCCTTCAACTGCACGGTGCGATTGAACACAAGCTTCTTAGGCGTCGAGTCACGGTCCATGCAAAAGTACCCGATGCGTTCGAACTGATAATGTCCGCCGATGACCGCATCCCGAACCGCCGGCTCGATCTTTCCCGTCTTCACGTTCAACGAATTCGGATTCAACGTGTCGATGAAATCCTTGCCGGCATCCGCTTCCGTCTCCTCGTGGAACAAGTTCTCATAGAGGCGCGCTTCGAAATCGACACCATACTCCGCAGACACCCACTGAATCGTCGACTTCACCTTCCGTCCATCAGGAGTGTTCCCTCCACGCGTCGCCGGATCGTAGGTGCAATGCACTTCGATCACTTCACCCGCCTCATCCTTCACGACACTCGTGCACGTGATCAAGTACGCATAGCGCAGCCGAACTTCCTTGCCCGGCGACAGCCGATAGTAGCCCTTCGGAGGCACCTCGCGGAAGTCCTCGCGATCGATGTAGATGACCTTTGAAAACGGCGTCTTCCTTGTTCCCGCGGACGCGTCTTCCGGATTGTTGACCGCGTCCATCTCTTCGACTTGCCCGTCCGGATAGTTGTCGATCACGACCTTCAACGGATCGAGCACGGCCATAATCCGCAGCGATCGTTTGTTCAAATCCTCGCGCAGGCAATGCTCGAGCAGACCGAGTTCGATGATGCCGTTCGTCTTCGAAACTCCGATGCGTCCGCAGAATTCGCGTAGTGCTTCCGGCGTGTACCCGCGCCTGCGCAATCCTGAAATGGTCGGCATGCGCGGATCATCCCAGCCGGAGACGACTCCTTTTTGAACCAGCAGCAACAGCTTGCGTTTGCTCAATACCGTGCTCGTCAGATTGAGGCGGTCGAACTCGATCTGCTGCGGATGATGGATCCCCAGGTTCTCGACGTACCAGTCGTACAGCGGCCGATGATCTTCAAATTCGAGCGTGCAGATCGAGTGCGTGATCCCTTCGATCGAATCCGATTCGCCGTGCGTGAAATCGTACATCGGATAGATGCACCACTTATTGCCGGTACGGTGATGCTCAGCACGCAGGATCCGGTACATCACCGGATCGCGCATGTTGAAGTTCGGCGACGCCATGTCGATCTTCGATCGCAGCGTCCGAGATCCATCGGGAAATTCGCCCGCCCGCATACGTTCGAACAGATCCAGATTCTCGTCCACGCTTCGATTCCGATACGGACTC
>DASXZC010000720.1:0-4898 GCA_036502165.1 Bryobacteraceae bacterium
GGGCCGACGGTGCGCGACTATTTGGTTGATGTCCAAAAGAGATGTTCGCTATTCTGACGCGCCGCTTATTGATTTGGAATCGTTCCAAGCTCTTTTTGAATCATATCGCCGAGAGAGCCTGCAACAAAGGCCTCTGCACGAAAGTAAAAAGGATACAGGGAGTTAATGATCGGCCTTGCCTCTCCCTGCCCCCAGCGCTCAGCGGCACCTTCTGAATTCTTTCTGCGACGCTTTTCGAACAAGTCCCGGTATCGAAACGGCGATATACCCAGGAATGCGTTAAATGCCACCTTTGTGCCTGAATTGTTGGAGTCGACCGCGATTGCGTCGCCGTGAAGGTCGGACGCATAACTCTTCGGGTACGGCTCCAAGTAAACCACCTTTGTTATCCCGGCGGCAACGATCAGTTTCGCACACAGGTGACAGGGGAAGGTTGTGCAGTAAAGAGTCGCACCTTCAACACATATGCCCTTTCTAGCCGCATCTGAGAGAGCAGACATTTCAGCATGAAGGATCCTACCAAACTCGATAAGGTCCATCACTCTGGATTCGCGTACCGCGTCGGAGCCAGCTTCCGTCAGCAAGCGCTTGGATATTTCATGCGCATCCTGGATGCCCATTAGCTTGTCCGACAGGTGACCACCTTGACGAAGGCGGTCTATCAGGTCCACCAAGACCTGAGTTTTTTGCATTTCATTTGGGTCAGAGCCTATTACAAAATCTCGAGCATCTGCATCGTCGCCATGCCAATAGGTTCCGCCACCAGACTTGGGTACTTCGTTGCATCCGAGCGTAAGAATCTCACCAGACTGGCGGAAAATAGCCGCTCCGACCTGACGAGATAGATCGGACGATCTAAGCGAGGCTGATTTGGCCAGATAAATTCCGTATTCATCATGTGTCGGCGTGATCTGGTTGCTCCCGAAAAGAAGGTGGATAAAGCGCCTCGTTTCCCTTTCGCAATTCACGCGAGATGTCGCGTCAATGAACACGTCTCCAAGCGGAAAAGCATCCCTGACGTTCTGGCCATGTGAATCCTGACTTTCCTGCGCGTCTTGCAACACCAGGCGACGTGCAAGCATCTGAGCGTCTATGTCCTCCACAAGCCCGCCCCTCAACGCTTTTTCCCGCTCCTGAATTCGATGAATCCGCCAGTCCTGTGGAGCGTAGGCCGAGATCAAAATGAATTGGCGACCGTAGACCTCGCGTAAAAGCGAAACTTCTTCGGGGCGCTTTAGTTGGCGAATGATGTATGCTTGCGAGGGGATCGGCTCCTCTTCTGGTTCTGGCGACGCCTCTTCCGAAGGAATTTCCTCGAGGGATACCTTCTCGTCGAGACGTCGTTGCCTCTCTCCAAGTCGGAATGCTCGAATCGCGCTTATGGCCAGAGATGCCAGTGCAAAATCGCAATGTAATACCCCTCGGATTTTATTCGCGTAAGCGATGCGTTCTCGATATGAGCGAATGAACGAGCCCTCCGGAAGAGAGGCATCGAACGGCATTTCCGGAGCTTCGATGCCAATTTCTCGCATCAACTGTGTCACGCGGAGTACGTGGGCCTGATAGCGCATTTCGCGCAACGTAGTGTCGAGCACCTCCGACACCATGTCGAGATCGACCCCAATAGGTGCTATTAACCCGAACACCAGTTCAGGGGCACGGTTGACGGGTCTTGGTTCATGCGGCACCTGAATCTCCGACCGAATCGGTTGTGGAACCTCGCGCGGGGGACTCCATTACCAGTTGCAGCGCGAAGAGGCGAAGGGGCGACCATGGCGAAACCAGCGGAAATCAGGCTCCAGCCCGGCTGGCTGGCGAACGACGTGAAGCGAGCCCAAAGTCGCCTTGAGCAGTGGCAACGTGCGACGGAAGTGCTTCAGACCCAGGCCGACGCTATAGCTCGCTCTCGGCAGCTGAGCCCTGATACCACCACTCACGCCGAGCGACCTAGCCATACACCTGAGGGTGAAGCTGAACGACGGCACAAGCCTTAGCTCGCGCGCGGTCTTCCGCGCCATCGCAAAAGACCGGAAATTCCCTCTTGCATGGTTTTGGAACCGCGGCATTAGCTGCGCAAACATGCTATGGTGCCCGATAAACTACAGATGGTGCGAATCGTCCGACTGGAGCATAGTCACCGCGCCGCGTGGAGGGGCGCGTGGAAGAAGGGGCCTTCTAATAATGAGCAACAACAATCTGTTTATCGAACGGCGACCACAGGGCGATTACGCGGTGCGGCGCCGGGATTCGGAACGGGCGAGCGCGGTGCTTTCGACTCAAGGCGACGCCATCGCGCGCGCCCGGCAGTTGAATCCGGATGCCGCCATTCACGTGGAGCGAGTGAGGCATACCAGTCAGGGCGGTCCAGATAAGTGGCGTAAGCCGTAGCCACGCGCTCCTACATGACGGGCGAGGTGGTCGTTCGACACATCGACGAGCGCCCCAGGCGTCTCGAACAGGTGAAGACTGCGGTCGACGAGCGCGCGCCCGAACCCGTGCTACGCGGAACCGACGTTCCCGTCCACGTCGTCGCGTTCCTCGCCCGCGGGCAGAGCGCCTCCGAGATCGTCGAGGATTACCCGACCCTCACTTCCGGGCAGGTGGAGGCGGCGGTCGAGTACGCGAAGGTTTATCCAAGAACGGGTCGCCCGCTGCCAGCGCGCAGCTTCAAGCGGATGCTCGGTGATCTGGCGGCGGCTGGCGTCTGGGAGCTGGAGAACGACCCTGCCCCGATCGAGCCACACCCCATTCCGTGACGTTCTAATTGAACAACGGAAATGTACTGTGCGAACTCCGTCACGGCGGGAACGGTTGGTTCGGGCTTGGCGTGCGACCGTGTCGACCGACTGGTTGCGGATCAGCGCCAGGACGTTCTTCGAGACACTCCGCGGTGCGGACTGATTTCGCAAGACCGTCCCAAATCGAGCGACCAGGCTGCTCGCCGACATCGACGCGCTCGAGGCGACTTGGTCACGTGCAACGTTGCCGACATAACCGGCTGCGACGTGAACGTCCTTGATCCCTTCCAGGCCGACCCTAGGGTTGAGACGGTTATGAGACCAACTCTCCGACAGGGGCAGCGGCTGCCTGGGGAGCGGGAGGCGAAATTCGAAACTCTACGATCTGCTCTGATCGAAGGCGAGCAGAGCGCTCCGTCAGCCCCATTCGACTTCGAAGTATTCATCGCGCGGAAGCGAGCGTCGCAGCAACCTGCGTCGTGACAGATCGATACAGAGCCATGGCCGGAACAAGTCCGGCCATGGCACGGCGCCTTCAATCGTCCCCAACCACCGGCTGATCCGTCCCCTCACTGAACGCCGGCTGTTCCCGTCTCGGCCGATCACCGCGATCGCGCCCGCGGTCCCCGCGATCCGGCCTATCCCCTCGATCCGGACGATCCCCCCGCGTTGGCCTCTCCCCAACCTGGGCCGTGATATCCGCCCCGGTCGCCTGATCCACCACGCGCATCGACAGCTTGATCTTGCCACGCTCGTCGAAGCCGATGACCTTGACCTTCACTGCGTCGCCGACATTGACCACGTCGGTGGTTTTCGCAACTCGTTCCGGTTTCAGCTCACTGATGTGCACCAGCCCATCCCGGGAACCCATGAAGTTCACGAACGCTCCGAAGTCCGCCGTCTTCACGACCTTGCCGTTGTAGATCGTGCCCATCTCCGGCTCCGCCGTCAGGCCGCGGATCCAATCGATCGCCGCCTGCGCCTGCGACGCGTCGACCGCGGCAATCTTGATCGTTCCGTCATCGTCGATGTCGATCTTGCACTTGGTCTGCTCGACGATTTCCCGGATCACTTTGCCACCGGTGCCGATCACTTCCCGGATCTTATCCTTCGGCACCGAGATCACGCTGATCCGAGGCGCCGTCGCCGCCACATCGCCGCGCGCCCCGGTCAACGCCTTCGCCATCTCGCCCAGAATGTGCATCCGGCCGTCGCGAGCCTGCACCAGAGCAATCTGCATGATCTCCGGCGTGATGGACGTGATCTTAATGTCCATCTGCAACGAGGTGATCCCGGCCTCGGTCCCCGCCACCTTGAAATCCATGTCGCCGAGGTGATCCTCGTCGCCCAGGATGTCCGACAGCACAGCGAACTCTTCCCCCTCCTTGATCAACCCCATGGCGATGCCCGCCACCGGCCGCTTCAACGGCACACCGGCGTCCATCAGCGCCAACGACCCGCCACACACAGTCGCCATCGAGGAGGATCCGTTGGACTCGGTGATCTCGGAAACCACCCGCATCGTGTACGGGAATTTTTCCTTCTCCGGCAGCATCGGACGCAGCGCGCGCCAGGCCAGCTTGCCATGGCCGATCTCGCGCCGGCCGGGTGATCCCATGCGCCCGGCTTCGCCGACCGAATACGGGGGAAAATTGTAGTGCAGCATGAAGTTGGAGCGGTACTCGCCCTCCAACGCGTCGACGATTTGCTCGTCCTGGCCAGTGCCCAGGGTGGCAACGCAGAGTGCCTGGGTTTCGCCGCGGGTGAACAGGGACGAGCCATGCGCGCGCGGCAGCACCCCGACTTCGGCGATGATCGGCCGGACCGTCTTGGTGTCGCGGCCATCAATGCGTTGGCCGGTGGCCAGGATCGCGCCGCGGACCACGTCGGCTTCCAGGTCCTTGAAGGCGGCTTTGGCTTTTTCGGCGTCCAGGCCCTCGGTCTTGATCGACTCCATGGCGGCAGTCTTGGCGGCGTCGACCGCGTCGTGGCGAGCGCCTTTGTCGATGATCTTGTACGCCTCGGTGACCCCGGCGCGGGCGAGCGCATCCATCCGGGCTTTGACCGTCGCGGCTTCTTCCGAGGGCTCCGGTAAAGCCCAGGGCTCCTTGGCGGCGTGCTCGGCGAGTTCGATGATGGCGTTGATCACCGGCTGGAACG
>DASXZC010000721.1:0-7464 GCA_036502165.1 Bryobacteraceae bacterium
TCCTGCACCAGCGCTTGCAGTTCGATTCCGGCTGTGGCTTCGGTGCCATCGGAGGCGAAGCGGCCATCGAGAGTGAGAAAATCCTGCGCGCAATAGCCGGAATACGCGTACTCGAATCCGGCGATCTCAGGGCGCGTGTTCTTGA
This sequence comes from Bryobacteraceae bacterium, assembly GCA_036502165.1. Taxonomy (GTDB): domain Bacteria; phylum Acidobacteriota; class Terriglobia; order Bryobacterales; family Bryobacteraceae; genus F-183. Next base: position 146 of record DASXZC010000721.1, read on the forward strand.
CGATCGGGGAGAGCCACAGGGCTTTGACGCCGAGGTTTTGAAGATACGGCAGTTGGACGCGAACGCCTTCGAACGTCCCACCCTGGCGGAAGTTGTATTTGCAATTCCATACCGCGTGGGGCGGCGCGGCCGGATTGTTGAAGCGATCGAGGAGAAGGAAGTAAATCCAGCAATCGCGCCAGTCCGCGGGGGATGGATAGCCGTTGACGAAGCCGTCGAGGACGGCTTGGACTTCAGGAGAGAAGGCAGTCATGGAACGACCACAACGGCTTTGCCGAGGACCTTGCGATCAGCAAGTTGACGCAGCGCGGCGGGGAGATCCGCGAGCGGGTTCGAGGATGATACAACAGGCCTGATGTTGCCGGTGGCGTACCATCCCATGAGCGCTTCGTGCGTCTCCTGCATGTAATTGGGATGGCTAGCGGCCCATCCGCCCCAGAAGACGCCAACGAGCGACATATTCTTCAACAGCGCGCGATTGGCGGGAAGAGTTGGAATGCGTCCGCTGGCAAAGCCGATGACGAGGTGGCGGCCGGCGGGGGCGATGACTTTATTCGATTGATCGAAAATATCGCCGCCGACGGGGTCGTAGATGACGTCCACACCGCGGCCGTTCGTGAGTGATTTGACCTGGTCGACCCACGTGGCGTCGGAGTAATTGATCGCGTGGGTGGCGCCGAGGCTGAGAGCGAAGTCGAGTTTCGCTTGCGTGCTGGCGGTTGCAATGACGTTGGCTTCGAGGGCACGGCCGAGTTGGATGGCGGACATTCCCACACCGCTGGCGCCGGCGTGGACGAGGAGGGTTTCGCCGGGCGCGAGCGATCCGCGAGTGACGAGGGCGCACCAGGATGTTTGGTAGACGATTGGGAAGGCGGCGGCTTCCTCGAACGACATGTCATCGGGCATGGGGAAGGTGCGGTTCGCATCCGCAATGACTTGTTCCGAGAAGGCGCCGAGTTGGGGCATGGCGAGGACGCGATCGCCGAGTGCGAAGTTTTCGACGCCGGTGCCGATGGCGTCAATGACTCCGGAGACTTCGGCGCCGGGGGTGAAGGGGAACGGAGGTTTTACCTGATATTTGCCTTGAATTTGGAGGATATCGAAGAAATTCAGGGCGGCGGCGCGCATGCGGATGCGGACTTGTCCGGCGCCGGGCTCGGGCGGCGGGACGTCGTTCCAATGTATTGCTTCGGGTTCGCACCATTCGGTGACTTGCCAGGCTTTCATTTTCTTTAGCGCCAGTCGCCGGCGGCGACGAAGGGGGCCCAGTAGAACGGATGGGTTCCCTGCCCGGCGCTGCGGCGGTGTTTCAAAGTCTCTAGACTGGCGTAGTGTACGGCACTCGCGGTGTCCATATGGTGGTTCAAACGTTCATCATACAAGAGGCGCATCCACTCGGTTGTGACGTGATCCTCAACGGGCCAGAGGCTCATGATCACGGTGTGGACTCCGGCGACTTGGAAGGCGCGGCGCAGGCCGAAGACGCCTTCGGCTTGCGTCGCTTTTCCGAGGCCGGTGTCGCAGGCGGAGAGTACCGCCCATTCGACTCCGCGAAGATCCATGGCGCCGATTTCGTCGGCGGTGAGGATGCCGTCCTCGATTGCGTCGTGATGGTTCGCGCCGGCGAGAGCGAGTCCGGTGAGCAGGAGCGGATTTTCGTTGCGCACCGGATCGGTGCAATCGACGCCGGCGACGAAGCCGTGGACGGCGAGATGGATGGTCCGCTTGCCGGGTGCGAAGGCTTTGAATCGCGAGGGGCCGGCGAGGTCGCCGGTGAGCTCGACCACTTCGCCGCCGGCGGCGGGGGATTGTTTCCAGATGTGAGAGATGTTGTCGATCTCGACTTCGCTCGAGGGCAAGGGCGCGAACTGCATCGACTGCAAACCGGCGCAGGTGGAACGGGCGCCGCGCAGCACGGGCATCGAATGCGCGACGAGATGATACTCGGTTCCGGGCAGCGTGGGGGCAGCGGGTCCGCGGGCGAGCTCGGGACGATCGAAGGAGGGATTGCCGACGGCGAGCAGTCCGATGCCCACGGATTCATTGGCCTTTGACGTTACGAGATCGCGTTCGGCGGAGAGATAGTGGAACAGCGCGGGACGTTCGATCAGATATTTGTTGTCAGCACCGGGTTCGGGAAGAGCCGCGAAGTTGACGGCGTATAGCGAGCCGTCGGTGACGATGAAGATCCGCTTCGATGCGGAGACGGAGCGATCGATGGGATCCCAAACGAGCTTGCGAAGATTGTCGGCGGCGGCGCGATAAGCGGCTTCATTGCGCTTGGCGGCGATGCCCGGGGCGGCAGCTTCGATGGCAAGTTTGGCGCGGAGTTCGTCGACGGCGGCATCGATGTCCACGGCTGGGCCGAGGGCAACGATGATGGTTGCGCCTTTCGAGAGGACAAAGGCGGCGTATTCGTCCGGCTCTTTGATCGTGCCCTTGGAGGCGTGGGCGAACTTGACGTAGGAGATGAGCGAGGCATCCTCAGGAAGGCTCATGGCAACTTCCTTGAGGCCGGCTGAGCGGCTCGAGATACGGCGGCGGTACTCGACGCTCGAGGCGGCGAGCTTGCGTTCGACGGCATCGCGATCTTCGATGGCAGCGAGCAGTTCTTCGTCAGGCGCGTGGGATCCGACGGCGAGGCGCGACAGACGTTCGCGCGCGGCGTGCAGTTCCTCAGTCAATTTGTAGATCGATTCGGCATCCTCAGAGGGAGCGATGCGAGTGCCGTGGCGCGAGGCCAGTTCGTCGAACACCATTGCGCGCGAGCGGATGAGTGTATCGAACGCGGGCGCGATAGTATCGCCCTTCGCGTCCACGGCGGCGCTGACTGCGAAGGGAACTGCGGAGAAGCGCTGCAAGACGAAGAGGGTCGCTTCACGCTCGGCGAGCTTTGCGACGTTGAGAGCGAGATGTTCGCGGGCCGTGCGATCGGATTCGATGGCGTGCTGGAGGGATCCTTTCGAGTCGCCGAGCTCGGCGAGAATGCGAGCCATGTCGGCTTCGCCATATGAGATGTCGGGATGGAACGGGCCATAGGCTCTGCGGCGGATCGCGAGCGCGCGTTCGGCGAGGACTTTCGCTTCGACGAACTTTCCTTGATATTGATTGATTTCTCTAAGGATGTCGATCAACGGAGCGAGGGTTGGATGATCGAGCCCATACACCGACTCGCGGTCGCGCAATGCCGCGATGACGAGCGGCTTGCCTTCCTCGATGTGGCCGGTCTCGGTGAGGCAGCGTCCTTCTTGTGCGTTCAACGAGCTGATCAACTGCTTGTTCACGGGCTCGACGGAGAGCAGCTCGCGAGCCTGGTGGAAGCGGACCAGTGACGCTTGATGGTCGCCGGCTTCGTGCTCGAGGCTCCCCATGTTCAGGTACCAGTTGCCGAGGCGGGAGTTGATGCGAGGGAGACTTTCCTCGAGAGCGATGCTTTTGAGCATCGCGCGTTTCGCTCCGTTCAGGTCGGCCATCAGGCGTAGAATTCCGGCGAGTGAACTGAGAGAGGTTGCGTATTCAGCGCGGTCATCCTGACTGAAGGCGGCGCCCGATTTTTCACGATCCTCGAAGATGCGGACGGAACGATCGACCAAGGATCGGGCGGAGGGTTGATTTCCCTGGGCAATTTCAGCCATTGCGTAGATCGCGAGAGTCTTGGCCAACGGAGTGGAATCCGCGCCTTGCAATTTTTCGCGTAAGGCGACGGCGCGGGTTCCGATGGCTTCGAGCTCCGCGCTGGCGCGGTCGGCGCGGCGAACGAAGAGGTTGAGCAGCATTTCGAGAGCGGCTTGCGTCTCGAGCGATTCAGTCCGATGGGCGGAGTCCTCTTGGGCGAGCAGGCGGCGCGCGAGGACTTCGGCTTCCGGGATCTTGCCGTCGCGCATCAGGGCGCGGTACTGAGTTGTTGCATCGGCGGAGGTGAGCGGTTGAGAAACTTGTGCAATGGCCAACAGCGGTAAAAAAGCCAGAGCGGCTTTCACCGCCAATCCCCGACAGCGAGAAACGGAGCCCAATAGAACGGATGAGTTCCCTGCCCTGCGAGGCGGCGGCGCTTGAGCATTTCGAGGCTGGCCATGCGGACGGCACCGGCGGTGTCGAGGTGTTGATGCAGGCGTCCTTCATAGAGGGAGCGCATCCAGCGGGTCGTGACTTGATCCTCAACGGGCCACAAGCTCATGATCACGGTGTGCGCGCCGGCGAGTTGGAATGCGCGGCGCAAGCCGAAGACGCCTTCACTGCCGCTGGCTTTGCCGAGTCCGGTGTCGCAGGCGGAGAGGACGGCCCATTCGACTCCGCGAAGATCCATGGCGGCGATCTCTTCGGCGGTGAGGATCCCATCTTCGCCGGAATCTCCTGGGCCGCGTTGGTTGGCGCCGGCCATGGCGAGTCCGGTGAGGAGAAGTGGATTTTCGTTGCGTACCGGATCGATGCAGTCCGTACCGGCGGCGAAGCCGTGGACGGCGAGATGGATGGTGCGGCGCCCGGGCGCCATTTGCTTGAAGCGGGCGGGGCCGGCGAGTTCACCGGTGAGTTCCACAACGTCGCCGCCGGTCTTGCCGGCTTTCCAGATGCGTGAGATGTCCTCGACTTCGACGAGGCTCGAAGGCAAGGCTGCAAACTGCATGTTCTGCAGGCCTGAGCAGGTGGAGCGGGCTCCGCGAAATACGGGGGCGGCGGGGCGATTACCGGCGACTGCGTCGAGCTTACGTACGGCCGGCATTCCGCGAGCGAGTTCGGGACGATCGAAGGACGGGTTGCCGACGGCGAGGAGTCCTGAGCCGGGGCTCTCGAGGGCTGCGGCGGTGACGACGTCGCGTTCGGCGGAAAGATAATGGAAGGTCGCGCCGCGCTCGATCAGATAGCGAGTGTCGGAGCCGGCTTCTGGAAGAGCGGCGAAATTGATGGTGTACAGAGCGCCATCGGGGACGATGAAGATCCGCTTCGCGCCGGAGACGCTGCGATCGACGGGATCCCAAACGAGCCGGCGTAGATTCTCGGCGGCGACGCGATAGGCGACTTCGTTGCGCTTCGTTGCGACTCCGGGAGCAGAGGCTTCCATTGCAAGCTTGGAGCGTACTTCGTCGACGGCGGCATCGATTTCCGTAGCCGAGCCGAGCGGGACGGCGACAAGCGGTACGCCTCGCACAGAGACGAAGGCGGCGTATTCGCGAGGCTCTTCGGACGAGCCGGGGATGGTTCTTTGAAACGCTGTGTAGGAGATCAACGCGGCGTCATCGGGCATGTGCGCCGCGACTTCCGCAAGTCCCGCTGAACGTCCGGCGACGCGGCGGCGATACTGGACGCTGGCGGAGGCAAGCTTCGCTTCGATCGCGTCGCGATCCTGCACGGCGCGGAGTAATTCTTCGTCGCGGACAGCGGGATCCTCGCCGCCGGCGATGGCGAGGCGCGCGAGACGTTCTCGAGCGGCTTGCAGTCCGTCGGACAATTTGCCGATCGCGGTCACGTCTTCCGATGCGGCTGCGGTGATGCCGTGGCGCGAAGCGAGCTCGTCGAATACGATCGCACGAGAGCGCAGGAGAGCGTCGTAGGCGCGTTCGATATCCGCGGTTTTGTGGGCCTTGGTGTCCTCGAGGGCGACGCTGAGCGCGATGGGGAGAGCGGACAGACGCTTCACTGCAAACAGAGTCGCTTCGCGTTCCGGAAGAGTCGCGACGCTGAGGGACAGATGTTCGCGTCCGATGCGTTCGGCTTCGAGGGCGTGGGTCAAAGCTCCGGCGGGATCTCCGCTTTCCATCAGGACCTGCGCGAGGTGAGCTTCACTTTCGGCGATGAAGGGATGCAGGGGCGTGTAGGCTTTGCGGCAGATCGCGAGTCCGCGATCGAGCAGGACCTTCGCTTCAGCGAATCGCTTTTGGAGGCGGTACAACTCGGCGAGATTGTCGATGGATTCGGCGATCGCGGGATGATCGGGGCCGTAGATGGCTTCCTCATCGTGCAGGGCCTTTTCCATATTCGCGAGACCGAGATCGTGATCGCCGGTTTCGAACTGGCAGCGCGCCTCCTGTGCCTCGAGCTCGACCATGATCGGGTCGTTGGGCTTCATTGCTTTCGTAAGAATTGCGCGAGACGTTTCAAAGCGCAGGAGAGCGGTCTTGTGATCGCCGGCGTAATGTTCGACGCGTCCGAGGTTCAGATAATCGACGCCGGTGGCGGCGGGCTTGCGGCCGATTTTTTCATTGAGGGAAATGCTCTTGAGGACGACGCGGCGGGCGCCATTCCAATCCATGAGAGACGCGAGGATGCCTCCCATGTCGCCGAGGGTTCTGCGGTACTGGCTGAGATCCGCGCGATCAGTGAGCGTTCCGTCGGCTTCCTTCTTTTCGAAGATCGCGAGGGCACGGGTGATTTGGGCCCGCGCACCTGAGTAGTCGGCGCGTCGGACCATCGCGACGGCCCAGAGACGCAAGGTGTGCGCCGTTGCGATGCTGTCGGGTCCTTGGAGCTTTTCGCGGAGGGCGAGCGCGCGGCGGCCGACGTTGTCGATGTCAGGACTGGCGCGGTCGGATCCGAAGGCGAAGACGTCGAGCATGAGATCGAGGGCGCGCTGCATTTCAGGCGATTCGGGACGGTTCGCGGCCTCTTCCTGCGCTAGCAGGCGATGCGCGATGGCTTCCGCCTCTTGCGGCTTGCCTTCGGTGAGTTTGGCGTTGACCTGCTTTTGCGCCTCCTCAGCGGTGAGCGGGGAATCAGCGGCAGACGCGGCGGATGCTGCGAGAAGCAGCAGCACAAGGACGTTGCGGGTTGCCATATCGGCGTTACCTCGAGGCGTGTTCGAGATCGGCGAGCAGTTGGCGCGCTGCGTTCTGGCGGTCGCCATTCAGAGCGATCGTCTTCCGCAATTGCGCTTCAGCTTCGTTCCAGTTTTTCTGACGGATGAGGCCCTTCGAAAGATAGTAGCCGGCACTTTCGAGATACGGCGTATCGCCATACTCGACTGATCGGCGCAGGGCTTCAATGGCACCGGCGTTCTGATTCAGAATGAGACGGCTCACGCCGAGGTAGAGCTGCACTCCGGCGTCGGTGATGTGTTCGTCAGGCTTGCCGCTGCCGGGGATTCCAACGGGAATTTCCGAAAGATGCTGCACGGCTTTCTTGTAGTCGTGCGCGGTGTACGAGGCCATCGCTTTGCGGAAGAGCTCGGCTGAATCCTCGCTCGCACCGCGGAGGACGGAACCTTTGTAGGGCAAGGGCTCGACGGATTCGAGCCGGTTCATTGCGACGAGTTGTTCTTCGGCGGGTTTCGGGGCGGTCGAAGGCTGCAGTTCGGCGAGATGATCGGCGGGCGGCGGCGTCTGTAC
>DASXZC010000722.1:0-12370 GCA_036502165.1 Bryobacteraceae bacterium
GATGAGAAATCCGTCTACACCGTTTTCGAAGTTCTGAACAGCCGTGGCCTCGACGTGTCCTGGCTGGACCGCCTCAAGAGCCTTCTGATGGGCGCGGCGTTTGAACTGAAGGGGGCAAATCGACAAGGGCTGATCGATGACTTGCACCACATATGGCGCAAGATCTACACCGTCATCGGTCTTCGCCAGGGAATGAACACTGAAGCCCTCAGGTTCGCAGCAACGCTCCGCTCTAGTGAATTGCCGAATCGCCCCATTAGCGAGAGGGATTCGGTTGAGTGTATCAATGCCTTGGCGGTCGGTGCACAGAAGATTCGCGACGCCGCCGGCTGGCTGTTGCGTGTCACCGAGGCCTGTGACTCCATCTTCAAAAGCCAAAGATTGAATGCGGTAACCCGAATTTCTCAGGCCCGTCTGCTCGCAACCGCGATCCACCTTCGCGATGATCTGAGCGAAGGACAACGGAGTGCCTTGCTGGCACGGTGGGAGAACGTCTCGTTCAGGATCTACGGTGTCTTCGGCAACGACGCGAGATTGTCGGTGGGTGATTACGTCCGGCTAGCATGGCGGACAGTCAATGAGAACCTTTCGCCGGCCATGATTGACGCGGGGTTGGTCCAGCTTGGGGAAAACTACAGGATCAAGGACTACTTTGACGACTTCAAGGGCGCGAGCTGGTATGAGGGTTGCGAGGCAGAACTGCGGTACTTTATGTATCGTTATGAAGAGCACCTCGCCCATCAGCGCAACCAAAAGTTCAGCAACGAACAGTGGGAGCGTATCTGGATGGTGAGTCCGTCTGAGTCCATTGAACACATCTGGCCAGCCAGCAAAGCGCCCGGGAATCTAAAGCATAGTCTCGGCAATCTGATCCTGCTTCCTCCCGGTTTGAACTCGAGTCTTCAGGACAAGCCGCCGAAAGAGAAAGCCTCGGAGTATCGTAAGACCGGATTGTTGATCGCCAGCGAGGTTGCAGATTTGATTGAGGGGCAAGGCTGGAGCCGGAAGGTCGTGGAGTCTCGAGAGAAGGCGCTCTTGGAGTGGGCCTCTCAGGAATGGGACGAATGAGGACCGATGAATGAACACCCGACTTCTGAGCTTCTTCGTCATATGCGGCGAGCCTGTCAGCTCCATTCCGGGTGTCGACCCCATCAAAATCGTGCTGAATGTTAACGATATGGAAGTCTTCCGCGACAATGCACAAGAAGTCCGCGTCTGAGGATCCGGAATGTTGCACACCCTCACAGCGACGCATCTGCATAGGTTCATGGGCTCTGGTAGAACCAGGCCAATGTTGTGCGGCTGCGAGGATGAGGCAGGCGAACCTGCGGGCGACTACGTGGTGAAATTGCGAGGCAGCATGGAAAGGGGTGACGCTGGCGGTCTTTGTGAGTTGGGCGGTTCGCTTCTCGCACGGGAGTTCGGGTTGTCGGTGCCCGAGCCCGCGCTGGTCGTGATTGAGAGCGACTTCGCGGACCAGGTCGCCGCGGTGGCGCCCGCGCGCGCCGCCGAGATGAAGAAATCCATAGGCCTCAACTTTGGGTGTCTCTTGTTGACCGATGCGATGGGATGGCCTGTTGACAAGTTCATCCCGGAAGCAATGTGGCAAACGGCGGTAAACACATTCGCCTTCGACGCACTGATCCAGAATCCCGACCGGAGGTTCAGCAACCAGAACCTGCTCACCCGGGGCGATGACATTTTTGTGTTCGACCACGAACTCGCGTTCTCATTCCTGCTCGATATCCTGCCCAGCGCGGAACCATGGAAGCTCGAAGGGCAGGCCTATCTCGCTGACCACGTTTTCTATCGCAAGCTTCGTGGAAAGCCGATCGATCTGGGCGCTTTTGTACAATGCCTTACGAGGCTGCCAAAGAAATTGACAAGGATTGTCAAGGCAGTGCCCTCGAAGTGGAACAATGGTGAATTGGATAGGATCGAACGGCATCTCCGAACCGTTGCGCACCATGCGGAAGAGTTCGCCGAGCAGATCAGGAGAAAGCTCTTATGAAGACGCCCTACAGCTTCTGCGTTCTGCGCTACGTGCATGATCCCGTAACGCAGGAGTTCATCAACATTGGCGTTGCCGTCTACTCGCCTGAGCGGGGTTTCCTTCGTGCCGTGTGCGCCACGCACTACGCCCGCATCACGAAGATGTTCACCAAAATCGACGGCAATCGCTTCCGCCAACTGATGCGGTACGTTCAGGAGCAGGTCAACGCGCTTGGAGCTCAGATGTCGCAGTTGTCATTTGAACCTTCGGGTGCGATCGATCATGTTTTGGCACGTGTGCTTCCGCCAGACGACAGTTCGATGCAATTCTCGCCGGCGGGGGTGGGACTTTCGCGAGATCTCGATCGTACTGTCGAGGAACTCTTTGAACGTTACGTCAATCGCTATGCGGCGGGCTCTGAAGCGGCCCGCCGGTACGATGAGGATGTCTGGCGTGGGACGTTCCGTGAAGCGTTGCTGAAAAGGGATGTAAGCGCCGCGTTAGCGCCAAAACGCATCGTCGCGCCGAACTACGAGTACGAGTTTCAGCACGCGTGGAAGAACAATGTCTGGCACTTGTATGAACCGGTCTCATTCGATTTGCTGGACGGTGGCTCCATTGTCGAGAAGGCCAATCGGTGGGTAGGCCGTGGGATGAGCCTGAACGACAGTTCCGAGCAGTTCAAGATCCATCTCCTTCTGGGCGAGCCGCAGGACGAGAGTCTTCGCGGCGTCTTCACCAAGGCGGAGAACATCCTTCATAAGATGCCTGGCCAACCGGAAATCGTTCGGGAAAGCGAGGCGGAGGCGTTTGCGGAAGAGTTCGCGAAGGAAGTTCGCGAGCACGATAAGGCGGGGCGTTAGGGGCCATGGAATTCCGCATTGCGGATACCTTCACCGAAAGCCTTGCACGGCTCACGGGTGACGAACAGAAGTCCGTCAAGATGACGGCGTTCGATCTCCAGTTGAATCCGGCGCACCCGAGTCTCCAACTGCATAAGCTCGATAAGGCGAAGGACAAGCGATTCTGGTCGATTCGGGTGAGCAGTGATGTTCGGCTGATCGTTCATCGGACGGATGCAAGCCTGCTGTTGTGTTACGTCGATCACCACGACAAGGCCTACGAGTGGGCCGAACGGCGAAAGGTGGAGGCGCACCCGAAGACCGGCGCGGCTCAGTTGGTCGAGATCCGCGAGACCGTCCAAGAGATTTTGGTTCCGAAGTACGTGGAATCGGTCGAGCCCGCCAAACCCAAGCCTGCCCTGTTCGCCAAGCTAGCGGACGATCTGTTGCTTTCTTACGGCGTTCCTCCGGAGTGGTTGCATGACGTCCGTGCGGCGAATGAGGACACGCTGTTTGTGCTCGCCGATCACTTGCCTGCCGAGGCGGCGGAGGCGCTGTTGGACTTGGCCACCGGCGTAACGCCTAAGACGCCTCAGCCAACGATATCAGCAGATCCGTTCGCTCATCCCGATGCCCAACGCCGTTTCCGGATCATGTCGGATGTCGAGGAGTTGGCCAGGGCCCTCGACTACCCGTGGGACAAATGGACGGTCTTTCTGCATCCCGCGCAGCGCGCGATGGTCGAACGGGGCTACAACGGGCCGGCTCGAGTGGCTGGGTCTGCTGGAACGGGCAAAACGATTGTTGCTTTGCATCGCGCAGTCCATCTTGCCAAGGCCAATCCGAATGCGCGGGTGCTGCTCGGCACGTTCTCTGAGTCCCTTGCTAACGCGCTGCGAGCGAAGCTGCGCCGTCTGATCAGCAATCAGCCGCGGTTAGGTGAGCGGATCGAAGTCTATTCGCTCGATGCACTTGCGCTTCGGCTGTACGAATTGAACTTCGGCAAGCTTCAGCTTACGTCGCCGGCATCGCTCAGGCTCTTGATTCAAGAGGCTGCCGGCGAGGTGTCTGGCCACAAGTTCGGAGCGCAATTCCTTCTGGCGGAATGGGGACAGGTTGTCGATGCGTGGCAACTGACGACATGGGAGGCATACCGCGACGTTGCCCGGCTCGGAAGGAAGACAAGGCTCAAGGAAGCGCAACGGGCGCTGTTGTGGAGCATCTTTGAGCGCGTTCGGGCCAGATTGGCTCGCCAGAAATTGGTGAGTAGTTCCGACGTGTTTGGCGCGCTCACTTCGAAGCTTCAAGGTGGATCACCGCCGCCCTTCGACTTCATCGTGTTGGATGAAGCGCAGGATGTGAGCATCCCACAACTACGCTACCTCGCGGCGTTGGGGGCTGGGGGAACGAATGCTCTCTTCTTTTCCGGGGATTTGGGCCAGCGGATCTTCCAACAGCCGTTTTCGTGGAAGGCATTGGGTGTCGACGTGAGGGGCCGGTCCATCACTCTCAAAGTGAACTACCGCACCTCGCATCAAATTCGCGAGCACGCTGACCGGCTGCTGAGCCCCGAGGTGTCTGATGTCGATGGAAATACGGAGAGCCGTAGCGGAACGGTATCGACCTTCAACGGTCCTCGGCCGTCGATCCAGATCTCTGATTCAACGGAAGATGAGATCGATTTTGTATCTCAGTGGATAAAGACGCGTTTGGCGGAGGGTGTGAGCCTTGAGGAGATCGCGATAGTCGTTCGATCGGATAGTGAATTGGGTCGGGCCGAGTCCGCTGCAAAGCGAGCTGGCGCTTCATTCTATGTACTCGACGAGCGAGTCGCACTGGAGATCGGAAAGATGACTCTGACGACAATGCACCTGGCGAAGGGGTTGGAGTTCAGGGCCGTCGCGGTCATGGCGTGCGACGACGGTGTCATTCCACTTCAGTCTAGAATTGAGTCAGTTGCGGATGAGGCTGATCTGGAGGACGTGTACAACACGGAGCGGCATCTCCTCTATGTAGCCTGTACACGCGCTCGCGACAGCCTATTGGTCTCGGCGTCAAAGCCGGCATCCGAATTCGTGGATGATTTGGCCGATGCGCCCAATTACTAAGCCGAGGCCCCTTGAGGACCGATGGTGTGCCTTCGCGGGGTGGCACTTTGCAATTGATGCTTAGCGGAATTGCGGCGAACTCGTTCACGGCTCGCGAAAATATCGCTAACAGGGTGCATCGTCTTTCACTTCCGGGCGCATTTATGATTTCGTTGGCGTCTCGAAAACAGGCTCGATTGTATAGTGTGGTCGAGGCGGTTTTCTTGATTTATGCGGCGGTCTACTTCTGTTCCTTCTGATGATTTGCGGGATGCTCGGCTGATGGGGGGGCGGTATCGGATGTTAGTACCCATGAAGGGTCCGAGTGCGAATGCGGACCTTGGTCCACATGAGGCGGTGCTCGAGTTCGTTACGTTCTTCTATGAATTCGTACGGGATGATGCGCAGATGGTGCGGAAGCTTGACCTTGCTTTGAAGGAACGGTATGGAGTCCGTTGATTCGCACCTTCTCATACGGCATGCGGCGAATGCGGGGACGTTTGCGGTCGAGTTGCTTGGGTGGACTCCGGATCCGAAACAGATGCTTGTGCTCGAGTCGACGGCGAGGAGGGTGGTCCTGAATTGCTCCAGGCAGTGGGGGAAGACGACGGTGACGGCGACGAAGGTGGTCCATCTGGCGGTGACGAGGCCGGGGATGGGGGCGCTGATCGTGTGTGAGAATTTGGGGCAGACGGGGGAGTTCTTTGCGAAGATCGATGCGTTTCTGGGGCGGTTGGGGATTGGGGTTCGGGGCGAGCCGGGGAAGCGGATGGGGCGGCGGCTCGGGAATGGCTCAAGGATCGTCGGCATCGCGGCGAGGGAGGCGGCGGTGCGCGGTTATACGGCCGATTTTGTGTTCCTCGATGAAGCGGCGCGGATTCCGGATGAGGTCATTGATGCGTTCGCTCCGGTGATCGCGGTGCGGAAGGGGGATTGGTGGATGGCGTCGACTCCGCGGGGGAAGAGGGGGCGGTTTTGGGAGGCTTGGGCGTATGGCGAAGGGGCGGACTTGCTGAAGGTCAGTGCGAAGGGGAGTGAGTGTTCGCGGATTGGGCCCGAGTTCATTGAACGTATGCGGCTTGAGAAGGGCGATGCGTATGTGCGGCAGGAATTCGAATGCGAGTTTGTGGAGAATGGCGTCCACTTGCTGGATCTTGATTCGGTGGATGGGTTGGTGGTGAAGTGACGATGGAAGGCGATTCGCGGTATACGATTGGGCTCGATCTGGGGCAGTCGAGGAACCATACGGCGATGGCGGTGATGAAGCGGGTTTGGATGCCGGCGACGGCGTCGGAATTCATCGCGAGCGGCTCGCGCGGGTATCAGGGCGAATACCGGCATACGGTCGTGGGAGCGGACCGTTTGTCGTTGGGGACGTCGTATCCGCGGGTGGTGAGTTGGGTGAAATCAGTGGCGGCGGAGTTGGGCGATGAATTGGGGGCGATCGTCGTGGACGCGTCCGGGGTGGGGTCGGCGGTGATGGATTTGTTGCGGCGGGCGGAGATGGGGGTCCGGCTGGTGGGGGTGGTGATTACGGGGAATCAGGCGTCCGCGCCGCCGGGGCATGGAAGGACGGCGGCCGGGTTTGAGACGGTGTCGCGCACGGAGTTGTTAACGAAGCTGCAGGTGGCGGTGCAGACCGGACAGTTCCGCGTGGATCGGCCGCGGTGCAGGGAGTGGGAGGCGATGCGCAGGGAGTTGTCGACGCTGAGGCTCGATGGGGCTGGACCGGCGCGGCAGCAGGATGATTTGGCGTTCGCGTTGGCGTTGGCGGTTTGGTGGGGCGTGAAGTGGTAAGAGAAGTCTGACTCAAAGGCGCGAAGATTTCTCTAGTAGGCTGGTTGCATCGCATCATGATTGATTGGATTTATACTTCGCTGCGACCCGGAATGAGGCGGATGTTCAGGAGTCCTATATTTTTCGGGCTTTCTGTGATCGCGCTTTCGTTGGGGATTGGGGCGAATGCATCGGTGTTCAGCTTGCTGTACACCTTGATGCTGAAGCCGTTGCCGGTTGCCGAGCCGCATGCACTCTACTGTTTTGGGGATGCTTTGGCGGGCGGCGAGATGACTGGGATGCAACAGAGCGTCACTGTCTATTCGTATCCGGAGTATCAGCGGTTGCGCGAACAGACTGGGGAGTTCCTATCCGTTGCGGCGCTGCAGACAAGGCCGTTTCATGTGAGCGTGCGGTCGGCGGCGGCTGACGATGTTCCGAGAAGTTATCGGGCTGAATTTGTGTCGGGCGATTACTTCAAAACCTTCGGAGTGGGAGTGTCGTTGGGGCGCGCAATTGATGAGATGGATGACCGGCCGAGTGCGGCGCCCGTCGCGGTCATTAGCCATCGTGCGTTCGAGAGTCGATTCGGCCGTGATGGATCGGTGGTGGGACGAACGATTCTGGTCAGCGGGCATCCGATTACGGTGATTGGTGTCGCTCCTGTTGGGTTTTTCGGGGACACGCTGCGGGCGGATCCGCCGGATTTGTGGCTGCCGCTCTCGAATGAGCCTCGATTTTCGGGGGCCTCGGCCAAGCTGAATCGCGCGGATGTTTATTGGCTGTATTTGGTGGGGCGATTGAGGCCGGGAGTTGATCCGGCCGGTGCGGAGGCGCATCTTACGGCTGAGGTCCGGCAATGGTATTCGGATCAGGGGGAAACTACACGGAATAGGTGGCCGCCGATTTCTTCGGTCCGTGTCAATCTTACGTCGGCCGAGTCGGGGATTGGGTCGTTCCGGCAGGGCTTTGTCGAACGGTTGCGGCTGGTCGCGGCGGTGTCGTGCATGGTGCTGTTGATTGCGTGTGCGAACATCTCCAATCTGCTGCTGACGAGGTCGATGTCGAGGAGGGCGGAGACGAGCGTAAAGGCCGCTTTGGGGGCGTCACGATTCCAATTGAGCGAGGACATCGCGGTAGAGGCCCTGTTGTTGTCGACCTTCGCGGGCTTTGGGGGAGTTCTGGTCGCGACGATTGGTGGCCGGTTGATGCTGGCGTTGGCTTTCATGGGACGGGGAGCAGCGCCGGTTGATGTGGGTCCTTCGGGGGTGGTGCTGTTGGGGATCTTTTTGATCTCACTCGTCGCGGGGGTGCTATTGGCGGCGGTTCCGGCGTACATTTCTTCGCGGACTCCGCCGGTGGGGGCGGTGAGCACTTCGAGCCGGATGTTGGGCGATGGCGCGGGCCGGGCGCAGCGGGCGTTTGTAGCAGTGCAAGCGGGGATGTCGCTGGTGCTGCTGATTGGCGCGGCTTTGTTGACCGAGACGCTGTACAACCTGCAATTCCAGAAATTTGGGTTCGACTCGCGGGATCGCTACGTGGCGCGGCTTGATCCGTCGTCGTTGCCTCAAACGCCTGGGCAGTTGCGATCGCTTTATGGCGAGATTGAGCGTTCTCTTGATCAGATTCCGGGTGTGGCGAGTGTGAGCTTGTCGTTTATCAGTCCTCAGGATGGGAGTGAGTGGGTCAACGCGATTCGGATCCGGGAACGGTCGGGCGCTCCGGATCCTAAACATTCTTCCGAGGCGTCGACGCACGACAATGTGAGTGCTCATTACTTTGAGACCGTGGGCACGCGATTGGTGCAGGGGCGGCTGTTTGGGGCGCATGATACTCCGGATCAGCCGCATGTGGCTGTGGTGAACGAGGCATTTGTCCGGAGTTTCTTGCTAACGGAGGCTGCGATCGGGAAGCATGTCGATCGTGGGGAGCTTGTGTTTGCTGGGAACTACGAGATCGTAGGTGTCGTGGAGGACGCGAAGTATTCGGATCCGGGTCAGCCGGCGAAGCCGATGATGTTTACGCCGCTTTTGCAGATGGCGGATTACGGGAATGACACCGATCGGGGTTTTCAGGTGCAGGAGAATATCGTGCGTGCGCTGCAAATTCACGCGTCTGGTCCTACTGATGGTCTCGAGGAAGCGGTGAGGCGGGCGGTCGCGGCGGTCAATCCGAATGTGATTGTTCTCAGCGTGACGAGCCTCGATACACAAATCGCGCAGCGGTTGGATTCGCAGCGGGTGCTCGCGCGGATTGTGACGATTTATGGCGTGTTGGCGCTGGTGTTGGCGTCGGTAGGGATTTATGGCGTGGCGGCTTCGATGGTGACCAGCCGGACGCGGGAGATTGGGCTGCGGGTGGCGCTGGGGGCGAGTCCGGCGAGGGTGGTGCGACTGATTGTTACGGGTGCGTTGGGTCCGGTTGCCGTGGGATTGGCGGTGGGATGCGTGGGGGCGGTGATGGGAACGCGAGCGCTGGCGGCGCAGTTGTATGGGCTGAGAGCCGGGGACCAGGTTTTGGCGGGCTCGATGGTTGCGGTTCTGGCTTTGGTTTCGATTGTGGCGGCGTTCATTCCGGCGATGCGGGCGGTGCGGATTGATCCGAACCGCGCGCTTAAAGGTGAGTGATTCTAGTGCTCGTGCGGGACGTCAGGGGTTCCGTCGGACCATTTCTTGACAGGCACCATGAAGAGGGTGAGATGGTCCATATGATCCTTGAAGGACAGGACCGGAGATCCGGGCAAATTCTCACCCCATGCCGCGGTTTCGGGGAGGTAGAACATTAGATGTGGATGCCAGTGACTGTTGGCGCCGGCGAGCCATCCTTTAGAGGAGAGCATGTAGCACATCGCGCCGACTTCGGGAAGGGGCAGTTCCTTTTTCTCGATGCTTGAACTGATGCGGCTGACTACTTGTTCTTTGGTCGCTCCGCCGAGGGCGAGGTCGGTCTTTCGTTTGGTGACTGGCAGAACTGAGCGGACTGCGGCGGGGTTGAGACAGATCGGGCCGCGGACGCGGGGGTCCCAAAAGTCGGGGCCGTCGGGATCGCCATGCCAGGCTCGTTCCACATAACAGAGAAAGCCGTTCTTGCCTTTCGATGCGGTTTCGTAGCCGTGGCGGCCGAGGATCAGGACGTCCGCATCGGTCGAGATGGACGGAGGGGCCGCGCTGCGGGCGAGCGTAATCTCCGCGTTGCGTTCCATCAGGTATTGGTCGAGGGGCATCATTTTGGGGAATGACGTCTTTGCCGGCTGGGCGTGGGCCGTGCCGTAAAGGCATAACGCGGTCAGAAGCGCTAGCGTGTGCCGATTGCTCATAGTTCAGTTTCCTCCATACGAATAACAAAAATGGGCGCCTCGAGTTTCAAGAACCCGAGGCGCCCTTTCGATTGCTTCTAGAATCGCATCCTTAGGTTGAAGGTCAAGTTGCGCGGAGTGCTCACTTGACCACCATTGAGAGGATTGTTGGATCCGAGGACACCGAAGTTGGCCGGATCGCCGATCGACATTTCCGGATCGCCCAGTACAGTGTGGTTGAACACGTTCTGGAACTGGAACGACAAGGTCGCGAACACCCGCTCTTTGAACAAGCGGAAGTCCTTGGCCACATTCGCGTCCATGTTCCAGGAGGAAAGTCCGCGAATGTTGCCGCCGGATCCGCAACTGGTGTCGAAGCCGAGGATGCAGCTCCGGAATTCGTTCGCGACTGCGTTCGGGTTCGAGAACACGTTGATGCTGTTGCCGCCGTTCGCAGTG
Source organism: Bryobacteraceae bacterium (assembly GCA_036502165.1). Taxonomy (GTDB): domain Bacteria; phylum Acidobacteriota; class Terriglobia; order Bryobacterales; family Bryobacteraceae; genus F-183. The sequence goes on from DASXZC010000722.1 coordinate 10,453, forward strand.
TTCGAATTTACTCCGGCGCCTGAAGCGCTGTTGGGGACGTTCACGTTGTAGATCGCCGAACTCGAGCCGGTGAACTTCGAGGCCAGGACTGAACCATCGTAAGACGCGGACGTCTGGGATTCGCCGAAGGAGTCGTTGTTCGACAAATTGGCGACCTGAATCGGTGCGCCGCCGCGGGCGGCGAAAATCGCTCCGAATCTCCAGCCGCCGAGAAGCGCGTTGGTGAAGTTGCTTCGGAGGCCGGTGCCCCCGTTGTGCGCGAAGAACGGCTCGGACCACAAGAAGCTCTGCGTGTAGAGGAATTTGTAGTCGTAGTTTTGCGGTCCGTACATCGACTGCTGGACATTATACGGATTCAACGCGGTGTATGCGGAAGTCGCTTGCGACTGGTTGCCGGTGCCCAGGGCACGGCCCCATGTGAAGTTCGAGGTCGTGGTGACACCATGCCAATCCTTCGTTGTGAAGGTCTCGTAGAGGGCGTTGTAGTTACTCGAACCGAAGCTGCCGTCGGCGTTGACGCCTGAGACCTGGCCCGAGGGGATTGCCGCACTCGTGCTGCTCGGAAGAGTGCGTCCGAGTTGCCACGAGGAAGCATGTTCAAGTGCCGACCAGAAGTAGAAGACGTCGGTGGTTGAGAGCAGAGCCTTCATCGATGGATTGTTCACGACCGCCGAGGTGCAGCTTCCGAAGCCTTTGCAGAACGAGGAAGACGCGCCGCCCAGGGCCGCTTCAAAGAAAGGCTGAGGCGATGGAGGTCCGTTGCCGGCGCAGGTGCCTGCCGCTCCGGATCCGCAGACGGCGAGGAACGTGTTGGCGAATGCCTGGGCGAAGCTTTGACCGTTCAACGTCATCATGGTCGGGACGGCGTTGATGTCCGATTGCATCCACTCATTCTTGATGATTCGGCCGATGTAGCCGACCTCGAGAATCATTTTCGGGCGGAGTTCGCGCTGGATGCTGAAGTTGAAGTTGTAAGTGGTAGCGGGCTTGAAGTTCGGATCGAGCACCGAGACCGCACCGGCTGCCGCTTGGCCGTTGATGCCGGGGAAAGCCGGTTGAGGCAGGGTCTGGGATGGAACCGGAAGAGGCGCGACGAGGCCGTCGGTTCCGATGCGGAATGCAGTCGCCGGAGTTACGCCCGAGGTGCCCACGCACTGACCGTTCGAGGAGGCTCCGATGCAAGATACGGGCTGACCTAAGCCGAGGCCCAACAGCGGAACGAGAACCAGACCGACGCCGTTCAAACGGCTGTAAATCTGGCCATAACCGCCGCGGATGACGGTCTTGCCGTCACCGAGGAACTTACCGAGGAGTCCATCGTGTCCTTTGGGATTCCAGGCGAGAGATCCGCGCGGGCTCAGACCACCGTAGAAGGGATTGAACGGATACTTGTGGCTCGCTCCGGTGACGTTGCCGATGGTGGCGAAGCCGAGGGTCGGGTTGTAGACTTGGCCCTGTTCCGCCATGGATGCTTTGGTGGCGAAGTAATCAGTCATTGCGATCGGATGGCCGGATGTGTCGACCATTTCAACCTGTTTGCCGTTCTGCTCGACAGGAGGCATTTCGACGGTGTAGCTAAGGCCGTAGGTCAGGGTCAAGCTCGGCTTGATGTGCCAGGAGTCCGTGAGGTAGAGGTTGTAGAAGTCGATGGTGCTCTTGTCGTACATCGGCGTTCCGGCTGGATTCAGATTCAAGTTCGCGCCGCTGCGGGTGAACAATTGCTGCGGCTGATCGACCAATCCGAGGATGTACGAATAGTAGGTGTTGAACGTGCTGTACTGACTCGTCGGCAGATTGGGGATGGCGGAATCGACTGCCGAATAGTCGATGAAGTTGTTGCGGCCAACCTGGTAGACAGGCGAGGTGCTGATGCCCTGGCCGTTATCGTTGCGCTCGTGGTAGTCGAAGTTGCGTTGGA